>NZ_JBXWMF010000015.1:0-124859 GCF_059609725.1 Ruegeria sp. YTSC199
GGAAAAGGTGGCGGCCATGGCGGCGGCAAAGGCGGCGATGGAAAAGGTGGCGGCCATGGCGGCGGCAAAGGCGGCGATGGAAAAGGTGGCGGCCATGGCGGCGGCAAAGGCGGCGACGGAAAAGGTGGCGGCAAAGGCGGCGGAAAAGGCGGTGACGGCAAAGGTAACGGTGGCGGCAAAGGCGGCGGTAAGCGCTAACCTCGCCCGGGACACCACACCCGCTTTATAAACGGCAATGAAAACGGCCACCCGATTAGGTGGCCGTTAGTTCCTTTAGCGGCGACCTGTATCAGCCCAGTTGCACCAGCGCGTGACGCTTTTTGCCGGCACTCAGCTTGATCGGAGACGACAAGGCGCCCGCGTCAATCATAAGTCCTGCATCGGTCAGCGGGGCGTCATCCAGCTTGGCGCCGTTCTCGGCGATCAGGCGCTTTGCCTCTTTCCCCGACTTCGCCAGACCCGACTTAACGATGATCTGCACGATGGACATGCCGTCGCCCAGCTCAGCAGGGCTGAGGGTCAGGGTGGGAAGATCGCCCCCAACACCGCCTTTTTCGAACACTTCGCGCGCGGTCGCTTCGGCGGTCGCGGCGGCTGTGGCACCGTGGGCCAGAGTGGTCACTTCGTTGGCAAGACGGATTTTGGCCTCGTTGATCTCGGACCCCTGCAGTGCACCCAGGCGATCGCACTCATCCACCGGCATTTCGGTGTAGAGTTTCAGGAACCGCCCGACGTCCGCGTCGGTGGTGTTGCGCCAGAACTGCCAGAACTCATAGGGCGAACGCATGTCGGCGTTCAGCCAGACCGCTCCGTCCTGAGATTTGCCCATCTTCTTGCCGTCGCTGGTGGTCAGGAGCGGCGAAGTCAGACCGTAAATCTCGTGATCCAGCACGCGGCGGGTCAGGTCGATGCCGTTTACGATATTGCCCCACTGATCTGAGCCGCCCATTTGCAGAACACAGCCGTAGCGACGGTTCAGCTCGAGGAAGTCATAGGCCTGTAGGATCATGTAGTTGAACTCGAGGAAGCTCAGCGACTGCTCGCGGTCCAGCCGCGATTTCACGGATTCAAAGCTCAGCATCCGGTTGACCGAGAAATGTCTCCCGATATCGCGCAGAAAATCGAGGTAGTTTAGGTCGTCCAGCCACTCGGCGTTATTCAGCATCAGCGCCTTGTTTTCGGCGTCGCTGTCATAGTCGATATAGGCCGAGAACACCTTTTTAATGCCCGCGATGTTTTCGTCGATCTGTTCGGGGCCCAGCAGGGGGCGCTCATCGGCGCGGAAGGACGGGTCACCCACCTTGGTGGTGCCGCCACCCATCAGAGTGATCGGCTGGTGGCCGGTCTTCTGGAACCAGCGCAGCATCATAATCTGGATCAGGCTGCCCACATGCAACGACTTGGCCGTTGCATCAAAGCCGATATAGGCTGGCTTGCATCCACTGATCAGCGCTTCGTCAAGGCCCTGATAATCGGTGCAGTCGGCAAGAAAGCCGCGCTCGATCATCGTGGCGATGAAATCCGATTTGGGATGGTAGGTCATAGCGTGCCCTTTGGGTTGAAGTTGCGGGGCACTGTATAGGCGGCGCTTTGGGTAAGGAAAAGGCACCTTTTCCAACAATACGCGGGCATGTGTCAGCTTTTGGTCGGAGGCAGGCGAAAGGCGTATAACATCGCGATCAGGTTCAGCACCGCTAGCGCAATGATCGGCGTCACCGGGTCATGTAGATGCGCCACTGCACCAAGGATCGCGGCAAAGACCATCCCGATCAGCCCTGCGCTCACGTCACCGAGGGCTACCAGATACGGACGCTCTTTCTCCGAGGTCATTTCGATGATGTAGAGGTAGCGCCCGTAGATCACCCCGTTCCCGCCCAGTGATAGCAGCAGGATGACCAGCGCATAGATCCAGACATTCTGCGCATAGCCCATGAAGGTGAAGGCCAGCGCCATGATGGCCGAAACCGCCGAGATCAGGCAGCCGAGCCACATCACCGGCTTGACCGAGATTCGTCCGCTGAGCCAGCCCCAGATGATGGAGCCGAGCACCATCCCCAGACTGGCCGCCATGACGAAGTAACTCAGCGAGTGTTTGGTCCCTACATGGAACGTCGCCGCATGGATCGTGTAAAAGGGCATAGCCAGTTCCACCGAGACAAAGATCAGTCGGGCCGTCAGAAACTTGCGATACCACCCATAGGCCATGCCGGTTTTGAACCCGGTCACAAGCTCGGCCAGTGGTTTTGGTTTTGCCTTCGGAGCTGGCGCGTGGGCCTGTTCCTGTTCCAGCAGGCGGACACCGGCAAAGCTGACCCCGGCGGCGAACATCGCAATGACCCCACACCACAGAACGACGATATGGCGCTGCATCGGTTGGTCCGAGGCCAGAAGGTCTCGGGTCACCCAGACAACAAGGATGGCCAGAATCCCCGAGATCGTAGCCTGCGCGAATACCATCCGGTTGCGTTTTTCATTGGGGACGGAAATGCCGTAAATCTGACTGGTGCCCAGGCTGGTGATGCCCTGACACAAACCCATGACCAAAGCGGTCGTGAGGAACAGCAGTACTATCATTAAATTGGGCAGATTGGTCGCGAACAGGGCCACGATGGCCAGAATCCCGGCGGTCAGGATGTTGGGCACGTAAACAGCCAATTTCGCGCGGGTCACCCGATTGATGAATGGAGACATAAAAATCTCGGCGATCAGCCGCGACCCGGTCACGAAAGGCAACAGCAATCCGGCGAAAAACGTCGGTGCGCCCAGGGCCAGATAAAGGAACGGCAGCACCAGATTGGGGTTCACCAACTGTCCGCCAATCGTCGCCAATGATCCGGACCAAAAGATCAACTGGTAATTGCGCCCCTCGGCGGGTTGCTTAGGTGTCTGTGTGTCCGTCATGGCTGTCCGTTTGAGATACAGATAGCCTCAATGGTTACTCAGCCCGTGCTTTCGTGCAACTGTCCCGATGGGTGCGATGTGGTTGCAGGCGCGCAGGTTGCGTCAAAAATACACGCGAAAGGTGCATTCTGGCTTGCCTTGGACTGCCTGAAACGTGCAGGTTTGGCGCGCCGCGTCGAGCAGACGACGCCAATAAACACAAGAGGTGAGCGTGAACCGGGCCATCAGGAATAGCGGGCCGATCAAGGCCCTGGGTGCGATGTCTGGAACGTCGCTGGACGGTGTGGATACGGCAGTGGTCGAAACCGACGGATACCGGATCATCGGTTTTGGCCCCAGCGGCTATCGCGCCTATTCCGATGCCGAGCGCGCCGATCTGCGCGCCGCCCTTGGCCAATGGCACGGCCCAGCGGTGGACCGGGCGGCCGAATTGGTGACCATTGCCCATGCCGAGGCGCTGTCGGAGTTCGAAGACGTCGACTTGATCGGTTTCCACGGCCAGACCCTCGCGCATGAACCAAGCGGACAGGGGACGTTGCAGGTGGGTGATGGCAAAGGTCTGGCGCAAGCGCTGGGCGTGCCAGTGGTCTGGGATTTCCGCAGCGATGACGTGGCGATGGGGGGCGAGGGCGCTCCGCTGGCACCCTTCTTCCACTTTGCTTGTGCCAAGTGGATCGGAGCGGCCGAGCCGCTTTGTTTTCTGAACCTCGGTGGGGTCGGGAACCTGACCTATGTAGACCCCAGCTTTGACGGGCCCGAAAAGCCGGGTGCGCTGCTGGCGTTCGATACTGGCCCCGCAAATGCGCCTGTGGACGACCTGATGCAGGCCCGGCTTGGCCTGCCGATGGACCGCGACGGCGCAGTCGCGCGGGGCGGGACGGTTGAAACCGGGGCGCTGGAGCTGTTTCTGGCCGAGCCGTTCTTTACCCGGATGCCGCCAAAGTCGCTGGACCGCAACGATTTTGCCGAGATGATCGGACTGGTGCAGGAGCTTTCTGACGCCGATGCAGTGGCCACCCTGACGGGCATGTGTGCAGCCGGCGTGGTGCAGGGGATGGAGCACTGTCCGAAATCGCCCTCACGCGTGCTGGTGACCGGAGGCGGACGCCACAACCCGGTGCTGATGGAGATGCTGCGGGTGTCGCTCGAGTGTCCGGTTGAACCGGTTGAGGCCGTGGGTCTGGACGGCGACATGCTCGAGGCGCAGGCATTTGCCTATCTGGCCGTGCGCGTGGCGCGTGGTCTGCCAACCTCGTGCCCGGGTACGACTGGGGTCAAGGCGCTGGTTGGGGGCGGAGTGTTGAGTGCGGTTTGAGGTTGAGAGATGAATTTCGACAGTGAACAGAGCATTGTCGCAGACCTGAACCTCAGACCGCAGGACCGTTTCTCGAACCCAAAAGGTTATGCCATTGGGGCAGAGTATGATGTGCCCTATTGCTCGTTCATGATCAATGCACCGAAAACCTCGGGGATATACTGGATCTTGGCTAATGACGTGGTTGTTTACATCGGCAGGGCGAAGAACCTGCACAACCGCCTCAGCACTCAATACGGTACGGTTTCCCCACGGCATCCGTTTAAGGGCGGGCAACTGCAAAAGTGCCGAACCAACGCCAAGATCAATTCCATCTTGTCCGAAGGTGGTCATGTTTCTTTCAGATGGCGGACTTGCAAGGACTATGTTGAACAGGAGCATGCGTTGTTGAAGTCACCTGAAGCCAGACCGGCCTGGAACCTGCGAGCGTAACAATGGGCACGGTCGTTGCATGATACTGTCTTTTGGGGAGTGAAAGGGCATCCAAAGTTGAAAAATCATCTGAGAGACCGTGCATACTCACCTGCAAATTTCGAATACCCATTCGAGGTCGATTTCAAATGAGACAGAGTCCATTTGTGTAAGGTAGGCAGCTGATGGAAAGGCACATTCGGAAAAGCGTGGTGTTCCGCGTGATACGGCATGTTCCAGGCCAGAAATCGGACGATACGGTTGGTGAAAGTCGTGCGCGAGTTTTCCAGCATGTTGGCAACCGGGGGGCATAACCCATGCTCGGCCAACAGGTAGAGGCGCAGAAAAGGTTGCCCGATCAGGACCGGACAGAGCCACAACCAGAACAAAAGCGGCGTGTAGAACAGGCTGAGAAATGCGAAGGTGTAGAGAGCTAACAACAACCGAGCCTCGGCCCGCATAGCACGGTGTTGGGAGGCGGGCAGGTAGGGCGCATCGATCTGGCCAAAGGCGTTTTGCAGCAGAGTCTGTGCCATTCCGGTCCAATAGGGCCAACCACTGAGATAGACCAATAGCTCGGGCCAGTTGTTTGGCCGCGGTTTGCCCGCAAGCTCGGGGTCTTTTTCGGGGTGGTTGGTCCATTTGTGATGCGCCAGGTGGAAATATCGAAACCATTTGAAAGGCAGGGCTATAGGGATCGAGACCAGATGCCCGATGATGTCGTTCAGCCATCCGTTGCGAAACGGTGTCTTGTGGGTGCATTCATGGCTGAGCGTAAAGAGGAAGACCAACAGCACCCCTTGGAGCACCAAGAACGCAGACCAATACGGAATCTTGAGCGCGATACAGGTGGTCGTAACCGCCAGCACAGCGACGTAAAGCGCAAGATGCCGTAGCCCGGCTGTGTTCGAGCGACGCTGCAAGTTGTCTTTCGCCTCGGGCGGGATCGACGATATGAGTTCGCGGTGATCCATGCCTTAGCCGCGAGGAATATCAAAGTCCGGCGCGGCCAGAACAAACCCGTCGAACTCGAACCCGGGTGAGACGGTGCAACTGACCAGAGTGTAATCTCCGGTGGTCTGCGCTGATTGCCAGTGGTTCTTGGGCACGATGACCTGCGGTGCACCCTTGGTCAGGTCCGGGGTCAGCAGATGGTCGGTCGCGGGGCCCTCATCCGTGGGGCTGAGCGACAGGGTCAGTGGGGCACCGGCATGGTACAGCCAGATCTCAGTCGCATCTACGCGGTGCCAGTGGCTGCGCTCACCTTTTGGCAGCAGGAAATAGATGCATGTGCCAGTGGCGCGGCCTTCGTTATCCGCGCGCCACGTTTCGCGGAACCAGCCCCCCTCGGGGTGGCGGGACAGGTTCAGGTGATCGATGATTTCTTGCGCGGTCATTGGGGCCTCATTGTCATTTGCGGTGATTATGCACGCGCAGGTGCGATCCGCTATGGTATTCGTGTGGTTCAGCAATATGTTTGCGACATGACCCTGACGATCCCGTTTGACAACAGTTACGCCCGCCTTCCCAACAGCTTCTATGCGCGGCAAGCGCCAATACCGGTGCGCGCGCCGCGTCTGGTGGCGTTCAACGAGGAATTGGCGCGCATTCTGCGTGTCACCCCTGGTGACGTGCACGAGTTGGCCGAGACATTCGCTGGAAACACGCTACCCGAGGGGGCTGAGCCGATTGCGCAGCTTTACTCGGGACATCAGTTTGGCAGCTATAACCCTCAGCTTGGCGACGGGCGCGCGGTTCTGCTGGGTGAGACGGTCGGAACGGATGGCATCCGGCGGGACATCCAGCTGAAGGGTTCTGGCCCTACACCGTTCAGCCGCAGAGGGGATGGCCGGGCCTGGTTGGGGCCAGTGCTGCGCGAATACGTGGTGTCCGAGGCGATGCACGCGCTGGGCATTCCGACCACCCGCGCCCTTGCGGCAGTTGAGACCGGAGAGATCGTTTTCCGCGAAGGCCCGATGCCTGGCGCGGTGCTGACCCGCGTGGCGCTAAGCCATCTGCGTGTGGGGACGTTTCAGGTCTTCGCCGGACGCCGGCAGACCGACAACCTGCGGAAACTGACCGATTACGCCATTGCCCGGCACTATCCGGGTGTCGAGGGACCAATGGGTCTGCTGCGCGCAGTGCGGGATGCGCAGGCACGGTTGATCGCACAGTGGATGAGCGTGGGGTTCATCCACGGAGTGATGAATACCGACAATTGCTCGATTGCCGGGGAAACCATCGACTATGGACCCTGCGCTTTCATGGACAGCTATCATCCGAATACGGTCTACAGTTCGATCGACCAGATGGGGCGCTATGCCTATTCCAACCAGCCGGACATTGCGGTGTGGAATCTGGCGCAACTGGCCACCGCCCTGATCCAACAGGTCAATGACCCCGAAGCCGCTGTCGAAGAGGCCACCGAGATCGTGCACGCCATGCCTGGTCTGATCCATCAGGAATGGCTGCGGCGGTTCCGGGCCAAGATTGGGCTGACCACCGAAGAGGAGGGCGACGAAGCTCTGATCACCGATCTGCTGGCCCGTATGGCCGAAAGTCGCGCCGATTTCACCAACACGTTCCGGGCGCTGGGAGGTGATAAGGCCCGCGATCAGTTCCTGAAGCCCGAGGCCTATGAAGCGTGGACTGTTGGCTGGCAAACACGACTGGAACGGGAACAGGACCCACAGGCGGTGATGAACGACGCCAACCCGGCATTCATCCCGCGCAACCACCGTGTCGAGCAGATGATACAGACCGCCGTTCAGGGGGATTATGCCCCGTTCCATCGTCTGACCAAGGTTCTTTCCAGGCCCTACACCGATCAGCCCGAGGCGGTCGATCTGACCTATCCTCCGACCGAAAAGGAAGTGGTCCACGCGACGTTCTGCGGGACGTGAGTTGGGCTTCAAACGGTTGAGAAAACGGTTCTCAGCTTGTTCCGGATAGTTATACTTCCCGCTGCCGAGAGGATGCGACGTGAACCAGGATACAAAATTCAAACGTTTCAAAGCGCTCCACGAAAAGGATGAAGCGTTTGTTATGCCAAACCCTTGGGATGCGGGCTCTGCGCGATTGCTGGCCAGCATGGGGTTTGATGCGTTGGCAACCACAAGTGCCGGATACGCCTTTTCCAATGGTAAGCGGGATTCATTTGCCAGCCTTGGGCGAGAGGAAATTCTGTTGAATGCGGCCGAAATTGTACAGGCAACGGATTTGCCGGTCACTGCCGATTTGGAAGACGGGTTTGGCGCTGCTCCCGAAACCTGCGCTGAGACGATCACGCAGGCAATCGAGGTCGGCTTGGTCGGTGGGTCCATCGAAGATGCGACAGGTGATGAAAGTGATCCGATCTACGCGCTATCCATTGCGGTCGACCGCATTCGCGCGGCTGCGGATTCTGTTCGGGGAAAACCTTTTTTGTTGACCGCCCGGGCCGAGAGTTTCCTGTGGGGTCGAAATGACCTGTCTGGCACAATCAAGCGCCTGCAGGCGTTCTCGGATGCTGGGGCTGATGTTTTATACGCGCCCGGTCTTCCGGATATCGACGCTATTCGAACCGTATGCAGCGCTTTGGATAAACCCGTGAATGTTGTCATGGGGCTGCAGGCTCCGTCTTATACCGTCGGGGAATTGTCAGAGGCCGGGGTGAGGCGGATCAGCGTAGGAGGGTCATTCGCCCGCGCTGCGTTCGGGGCGTTACAGCGTGCCGCGCGTGAAGTCAGGGTCAAGGGAACCTTTACTTATGCCCGTGATGCGATGTCCGGAGATGAAATCAGCGCGGTGATGTCGCAACGCAAGTTATCGGATCGTCGATGACTTACTTTTGATACGCAACTGCAGAGAAGTCGAAATGTGGGAATGAATGAGAGTTCCCATGCCGTACCATGTGAACAGGGGAAGAACTGGAAGAAACGCCAGATCCAACCGCCCTCCGCCTTACCCTCAAAGAAGAATGCTGCATAATGGGTGTTTCAGGGGAAAACTCTAATTTAGTTTAAGGAGCATATCATGCGCTACTCCTTGTTGTTGGAAGACGCAGAGGGCGTTTCGTATTTTGAAGACCGGGACATTGATCTGGAACTCAAGACCTTTGCCCCGCCCGCCGCGCCTTTCCACGCGTCGAACGCGTTTGACGCCTCGCGCTTTGTCTTCCTAACATTGCCTGCAGGCTGGAAAGGGATACAGCACCGCTCTCCCAAGCGGCAGCTTGCGACGGTGCTGTCGGGTACATTTCGCGTTCAGGCGGGGTCGGGTGAGGTCCGCGACTTTACGGCTGGTGATCTGTTCTGGGCTGAGGATATCACCGGAACGGGTCATGCCTCGTCCGCCGAAGGGGGCGAGCCCGTCAATTTGATGGTTACGCAGTTTTGAGAGAAACCGGGTTGCCGCGCACTGTTATATGCCAATCACAGGACATCCATGACCCAATCCTCAACCCTGCGCATCGCCAGCTATAACATCCAGAAATGCGTTGGTCTGGATTTTCGGCGGCAGCCGCAACGCATCATGCAGGTTATCGAAAGCATGAAAGCCGACATCGTGGTGCTGCAAGAGGCCGACAAACGATTGCCACCGCGTCCAGCCGCCTTGCCGCATTTCATGCTGGATGAGGCCGGGTGGCAGATTGTCGATCTGGGCGGCGCGGGCAGTTTGGGGTGGCACGGTAACGCCGTTATCTGGCGCGGCGACGCGATCCGGGTACGGCACACCGGTCATCACGACCTGCCGGGGCTGGAACCGCGGGGCGCGGTACGGGTGGAGTTCGACACGCAAATTGGACCGTTGCGGGTGATGGGAATGCATCTGGGGTTGTTGCCTGCGTCCCGGCGCCAGCAGATCACCCATATCCGTCGTTTTGATGACGATCTGGACCATATGCCCACCGTCTGGGCCGGCGATTTCAACGAATGGTCGCGACAGCCGGTGCTGGATCATCTGGCCCCTGATATGCGCTTTTTGCCGCCCGTTCCCAGCTTCCCGGCCGCGCAGCCCTTGGGGGCGTTGGACCGGATCGCGCTGGGCGTGGGGCTTGAGGCCGTGGTGCATGGCGTCCACGACGCGCGACCTGCACATATCGCCTCCGACCACCTGCCGATCTGGGCCGACTTGCGGGCGGCGCGGGAAACAGCAATTCCCCGGTAGCGCCAGCCGCCCAGACGTATTAAGACAGAAACCCGAACTACTCTGGGGATCACATATGTCCGACACGATCATCGCCCGATGCGAAGCCAAAGGCCTGCGCATGACCGGCCAGCGCCGCACGATCGCGCAGGTTTTGCAACAAAGCGAAGATCATCCGGACGTCGAGGAGCTCTATTCCCGCGCCTCCAAGGTGGATTCGGGAATTTCCATCGCCACCGTCTATCGCACCGTGAAACTATTCGAAGAAGCCGGAATTCTGGAACGTCTGGAATTCGGTGATGGGCGCGCACGATATGAAGATGCCGAGCGCGACCACCACGACCACCTGATCGATATGCAATCGGGCGAGGTGATCGAATTCGTCGACGCCGAGATCGAAGCGCTGCAGGAAAAAATCGCGGCTAAGCTGGGCTATAAGCTGAAAGGCCACCGGCTGGAACTGTATGGCGTGCCGCTGGATCAGGACTGATCCATCACCAAACGCGAACGGCAGGCCAACGGGAAATCATGATTTCCCCTCGGATAATGCTTGCTTGAACAGGTGTCTTGCGTATTGGGTGACGTAAGGGGCGGCGAATAGGGCCGCAAAGTTTTACGGAAATGACCATGAACAACGTAAACGGCATTTTGCTGGTCGTCGGTGCTATGGCGGCTTTTGCGCTTGAGGATATGTTCATCAAGCTGCTGTCGGTCACCGTGCCGACCGGTCAGATCATGGTTGTTCTGGGCGTGGTCTGTGGTCTGCTTTTCGGATTGTTGGCTGCGGTGACCCGCAAGCGCATCCTTGATCCCGTGGCCTGGCAACCCTTGCCGCTGGCCCGCGCTGCGACCGAGATGGTTGGGGCGCTGACCTTTGTCACCGCTCTGTCGCTGGTGGATCTGTCCACCGTGGCGGCCGTGTTTCAGGCGATGCCGCTGGCTGTCACCATGGGCGCGGCGCTGTTTCTGGGGGAGCAAGTCGGTTGGCGTCGGTGGAGTGCGATCGGGCTGGGTTTCATCGGTGTTCTGATGATCATACGACCGGGTTTCGACGGGTTTCAGCCTGACTCTCTGTTTGTTGTCGCCACCGTGTTCGCCATCGCCGCGCGAGACCTGATCACCCGCAAGCTTGATCCGCGGGTCGCGTCATCGGTTGTGGCTTTGCAGGCCTATCTTGCGGTGGCCGTATCGGGTGTGGCGCTGATGGTGTTTTCGGCGCAGCCCGTCATTCCGCTGCAATCGGCGCAAATTGGCCCATATCTGGGCGCTGTCGGATTTGGCGTATTGGGATATTACGGCATCGTCACCGCCATGCGGATCGGCGAGGCCTCGGCCCTGACGCCCTTCCGCTATACACGGCTGATCTTCTCTATCATGGCGGGGATGCTGATGTTCGGCGAACGCCCTGATTTCATGACCATGGCCGGGGCAGCGTTGATCATGGGGTCGGGTATGTACACCTTTATCCGAGAGCGTAAGCTGGCGCGCGAGATGGCGCTCGCGGCCTGACGGATCGTCGCACGTTGGCGCAAACAGGATACTGTTAGCCCTAAAGGTTCGAATATGCGGGTGTTAGCGATAACGTGAACGGTTTACTTTTTACCCGGTGATGCTATGAGGCATGCAACTTATTGCAGCCACAGGGACGGGCCTCATGAGCACCATCATCGACATTCACGCACGCGAAATTCTGGACAGCCGGGGCAACCCGACGGTCGAAGTGGACGTGATCCTGGAAGACGGCACCATGGGCCGCGCCGCTGTGCCCTCGGGGGCGTCTACCGGTGCCTATGAGGCGGTGGAAAAGCGTGACGGAGACAAGGGCCGCTACATGGGCAAGGGCGTGCTGGAAGCCGTTGCTGCCGTAAACGGCGAGATCGCCGAAGAGCTATTGGGTTTCGACGCAACCGAACAGGTTGCCATTGACGGCGCAATGATTGAACTGGACGGCACCGAGAACAAGGGCCGCCTGGGCGCAAACGCCATTCTGGGTGTCTCGCTGGCCACCGCCAAGGCGGCGGCGGATTTCACCACGCAGCCTTTGTATCGCTATGTTGGCGGCACCTCGGCGCGGGTCCTGCCGGTGCCGATGATGAACATCATCAACGGCGGTGAGCATGCGGACAACCCGATCGACATTCAGGAATTCATGATCATGCCGACCTCGGCCGCGAATATCCGCGAGGCAGTGCGCATGGGGTCCGAAGTCTTCCATACTCTGAAAAAAGAACTCTCGGCTGCTGGTCTGGTCACCGGTGTTGGCGATGAGGGCGGCTTTGCCCCGAACATCGCCTCAACCCGCGAGGCGCTGGATTTCATCCTGAAGTCCATCGAAAAGGCGGGTTACAAGCCGGGTGAGGAAATCCATCTGGCGTTGGATTGCGCCGCGACCGAATACTATAAGGACGGCAAGTATGTTCTGGCAGGTGAGGGCATCTCGCTGACGTCCGAAGAAAACGCGGCCTATCTGGCGGCGCTGGTCAACGATTACCCGATTATCTCGATCGAAGACGGCATGTCCGAGGATGACTGGGACGGCTGGAAGGCCCTGACCGACGCAATCGGGGGCGAAGTGCAGCTGGTGGGGGACGACCTGTTTGTGACCAACCCCGAGCGTCTGGCCGAAGGGATTGAGCGCGGTTGTGCCAACTCGATGCTGGTCAAGGTAAACCAGATCGGCTCGCTGACCGAAACCCTGCGCGCCGTCGATATGGCCCACCGCGCGCGCTATACCAACGTGATGTCGCACCGTTCAGGCGAGACCGAGGATGCCACCATTGCAGATCTGGCGGTGGCGACGAATTGCGGTCAGATCAAAACCGGCTCGCTGGCGCGGTCGGACCGGTTGGCGAAATACAACCAGCTGATCCGCATCGAAGAATCGCTGGGCGAGGTTGCCGAATACGCCGGAGCCTCGATCCTGAAGCGGTAATCCGGCGAAAACAGCCCTGCCTGAATCCGGGCAGGGCTTGTCAGGACGGGGACCAGATCATGGTAGAAGCGTTGATCTTTGACGTGTTTGGCACTTGCGTTGACTGGCGCGGTGCCATCGCGCGCGAAGTGGCTGCGGTTCTGCCGGATCTGGACGCTCTGGAATTCGCTGACGCGTGGCGCGCAGAGTATGACCCGTCCATGGCAACCATCCGTGAAGGGGGCAGGGGCTATGTGCCTTTGGACGACCTGCATCGTGAAAACCTGGAAGTCGTCGCCACCCGATTTGGTGTTACCGTGCCGAACCCCGCCGATCTGACGGCGGCATGGGAAAGACTGGATCCTTGGCCCGATGTGGTTGCCGGTCTGCAAGTGCTGAAACGGCAGCGGATCATCGCACCCTGTTCCAATGGCTCCATTGCGTTGATGACCAGACTTGCGAAGTATGGCGGTCTGCCGTGGGACTGTATTCTTGGGGCCGAGATTGCGCGTGATTACAAACCCAAGCCTCAGGTATATCAGGCGAGTTGTACAGCGCTGCGTCTGAGCCCCGATCAGGTCATGATGGTCGCAGCGCATAATAATGACCTGTACGCGGCCCGGCAGGCCGGTTTGAAAACCGCATTTGTGGCACGCCCGACCGAGCACGGACCTTCCCAATCCCATGATCTGCAGGCTGAAGGGAATTGGGATATTGTCGCCGAAAATTTTGCAGATTTGGCCGGCAGGCTTGGTTAGAGCTGTTCAGGTCCGGAAAAACATAAAGTTTTTTGATTGCGTAACGTCCTAAAAAGGCAGTTACTTTTTCTATAAACGGACTTTTGGTCAGCATAAATCAGGTTATGTGTGAACTTTTTCCTATTTGTATCAAATTGAGCTGACATATTCTGCCGACAGTACAGAAAGGAGAACACCATGACTGGTTCTAAATTCCTTCTCGTAGCCTCAGTGATCGGCACTGTATTCTTGGCGGCTTGCGCAGGGCCGGACACTTACCCGATCACCGGCGATCCGGTTTCTGCAAATGATCCGGTACAGAAAATGGACACGCCCACGTATATCTTCCGCGGCGAGTCCCGCTAGGGGCTTTTGAGCCAATCATGGATCTTTGCGATCGTGATGGGGGCGTTCGTCAGAGCTTTCTGGTCATCAGTATGTAACGCTCACGTGGTCTGAAGCCGGTGCGCAGATACAGGTTTTGGGTAGCTTCGTTGGTACGGTCGACTTCCAGATGCAGCGCGGTCAGGCCAGCCCCGGCCAAGGCTTTGGGCAGGTCCAGAAGAACTTCGGTCGCGATCCCGCGTCCGCGAACGGCTGGGCGGATGTAAATCTCGTCCACAAACCCGTCCATGCCGCCGAACTCGACCGACCAACCGAAGGTCAGGACGATATAGCCCAACGGTGCACGGCCGGGTCCGATCAGGTAGATGCAGCCGTGTGGGATACCCTCAAGCAGCGGGGCCAGCGCCTCGCGACGTTGATCAGCGTCCTGCTCAATTCCGGCCTCGGCGTGAAAGGCCGTAACCAGCGCCATCAGGCGATCCAGATCATCGGGACGGGCGAGTTTCAGCGCGGCGCTCATAAGCGGGCTAGCCTTTCTGTTAGCAGGTCAAAGAATCCATCGGCGTCGACTTCTCCCATGAACATGGCGTTGGGCGGATGTTCCGTCACGTTCCACCAGTCGGCGACAGTCATTCCAAGAGTCAGGTCGGACTGGGTTTCAATCTGCACGTTGATGTGACGGCCCGAGAATAGTTCGGGTCGGATCAGATAGGCGGTCACGCAGGGATCGTGCAGCGGCGCGCCCTCAGAGCCATATTTCTCTTTGTCGAACCGTTCGAAGAATTCCGTCATTTCGGCAACAGCGTGGCCGACTTTTGAATCCAGCGCACGAAACGCATCGTTGCGATGTTTCGTGACCAGTGCGTCATGTGTGACGTCCAGTGGCATCACAACGATATGAGCTCCGGATTTAAACACAATTTCAGCAGCTTCCGGGTCAACGTAAATGTTGAATTCGGCGGTGGGGGTGATGTTTCCGACCTCGAAATACGCCCCACCCATCAACACGATTTCCTGCACCCGATCGATGATGTCGGGCGCTTTCTGGAAAGCGGTGGCAATGTTGGTCAGCGGCCCAAGCGGACAGAGCGTTACCGTTCCCGTCTCGTGTGCGCGCAGGGTGTCGATGATGAAGTCAACCGCGTGCCCATCGGTCAGTGGCATCTCGGGGTCCGGCAGCACAGGGCCGTCCAGCCCGGTCTTGCCGTGCACATGTTCGGCTGTGACCAGAGGTCGATTCAGGGGGCGATCACACCCAGCGTAAACAGGGATATCGGTGCGCCTGGCCAATTCACAGACGATCCGCGCGTTCTTTGCGGTCAGTTCCAGCGGCACGTTTCCGGCCACGGCCGTGATGCCCAGAACATCAATCTCTTCCGGGCTGGCCAGCGCCAACAGAATGGCGACGGCGTCGTCTTGTCCGGGGTCGGTGTCGATGATAATTTTGCGGGCTGCCATGCTCTGCCTCCGGGGTATTGAAGCGCGGACACTCGCAAGTGTCACCGCACTTGTCCAGCGGTTTCAGGCGTCAGTCGCAGCGTCTACAGGCGGGAGTTTGCCATTGGCGCGATGCTCCTCGGTTTTCACCTCGTCCCAGAGTGCGTCCATCTCAGCTAAATCGCTTTGCGACGGTGTTTTTCCGCGCGCAGCCAACCTGGCTTCGACCTGCTCAAACCGACGCGTGAACTTGGCATTGGTGCGGCGCAGGGCTGCCTCGGGTTCGATACCCAGATGGCGGCCCAAATTGACCATCACAAAGAGAAGATCGCCGAATTCGTCTTCCAACGCGTCCGCATCCATGCTGTTGCGGGCTTCTTCCAACTCGGCGGCCTCTTCGGTGATCTTGGCCAGCACGTGGCTGGCATCGGGCCAGTCGAATCCGACACGGGCGGCACGTTTCTGCAGTTTGTGGGCGCGCAACAGGGCAGGCAGGTTTGCGGCCACTCCATCCAGTGCGCCTTTCTGCTCTTTGCCTGCGCGCTCGGAAGCCTTGATGGTTTCCCAATCCACGGTCTGTTGTTCGGCCGATTTATCACGGGATTCGTCGCCGAAGACGTGCGGGTGACGGGCAACCATCTTGTCCGACATCGTGCGTACCACATCCTGAAAGCTGAAATGCCCTGCTTCTTCAGCCATTTGCGCGTGGAAGACGGACTGGAACAGCAGGTCGCCCAACTCTCCCTTCAACTCGTCATAGGCCTTTCGTTCGATGGCGTCTGCGACCTCATAAGCCTCTTCGATCGTATAGGGGGCAATGGACGAAAAATCCTGTTCGACATCCCACGGGCAGCCGGTTTTTGGGTCGCGCAGGCGGCGCATGATTTCCAGCAAACGCTCGATACCCGCATCGCTGTCATGGATCAGAGGATTTTCGGCCATTGCGAACCCTTTCTTTCCGGTGTCAGATGCATCCATTCCGCAGTCAGGATCAGGAGTCCACCCCAGATGCCCGTCGTCAACCGAATTGCTGATTTCTCTGCCGATATGGCCGCGTGGAGGCAGCACCTGCATTCAATCCCCGAGCTGGAGTTTGAATGCCATGAGACGGCAGCCTTTGTCGCCGAGCGCCTGCGTGAATTTGGCGTGGATGAGCTGCACGAAGGGATAGCCAAAACCGGGATCGTCGCAATCATCAACGGGCAGGGCGAAGGCCCGACTATAGGCTTGCGTGCCGATATGGATGCGCTGCCGATCCCCGAAGAGACCGGTGTCGAATACGCCTCGAGGAACCCCGGCAAGATGCACGCATGTGGCCATGACGGGCACACCGCGATGCTGTTGGGGGCCGCGCGTTATCTCGCAGAGACACGGAATTTTGCAGGCCGCGTAGCGCTGATCTTTCAACCGGCCGAAGAAAGTGGCGGAGGGGCCGGTGTGATGGTCGAAGAGGGGATCATGGACCGGTTCGACATCTCTCAGGTCTATGCCTTGCACAACGCACCCAACGTCCCTGTGGGTGCCTTTCACACCACGCCCGGGGCGATCATGGCGGCGGTGGACACGTTCCACGTCTATATTCAGGGCGTCGGCGGCCATGGCGCCATGCCGCACGATGCCCGTGACCCCGTAATGGCGGCCTGCGGGACTGCGCAGGCGCTTCAGACCATTGTAAGCCGCAACCACCATGCGTTGGACGATCTGGTGGTTTCGGTCACGCAAATCCACACTGGCACGGTGGACAACGTGATCCCGGACACCGCCTATATCAACGGTACGGTACGCACCTTTGATCCCACTGTGCAAAAAATGGTGATGGAGCGGATGGAGCAGATCGTACAGGGGCAGGCGGCCTCATACGGGGTTGAGGCGCGGCTGGACTACGAAGTGCACTATCCCGCCACGATTAACACTGCCGGAAACACGAATTTCGCGGCAAGTGTCGCGCGGGATATCTCGGGGTCTGATCACGTCGTTGATGATATCACCCGCAACATGGGGGCTGAGGACTTCGCCTATATGCTGAACGCCCGCCCTGGAGCTTATCTGTTCCTGGGGCAGGGTGAGGGCGCCGGGTGGCACCATCCGAAATACAACTTCAACGACGAGATCGCGCCAGTGGGGGCTTCGTTCTTTGCGCGGATCGTAGAAAAGGCGCAGCCGCTGGGCTGATAGGGGAAAGACATGGCACTGGAAGACGCAAAAAATCAGGTGGATGAGGCGTTCACCAACCCGGACCTCAAAGGGTTGTCATTCGAGAACACCTTTGGCGGTGCAACCTCGTTCCTGCGGCGGCTTTACACCAAGGACCTGAAGGGTGTTGATATTGCCGTGACCGGTGTGCCGTTCGATCAGGCGGTGACCAACCGCCCCGGCACCCGGCTGGGGCCCCGCGCAATCCGCGAGGCTAGCGCATTGCAATCACCGGATGCGCCCTATGGCTGGCCGTTTGATGCGCTTAGCGAGTTGGCAATCGTGGACTATGGGGATGTGGCCTATGACTACGCCAATATCCCGGCTTTTCCCGACACGCTGACCGATCATATCCGAGCCATTCTGGAGGCCGATGTGGCCTCGGTTTCACTGGGCGGGGATCACTATATCAGCTTTCCGATCCTGAAAGCCTATGCCGAGAAATATGGGCCGATGTCCTTGCTTCAGTTCGATGCGCATACGGATACCTGGGCCGATGACGACATGACCCGCGTGGATCACGGGACCATGTTCTACAAGGCGGTGAAGTCGGGGATCGTCGACCCCAAACGCTCGGTTCAGGTCGGTATCCGCACCACAAATGAGGATACGCTGGGCGTCAACATCATCGATGCACGCGAGGTCTACGAGTCCGGCCCCGCTGCCGTGGCACAAAAGATAAAAGGCATTCTGGGCGACAGCCCGGTCTACCTGAGCTTTGACATCGACGGTCTGGACCCGGCCTTTGCCCCCGGCACCGGCACGCCGGTCTGGGGCGGGCTTAGTTCTATTCAGGCGCAAATCATCCTGCGCGACATTGCCGGGATCAACATCAAGGGCGGGGACGTGGTCGAGGTGTCTCCACCCTATGACACCTCCGGGGCGACGGCGATTGCCGGGGCACATGTGGCGACACAGATCATTTGCCTGCTGGGGTGGAACAAGCTGGTGCCTTAACCATTGGTTAGCCATCTTTCCGGTATCAGGTTAACCAAAAGGCCGGACGGGAGACATACGGGCATGACAGAGTTTAACCAACCCATCAGCGGCAACGATCTGGCGCGGTTTTCCGGGCCGAACACGTTCATGCGGTTGCCGCAGACAGACTCGCTGGCGGGTCTGGATGTGGCCGTGTTGGGTATCCCGATGGATATCGGCACCTCATGGCGGTCGGGAACGCGGTTCGGACCCAAGCAGATCCGCAGTGAAAGCGCGATGATCCGGCCCTATAACATGGCCAATTCCGCAGCTCCGTTCGACAGCTTGCAAATTGCGGATATCGGCGATCTGGCGATCAATACGTTCTCGCTGGCCGATAGTCTGACGATCATCAAGGAAAGCTATGACGCCATTTTGGCGCAAGGTGTGATCCCGGTTGCCATGGGCGGCGATCACTCGATCACTCTCCCGATTCTGCGGGCGATAGCAGCTAAACGGGGGCCGGTAGCCTTGGTCCACGTGGATGCCCATGCCGACGTGAATGACGAGATGTTTGGCGAGAAGGAGACCCACGGAACCGTCTTCCGCCGCGCCTATGAAGAGGGGTTGATCGCCCCCGACAAGACCTTCCAGATCGGCATTCGTGGCTCGGGCTATGCAGCGTCGGATTTCACCGAGGCCAGGGGCTGGGGCTTTCGCCAGTTTCCGGCGTGGGAGCTATGGCAGCAGAACCTGACCGAGATCGGGTCGCAAATTCGAAAGACTGTCGGGGATCATCCGACCTATATCTCCTACGACATCGACAGCCTCGATCCATCCTTCGCCCCCGGTACCGGAACGCCCGAGATCGGGGGTCTGACAACACCACAGGCGCTGCAACTGATCCACGCGCTGGCCGGGATGAACGTAGTGGGTTGTGATCTGGTCGAAGTCTCTCCGCCCTATGACCCCACGGGTAACACGGCGCTGACGGCCGCAAACCTGTTGTTCGAGATGCTGTGCATCTTGCCCGGCGTGACGTCACGGTAAGAGGATCGGCATCTTGCCCAACGCGTCTGTCCGCATATTTTTTGCGAAAAGAACTGGTTAGGGATGAAGATAACGGTGTTTTGGCTGTTCGTCGGTCTGGTGGTGCTTTTGGGTGCCTATATTCGTTTGGCCCCGTCCGATCCCGGGATATGGCATGTTGTACCCGTGGGTGACAGTGACCTCGACATGCGAGGCGGCGTCATTCGGGTGATTGAAACCGGGCCGGACGGCTTGGCTCGGCTGGACGCCATTGCAAGGGGTACGCCGCGTACCACCGTGCTGGCCGGATCATTGGAGGAAGGGATGATCACTTATGTCACCCGGACCAAGGTGATAGGTTTTCCCGACTACACAACAGTTCAGCAGGATGTGGATAACTTGCGCATCCACGCCCGCCTGCGTTTTGGGCGGTCAGATTTTGGGGTTAACCGAAACCGCATTGATGGCTGGTTGGCTGCTCTGCGACCTTGACGACAAACACCCTTCCTGCACTTCGCGCCACATCGGCACGTTCAGCGACATCTGGCACTGGGCGGTGAACATGCGTCCATCCACCTGCAGGCAGATCATCTCTCCCAGTTCGATGCGCGATCCCGATTTATCGGTGCAATAACAGTCCTGAACCTTGCCTTTGGGGCCGACAACATCAGCCATGGCAGGGGTCGCGCACAGCAGGAAAACAAGCGCCAAACGTGTCATACGCGGCAGCTTAGCACAGGGACGGCCCTTGACCAAAGCCTCGGATTAAGAGACACCGCGCGGATGATCCCCGAAGAACGCCTTGAACAGATAACCCAGCGATTCCAGTACCTCGAAGCGGCTATGGCAGATGGCGCCTCGGGCGGGGATATTGCGGCTTTGGCCAAAGAGTATTCTGATCTCAAGCCAGTGGTCGATCAGATCATGGCCTGGCGGCAGCTAGTTGCTGATCTGGCCGAGGCCGAAGTGATGCTGACCGACCCTGACATGAAAGAACTGGCCGAAGAGGAAATCCCCGACCTTCGGGCCCGTATCCCTGAGGCGGAACATGCTTTACAACTGGCGCTGTTGCCCCGGGATGAGGCCGATGCGCGGCCTGCGATGCTGGAAATCCGTCCAGGCACTGGCGGCGACGAGGCGGCGCTGTTCGCGGGTGACCTGCTGCGCATGTATCAGCGCTATGCCGAAGGACGCGGATGGCAGTTCGAGATTATCGAGGAACAAGCGTCGGATTTGGGCGGGATCAA
Source organism: Ruegeria sp. YTSC199 (assembly GCF_059609725.1). Lineage (NCBI taxonomy): Bacteria > Pseudomonadati > Pseudomonadota > Alphaproteobacteria > Rhodobacterales > Roseobacteraceae > Ruegeria > Ruegeria sp. YTSC199. The sequence continues at coordinate 20,572 of NZ_JBXWMF010000015.1, forward strand.
AGAAGTGGTGGCCCATATAAAGGGCGATAATGTCTTTGCCCGGATGAAATACGAATCCGGAGTACACCGGGTGCAGCGTGTCCCGGAAACCGAAAGCGGCGGGCGAATCCATACATCGGCCGCCACCGTGGCGGTTCTGCCCGAGGCCGTGGATGTGGACATCCAGATTGACGCCAATGACATTCGCATCGACACCATGCGCAGTTCCGGCGCGGGCGGGCAGCACGTGAACACCACCGACTCGGCTGTTCGGATCACGCACATGCCGACCGGTTTGGTGGTGACCAGTTCCGAGAAGTCCCAGCATCGCAACCGCGAGATCGCGATGCAGGTGCTGAAAACGCGCTTGTATGATCTGGAACGGCAACGGATCGACAGCGAACGCTCGGCGGATCGCGCCAGTCAGGTGGGTTCGGGCGACCGGTCGGAACGGATCAGGACGTATAATTTCCCGCAGGGCCGCATGACGGATCACCGCATTAATCTGACTTTGTATAAGCTGGATCAGGTCATGCAGGGCGATCTGGACGAGGTGATCGACGCGTTGACCGCCGACGATCAGGCGCGTTTGCTGGCGGAGATGGCGCTATGATCGCGGCTTTGACAGCAGCGCAGGCAATGGTCGCCGCCACCGCGCGCCTGCGTGCCGCAGGGGTGGCCGATCCGGCGCGGGATGCGCGGGTGTTGCTGGCCCATGCCGCGCGGATCGAGGCCAGCCGTGTCACGCTGATCGCACCCGAGGAACTCTCGCCCGAAATTGCCGAACGCTATGACCAGCTGATCTCGCTGCGGGCCATTCGGGTGCCGGTGTCGCATTTGCTGGGTGAGCGTGAATTCTATGGTCGCCAGTTCCGAGTAAGCCGTGACGTGCTGGACCCGCGGCCCGAAACCGAAACCCTGATCGAGGCGGCGCTGAGTGAACCGTTCGATCATGTGTTGGATCTGGGCACTGGCTCAGGCTGCATCCTGATCACGCTGCTGGCCGAGCGCACCAGCGCCACTGGCATCGGCGCGGATCTGAGCGAATCCGCCTGCCTGCAAGCCAGCGCCAACGCGGTGCAGCATCAAGTACAGGGACGCGTCGAGATTTTGCACTCGGACTGGTTTGAGAACATAGAAGGGGAATTCGACCTTATTGTTTCCAATCCGCCCTATATCTCGCTGTCCGAAATGAACGACCTGTCCCCGGAAGTGCGCGAGCACGAGCCCCGCATGGCCTTGACGGATGAAGGCGACGGGCTTGGAGCGTACCGCCGTATCGCGGCCGCAGCGCCGGATTACCTGATGCCGGGCGGGCGGATTCTGGTCGAAATCGGTCCTACGCAGGGTCAAAGCGTCGCACCTTTGTTTCAGGCAGCGGGATTGGCCGAAACGCGGATCATCCCGGATCTGGACGGCCGTGATCGTGTAGTTCTGGCCAGAATGCCGTAAACACGGCGTCAGGTGAGGCCGAAAAGCGCCGATTAATGTAAAAAAGCTGCGATTTTTTAGACAAACCTCTTGTCTGCGCGCGCTGGACATGCTTACTCAGAGATAGTCGGAGAGGTTGACGCTGTTTCAGCGGGCCCCTGACGCCAAGCCCAAAAAAGTCGACATCGCGTGACGGCTAAAGCCATTGAGCAGTGCAGGACGCGACTTCATCGGCACCGAATGACAAGGCTGACGTAAAGTAAGATGAGATCTTCCAAATCCCGCTCGCGGGCCAAGAATAACCGCAATCGTCCTTCTGGCGGCAACGTTGTTAACCGGGTTTTTGATAGCTCGGGTCCTGAAGGCAAGGTGCGCGGTACGCCCCAGCAAATCATTGATAAATACAATCAGTTGGCGCGCGACGCCCAGCTGTCGAATGACCGTGTGGCCGCCGAGAACTTTCAGCAGCACGCCGAACACTACCTGCGCCTTCTGAGCGAAGCGCAGCGCGAGATGGAAGCGCGTCGCGAGGAGCAGGAGCGCCAGAATCGCGAACGGCAGGCCGAGCGTGACCGTGAACGCGCCGAACGTCAGGAACGTGAAGCGGCCCGCCAGGCCGACCCGGCCGATGCGCCGCAGCCCGACGTGATGGATTTCGGTGCACGCGAGGCCGCGCCCGAAAGCGGTTTGGTCGAGACGCCGGAAAACAAAGGGGCCGAGCCGGCCCCGGCGCCGGAGAAAAAGGAAAAACCTGCCCGTAAGCCACGGGCACGCAAACCCAAGGCAGCACCTGCCGAGGATGCGCCCAAGACGGATGGGGATGCGCCGGAAGCGGCCGAGTAAGCGCTGGTACAGAAATTGCAAAAGCCCCGGGATTTCCGGGGCTTTTTCTTTTGCATTCAGCCTTTTTTCACTTCGCGGGTCAGCGCGCAGAATGCCTCAAGCGGCACTTGCTCGGCCCGTTCGGTGGGCTGGATGCCTGCCGCCAGCAGGCGATCTTCGATATCTGGCGCAACACCTTTCAGTGAGGCGCGCAACATTTTACGGCGCTGGTTGAAGGCGGCAGCCACAACGCGCGACAGCGTCGCGGCGTCCGCGGGATAGCGGGGCTCGGGTAAGGCGGTCAGATGGACCACTGCGCTGGACACCTTGGGCGGCGGCGTGAAGGCACCGGGGGGCAGGGACATGGCGATACGCGCCTCGGCCCGCCATTGAGCGAGGATGGCGAGGCGGCCATAGGCCTTGCTGCCGGGCTGGGCGACGATACGCTCGGCGACCTCGCGCTGGAACATCAGGGTGAGGCTCTGCCAGAAGGGCGGCCATTCGGGCGGGGTCAGCCAGCGGACCAGCAACTCGGTGCCCACGTTGTAGGGCAGGTTGGCCGCAATTCGGATCGGCGGCGTCAGGTGCGCCAACGGGTCGATTTCCAAAGCGTCGCCATTGATCACCTCAAGCCGACCGGGATAGGCGGCGGCGATGTCGTTCAGGGCGGAGATGCAACGGGTGTCTTTTTCGACCGCCACGACCTTGCGTGCGCCTTCGGATAGCAGCCCGCGGGTCAAACCTCCGGGACCGGGGCCGATTTCCAGCACGTCGCAACTCGTCAGGTTTCCGGCCTGACGCGCGATCTTGGCCGTCAGGTTCAGGTCCAGCAGGAAGTTCTGGCCCAGCGATTTGCGGGCCGAGAGCTGGTGTGCCGCGATGACCTCGCGCAGAGGGGGGAGGTTGTCTATTGCGCTCATGATCCGGTTACCGTGGCGCGGGGTGCGCCGATGATTTTGCCTTTGGCTGAGGTATTTTCAGCCAAGAGACGGGTCAAGCGCTTTGTGCCATGCGTTGCGCCAGTTTCAGGGCCTCGATCAGGCTGGTGGGGGTGGCGACGCCTTTTCCCGCGATATCCAGCGCGGTGCCGTGGTCGGGTGACGTGCGAATGAAGGGCAGGCCCAGCGTCACGTTCACGCCGCGATCAAAATCCAGCGTCTTGATCGGGATCAGCGCCTGATCGTGATACATCGCAATCGCCGCGTCATAAGTCGCGCGAGCGGCGGCGTGGAACATCGTGTCCGCCGGGTGCGGACCAGTGACCGTACAGTCGTCGGTGGTCAGATCTTCGATCAGCGGGGTGATCCAGTCCAGCTCTTCCCGCCCCATCTTGCCGCCTTCACCAGCATGAGGGTTCAGTCCCGCAATGGCGATGCGGGGATGTGAGATACCGAACTCGCGGCGCAGGCCTTCGGCAGTGATGGAGATGGTTTCGCGCAGCAGGTCGGGTGTTAGGGCCACCGGCACCTGCGAAAGGGGGATGTGGATGGTTGCGGGCACCACGCGCAATTGGTCGCTAGCCAACATCATCACTACCCGTTTGCGATCCGCGAGGGCGGCCAGAAACTCTGTATGGCCGGGATAGCCAAACCCGGCCCCGTCGATCAGGGCCTTTTTGTGGATGGGCGCAGTGCACAGCGCCGAGGCCGCGCCGGATTGTACCAGCGAGACACCTTGTTCAATGGCGTCGATGACGTAGGGCGCGTTGGCCGGGTCCGGCTGACCCGGTGTGTTGGGGGCCGGAAAATCCAGATGCAGAACCGGCAGGGCGTTGGCGCAGGTATTCGCGACTTCGGAAGGGTGCGAGATGCGCGCAACTGGTGTGTCGGGCGGCAAATGGGTGGCGTCACCGATATAGAAAAACGGGCAGGTGTCGCGCAGTTCCGACCACGCCTTGGCTGCGATTTCCGGCCCTATACCGGCCGGGTCTCCGCAGCTGAGCGCGATCGGGGTTGTCATTGTTCGACGATGGTTGCTTCGGCGCGCAGCTGCGCCAACAGGCTGCTCGCAAAGGCCTCCAGCCGTTGTTGGGTAAGCGCGTTTGCCACGTCTGTGCGCGTCGTCTCTTCGCCCAGATCACGGGTGCGGGTGCAGAGCATCAGGAACATCAAGGTCTGGCCGTTGTTTCGGGTCAGCGTTGTGGAGACTTCGTTCAGATCCAGCTTGGCAAGCTCCAGCGCCACGTCGCGGGGAATCTCGCCAGGGCTGGCCTGAATACGCTGCAGCACTTCGGCGGGCTGATCCTTGGCTATGCCGTAGAGGTCATCGCAATTGTCGATCTCTTCCCTCAGCCGGGCCGCCTTGGCCAATGTGTCGGCGCTGCGGCCACCGGGCATGTTGTAGATCGCATAGTCGATTTCGGAATAGCGGGTGGTGCCTGTCGCAACCTCGCGCAGGCCGCGCATCTGGAACAGAGCGATGGCGTTGGGCAGGGTCAGCGGTTGGGTGATGTCGCCGTTTTTCAGCCCGATGATCACCGGTTGCAGCGCCGGTGGCAGGCTCGAGAGGTTCAGCCAGTCCAACCGTCCGCCATTGTCGCGCGTGGCAGCGGCCGAATACTGAGTCGCTGCAGCTGAAAAAGCATCAAAGCCTTCCAACTGGGAAATCTCATCGGCCAGAAGCTCGGCTTGGGCCACGGTCTGCTGGTTCACCGGGATGATGATTTCTGACAACAGGACCTGCAGGCCGCCGCTGTCGGTTTGCCCCAGCGCGCGGTTGATCTCGTCATCGGTTGGGCGCGCCTGCGACAGGAAACGCGCGCTGACATAGTCGCGCCAGGTAATTTGGTCGGCGACGAAATCACGAACTGTTTCACGATCGACGCCCTGATCGGCCAGCAATTGCAGGAACTGATCGGTCGACAACTGTCCTCGTGCGGCAAATTCGTCGATTCCGACTTGAATGTCTTCGGGCGCGGCCTGAACTCCGGCGTCGCGCATGACCTGTTTGCGCAGCCGTTCGTCTATCAAAGTATTGCGCACTGCGTCCTCGGACGCGCCGGGTGCACCCAGAGCGGTCAGGAACTGTTGCCGCTGGTCCAGCTCGTACCACGTGATGATATCCTGATTGACCTTGATCGCCGGCGAAAACAGGCTTTGCGCATCGGCCTGAGGCGACGTCAAAGCCAGCATTGCCCCGACCAGCACAGGGGTGACCGGTTTTAGCCAACCGGAGCGAAGGAAACTGGTGAAACCTGAAATCAACTGCATCTTCTCTTGTACTGTTGGCCGCCACTGTTAACGGAATAACCCGTCAGGGCTACGGTAAAGCCGAATTCTGTCGAAGGCTCAATACTTGATGACGAGGTATAGCGCCTGCTGACGTTCATGTTAACCTGAACACATTCATTCTGATACGTGACCCCCAACCCATAGCGGATCGGTTCGGACTCGCTTAGGTCATAGCGTGCCAGGGCGGTAGTGTTCCAGTTCTGATCCACACGGTAACGTCCGGTCAACCAGACCTCGGAAATCTCGTCATCCACGTTTTCCGCCGGATCTGGCTCTTGCCAGACATAACTGCCGATGACGCCCATTGTCGGCTGCTGCCATGCGGCGCGGAGTTCGGCCTTGGCAAAGCTGAAATCCCCGTTCAAAAGGCCGCGCCCGGCCAGAGACCAGCCATTTGCGGTCTGAATCTGACCGGCCAACAGCAGATCCGAGCTCGTGCCCTGCAAACCGGAGGTCAGGTTGAAATTTGGGTCGGCATCGGCGCGAAACACCTGGCCGATCGTGGCCAAAGCCCGCCAGTTGCCTGCGGAATAGCGCGACCAGTTGACGCCAATGACGCCGGTCAGGCCGTCTTCGCGCTGGTCCGGTGCCGGAAACCGGGACAACGACAACAGATTACCCTGATCGAATTCCTGAAAGGTGCTTTCGTCGTCGGGGACATCGTCGTCGGTCACATGGGTCCAGCCGACCTGGGCAATCGGTTCAAGAATCTGGGTCGCTCCGGACGTTTCCCGTTTTCGCATCGGATAGCGCAGCGTCAGCGCCGCACGGGGGGTGGCCCGGGTCACCTGATCCGGGAAATTACTGTCGTGGCGTATGTTGAACGTATCAACCGACGTACCCACACGCGCCTCGGCCCGCAGACCTGACGCGTAGGTCCAGTTGCGCAGCCATTCCGCATCAAAGGTGGCGCGAGCGATATCGCGACCGAGGACGTCTTCGTCGCTGGTACGCTCATGCGCGTGCGTGACGAAACTCAGCCGGACCTCGCCACCCAGGGTCGTGGGGAACATGCGTTTCTGATAGTACAGGTCGAAGACCCGGGACGGGATTTCATCCTGATCTTCGCTGTCGCGCAGGGTTTTATAGTGGATAAAACTGGTGCGGAACGCGGTGTCGCGCTTGATCCGCTCAAGGGCGACCTCGCTGCGCAGCCGGTCGAGATCAGGCAGGCCGTAGTCAGCCAGATAGGCGTCGTCGGACGTGGTTCTGATGTTGAACAGGAACCTGTATCCGTCGTTCAGGTTGAACCAGCCATTGGCGAACAGGTATCCCCGATCCTCGCCTTGTTGCAGGTCGTCGCGGGTATAGGCGCCCTCAAGCTGGATGCGGCCGTTCTTGAACGCCTGCCGAAAGCGCAGCCCAAGCGTTTTGGTCTTGGACGAGACATAGGGGGTTAGCGTCAGGTCCTTGTGATCCCCCAGCTTGATGAAGTACGGCACCTGCACGCCGGTTCCCAGTTGTGATGTTGTTCGGATCGACGGCACCAGAAATCCGGTGGCGCGTTCCAGGGTCGGGTCCGGCAGCCGCAAATAGGGGAAATAGAACACAGGCACGTCCAGCACCCGCAGCTGCGCCCCTTCGAAATAGAGCTGACGCTCCAGTTGATCATGTGTGACCTTTCGGGCGCGAATCTGCCAGATCGGTGGTTTGCCATTGGCGCAGACGTGGCACGAGGTGGCAGAGACCTTGCTGAACTGCGTATATCTGCCCGCTGCGCGGGTGGCCTGAACCGAGGCGATTTGAACCTGCTGGTCAAACACCATACGGGCACCGATCAGCAGACCGTTCTGAATACTGTCATCCAGTTCCGCCGAATCCGCCAGGATCGTCGTCGCTCCGGCCTCATCGATCCGGATCGGCCCCTCCAGTGTCAGTGCGCCGGTCTCGCGGTCATAGGTGATGCGGTCGGCAGTGATTTTGACATCGCCCTGAAAGGCCTCGACATTGCCTTCGGCCACCAAAACGCGTTCGGGCGTGATGAAAATCTCGTCCGCTACCAGCAGGGCGGGCTGGTCTTCCTGTTGGACATCCTGCGCCGGACCGGGAGTAGGTTGGGTTTGTCCCACGACACCGGTTGGCAGTGCCAGCGCTACGGCGCCTGACAGCAGAAGGTGGGATATGATCCGCATCAGCCGTCCTCCGCATGAAGCAGAAGGCCGAGGGACAGAAGAATGGCTGCAAAGGGCGGGGCCCAGGCCGCGACGACGATTGGCAATTGACCGTTTTCCCCAAGTATTTGGGCAAAGTTGCGAACGAAGTAGATGGCAAAGCCCAGTAGAACGGCGGACAGAACCGCTATGCCAGTACCGCCAAAGCGCACATGGCGCATGGTGAAGGCCGCGCCGATCATCACCATCGCCATCAGAAATAAGGGCCGCGCAAGCTGTACCTGCAGCCAGACCTCATATTGTTTGGTGGAAAAACCAGCCTCCCGGAGGTCGCGGATCAGTTGGGGCAGGTCGTAGACCGAGACCGAATCCTGCTGGCCCAGCGTGTCCAGGATGCGTTGCCGTGTCAGGGTGGTCGGGATTTCGATCTGCGCGTGCACCTCGGCTTTGGATTCGGGGTTCACGTCATCGGCCAGAGCCCAGATTTTCGCGTTGGACAGAATCCACGACCCGTTTGAAAGCCGCGCCTGATTGGCAACGATCTGCTGCGTCGGTTTGCCATCCGGTGAAAACGAGATGATTGTTACCCAGGTCAGCTCCAGCGTGTCGGCATTCGTGGTGCCGCGGGCGTGAATTACTGATTGCCCTTCTGCTGATCCCTGCCGCAACCACAGCCCTTCGCTGGTGATGGACAGGGCGGAATCGCCCTTGTTCTTATAGGTGTCGGAGAGGCGCTGAAACTCCTCGGACGTGGCGGCGGTTATCGGGTTCAGCAAAGCGACTGCAAGGGCACCGATTACCAGCGCCAGTGTCACGGGCGCCAGCAGTGCCCGGATGCCAGACCGCCCGATGGCGCGGGTCACAACCAGTTCGGAACTTCGCGCCATCCCGACAAACAGCGCGATGGTGGACAGGATAACAAGCAGCGGAAGCATTTCGCTGATCGCCGCTGGTGTATTCAGCAAGGTCAGATGCAACAGCGTGCCGAAGGACAGGTTTTCCGAGTCGAACCGACGGGCCTGTTCAACCAGGTCGATCAGAATCAGCAAGGTCAGGAAAATGCCGCCGATGACCAGAAAGCTTTGAATGAACCGGCGGGCGAAATAACGGTCGAGGATCACGAATGTGCCTCCGCCCAGCGGGCATTCTTGGGGAAACGGGTGATCATCGGGCCGGAATCACCTTCGCCTGCGCGGATGCGCACCGGCTTATGCCTGCCCTGTCTCGCCAACTCGTTCTCCCCCGATCCTGCCGGAATTTTTCGGGGACTGTAATGCAATTGGCGCGCGGGGAAAACTGCTATCTGGTCAAGCCGACCGGCGCGGGCTAGGTCTTGGGGAACAGATTTTGAGGAGTTTGCAATGAGCAGTCTTGTACCGATCCGGTTTCAGCCCTTTGACGTGGACATAATGGCACAGGCGGAAGGGCGTGTGGTTGTGATCGTATCACCCGAGGGCAAGATGAGCCCTGCGGTACGTCGCGCCAACCGTCTGACCCGCGGGGCGGTTGCTCGGCTGATTGAAAGTGCCCGCTTCGACAAGGTCAAATCGGGTGATGTGATCTCGTTGGCGTGGCCCGGCGGAATGGTGGCCGAGGCGCTGGACATCCTGATTCTGCCGCGCCGTCCCGACACGGCCGAGGCACGTAAGGCCGGTGCCGCGCTGGCCAAGCTGGCGGGTGGCAAAGCCCTGTGGGTGATGGCGGGCAATCAGGTGCGCACCGAGGACATCGCCATGGGCATCGCCCTACGCAGCTATGACTTCGACGCGCACAAGACCAAGGAGTCGGACGAGGTCGGAACTGTCACCGTAAGCCACCAGAAAGCCGATGAGGTCGAAGCCGCCTTTACCCCGCAATACGCGGTGGCCGATGGTGTGCGCATGACCCGCGATCTGACCAACGAACCGGCCAACGTTCTGACCACGACCGAATTCGCCGACCGTCTGGTCGAGATGAAAGACCTGGGCCTTGAGGTCGAGGTTCTGGAAGAGGACAAGCTGGAAGAACTGGGGATGCGCACGCTGCTGAGCGTTGGGCAGGGCTCGGTCAGCCCCTCGAAGGTTGTGGTGATGCAGTGGAACGGTGGCGATAAGGACGACGCGCCGCTGGCCTTGGTCGGCAAGGGTGTGGTGTTCGACACCGGTGGTATCTCGCTGAAGCCTGCAGGTGGCATGGAAGACATGACCATGGATATGGGCGGCGCAGGTGTCGTTGCAGGAACCATGCGCGCACTGGCCAAACGCAAGGCGAAGGCCAACGTGGTCGGTCTGGTCGGTCTGGTCGAGAACATGCCCTCGGGCAATGCCACGCGCCCCGGCGATGTGGTCAAATCGATGAAAGGCGACACGGTCGAAATCATCAACACCGATGCCGAGGGCCGTTTGGTTCTGTGCGACGTGATGTGGTACACGCAGGAGCGGTTCCAGCCGGTCGGCATGATCGATCTGGCAACGTTGACCGGTGCGGTCATCATCGGGCTGGGGCATGAGAATGCCGGCGTCTTCTCGAACAACGACACGTTCTGTGATGCCTTCCTTAAATCAGCCAAGGCCGAGGATGAGGGCGCATGGCGGATGCCGCTGGGCGAGGCCTATGACAAGAAACTGAAATCGCGCATTGCCGATATGAAGAATGTCGGCGGTCGCCCGGCGGGCTCGATAACCGCAGCGCAGTTCCTGCAACGGTTCGTCAAAGAGGACACGCCGTGGATTCACCTCGATATCGCGGGTGTGGCGTCGGTGTCGTCCGAGACCTCATACGCGCCCAAAGGGGCCACCGGTTGGGGCGTTCGCGCACTCAGCCGTCTTGTGCAGGACAATTTCGAGTAATCCTATGGGCGCCGTCTATTTCTACCACCTGACCCGCCAGCCGCTGGAACACACCTTGCCGGTTCTGTTGGATAAGGCGCGACAGGCCGGGTGGAAGATCGCCGTGCGGGGCACCGATCCCGCGCGGATGGACTGGCTGGATGAAAAGCTGTGGCTGGGACCTGACGAAGGGTTCCTGCCACATGGCCGCGAAGGTGGCGCGCATGACGCGGCGCAGCCCATTTTGCTGACAACCGGACCCGTGGCCGCCAACGAACCGGCCTGTGTCATGGCCGTGGACGGGGCACCGGTGGAACCGGATGAAGTGGCGGCGTTGGAACGGGTCTGTATTCTGTTCGACGGCAATGATGGCGAAGCTGTTCAGCACGCGCGGGGGCAATGGAAAGCCCTGACCGGCGCGGGCTGCGCGGCGCAATACTGGTCCGAGGAATCGGGCCGGTGGGAGAAAAAGGCCGAAGCATAAGCCGCGGGCTTCAAAACAAATCTCAGGAGAGCGACAGATGGAAATGAAGCCGTTGGGCCGCACCGGCATTATGGTGACCGACCTGTGTCTTGGCACGATGACCTTTGGCACGCAGACCTCTGAGGCCGATGCCCACACGCAAATGGACGTGGCGCTGGAAGCCGGAATCAATTTCGTCGATACTGCAGAGATGTACCCGGTTAACCCGATCTCGAAAGAGACCGTGGGTCGGACCGAAGAGATCTTGGGCAATTGGAACGCCGCCAACCCGTCGCGGCGGGGCGACTATGTTCTGGCGACCAAGCATTCGGGCGCTGGGTTCGCTCATGCCCGCGATGGTGCGTGGATCTCGGGTGAAACCATTCCCGAGGCGATTGAAGGCTCGCTGCGGCGCTTGCAGACAGATTGCATTGACCTCTACCAGTTTCACTGGCCGAACCAGGGCAGTTATATGTTCCGGCAGAACTGGAACTATTCGCCATCGGGACACAACACTAACGAAGTTCTGGACAACATGCAGGATTGCCTTGCGGCGCTGCAGGCGCAGGTCGACAAGGGCAATATTCGCGCCTTTGGCCTGTCGAACGAAAGCGCCTGGGGCACCGCGCAATGGTTGCGGATTGCCGAGCAGATGGGCACGCCGCGGGTGGCTTCAGTGCAGAACGAATACTCGCTGCTTTGCCGCCATTTCGATACGGATATGGCGGAACTCAGCGTGCACGAGGATGTAGGGCTTATGGCCTTTTCGCCGCTGGGAGCGGGCTTCCTGACCGGCAAATACCAGGGTGGATCGGTTCCCGAAGGCTCGCGTATGTCGCTTAACACTGAAATGAGTGGGCGGAAATCAAATCGGGTCTTTGACGCAGTTGCAGCCTATCTTGAGATCGCCGATCGGCATGGGCTGGACCCGGTTCACATGGCGCTGGCCTGGTGTCGGACGCGTCCGTTCATGATGTCCGCCATTTTTGGAGCGACCACCGTGGCTCAGTTAGAGCATATTCTGGCCGGAAAAGACCAACGGTTGTCGGATGAGGTTGCGGCCGAGATTAGCCAGGCGCACCGCGCGTACCCAATGCCGTATTAAGGGGATTGCCCCCGCCTCGCTGTACGCGATCCGGGGGTATATTTCTGGCCTGTATAAGCGGATTCCGTCAGTGATGGGTGGGCTGCGTGCGCTCTTGCCTCAGGTCGCGGGCCGACAGGCCGTGGGCGGTGCGGAAGGCGCGGGCGAAGCTGGACTGAGAGGCGAACCCCGTGGCAAGCGCCACGTCCATCAGCGGCAAGTCGGTGTCGGTGACCAGACGGCGGGCCTCGGCCAGGCGCAATTGCAGGTAGTGATCCTGCGGCGTGGTATTCAGGCGCAGGCGGAATTGCTGTTGCAGGGTGCGGGGGCTGGTGCCTAGGGTTTCGGCAATATCAGCCAGCGGAAGCGGTTCGTCGAGGGACGATTCCATCAGCGAATTCGCCTTGGAAGTCAGCGCGGTGTGGCGATGAGGGGCTCCGGTTCGGCTTTGCGGTTTTGCGGGGTCCGGCATGCCGTCATAAAGAAACAGGCCGGACACACGTGCGGCAAAACCTGCACCGTGGCGGGCGGCGATGATGTGCAGCATCATTTCGACCGCCGGGATCGCACCACCTGACGTAAGGCGGTCACCGGACACGGTGAACCGGTCAGGGCGCACGTCCACATGGGGGAAACGGGCCGCAAAATTGTCGAGGTCCTCCCAATGGGTCGTGGCGGTGTGGCCGTCGAGCAGTCCGGCCTCGGCGAGCAGCCAAGGCCCCCCGTCAATGCCGGCCATCGTGGCGCCGGTCCCCGCGATGCGGCGCAGGCCGGCCAGCAGGCTGGGTGTGGCGTGACGCGCCAGTTGGAATCCGGCCACCACGATCATCAGATCGCAACTTTGCAACCTTGCCAAGGGGATGCCTGGCACGTTCAGCGCGCTTGTCAGCATCGCTGGCTCTGCTGTTGCGGTCACATAGTTCCAATCGAATGCCGGACGGTCAGCCAACCGGTTGGCCGCGCGCATCGGATCAACCGCCGAGGCGAAGCTGAGTGTATTGCATTCGTCCAGCACCAGCACCGCCGTTTTCAGGGCGCGATGTTCGGGTTGGAGTATGTTTTTTGCGGATTTCATCAAGTTCGATTCGCATTCTGGCAAGTGTTTCCACAAGGCTGCGTCAGAGTTGAGGGTAACGCAAATCGGAATCCGGGGAGAAGCCTGGGGAAAACCCAAGGCAAAACCGGGTATAACTTGGGGAAAACGCCATGCCTCTGGAAATGAACCGCGAAGTCTTCATCACCTGCGCCGTTACCGGCTCTGGTGGAACACAGGATCGCAGCCCGCACGTGCCGCGCTCGCCGCAGCAAATTGCCGATAGTGCCATTGCCGCGGCCAAGGCGGGGGCAGCCGTGGTGCATTGCCATGTGCGGGACCCCGAGACCGGCGTACCCAGCCGCCGTTTGGACTTGTATCGTGAGGTGACGGACCGCATTCGCGATGCCGATGTGGACGTGGTACTGAACCTGACCGCCGGGATGGGCGGCGATATCGTGTTCGGTGGCGTCGAAAACCCGTTTCCGGTGAACGAGGCGGGGACTGATATGATCGGGGCCTCGGAACGTGTGGCCCATATCGCCGAGTGCCTGCCCGAGATTTGCACCTTGGACTGCGGCACCATGAACTTTGCCGAGGCCGATTATGTCATGACCAACACCCCCGGCGCGTTGCGCGCGATGGGGCAGATGATGACTGATATGGGCGTTAAACCCGAGATTGAGGCGTTTGACACCGGTCATCTGTGGTTTGCCAAACAATTGGTGAAAGAGGGCATTCTGGAACCCAATGCTCTGGTCCAGCTGTGCATGGGGGTGCCGTGGGGTGCGCCGGACGATCTGAACACCTTCATGGCCATGGTGAACAATGTGCCGGACGATTGGACCTTTAGTGCGTTTTCATTGGGTCGTAACCAGATGGCCTATGCGGCGGCCGCGGTTCTGGCAGGCGGCAACGTGCGCGTGGGTCTCGAGGATAACCTGTGGCTTGGCAAGGGTGAACTGGCCGAGAACTGGCAGCTTGTCGAACGTGCCAACACAGTGGTGTCGAATATGGGCGCGCGAGTAATCGGGGCGCAGGAAGTACGTGAGAAGCTGGGGCTGGTGAAGCGGGCGCCGATGGCTGCTTAGGGGCACTTGTCAAGGGCGAATTGGGGGCCAACCCCCAAACCCCTAGAGTATTCGAAAAGAAATAAAGACGTGATGCCTGAGTGCGCTTTGAGAGGCTTTCAGGCTGGAGGAATGTTGATGAGAACAGCAGCTATCATCGGTGGTGGCGTGATTGGTGGCGGATGGGCCGCTAGATTTCTACTGAACGGCTGGAACGTCCGGGTGTTCGACCCGGACCCCGAGGCCGAGCGCAAGATTGGTGAGGTTCTGGACAATGCGCGGCGGTCGCTGCCGGGGCTGAGCGATGTGCCTTTGCCGCCCGAAGGTGTGCTGACCTTCCATGATGACATGGCCGAGGCGGTGCAGGGTGCCGCGTGGATTCAGGAAAGCGTGCCAGAGCGGCTGGACCTGAAACTCAAGGTCTACAAGGGTCTGCAAGAGGCGTGTGATCCAGAAACGATCATCGGGTCTTCGACCAGCGGGTTCAAGCCGTCCGAATTGCAGGATGGTGCTCTGCGCCCGGAGCAGATCGTGGTGACGCATCCGTTCAACCCCGTCTATCTGTTGCCGCTGATCGAGCTGGTGCCAACAGACAAGAACGCGCCTGAGATGGTTGAACGCGCGCAGGAGGTTCTGAAATCGGTCGGTTTCTTTCCGCTGCACGTCAAAAAGGAAATCGACGCGCATATTGCCGACCGCTTTCTTGAGGCCGTCTGGCGCGAGGCGCTTTGGTTGGTCAAGGATGGTATCGCCACCACAGAAGAGATCGACGAGGCGATCCGGATGGGTTTTGGTATCCGCTGGGCGCAGATGGGTCTGTTCGAAACCTACCGTGTGGCGGGTGGCGAGGCCGGTATGCGGCATTTCATGGCGCAGTTCGGGCCTGCGTTGCAATGGCCTTGGACCAAGCTGATGGATGTGCCCGAGTTCACGGATGAACTGGTCGATATGATTGCCGATCAGTCGGATGCGCAATCGGGGATGCATTCGATCCGCGAATTGGAACGTATCCGCGACAACAACCTCGTTGGTATGATGCGGGCGCTGAAGGCACAGAACTGGGGTGCGGGTGCGGTGCTGAACCAGCATGACGCAGCGCTGAAACCCGGCGCGCTGCCGACGATGGACCAGGCCGATCTGAGCCAGCCGATCCTGACCGTTTCGCGCGCGGTGCCGTTGGATTGGACCGACTATAACGGTCACATGAACGAGGCACGCTACCTCGAGGCCTTCGCTGACGCGACCGACCGGTTCATGGAGATCATCGGTTGTGACGCGGACTATATCGCCTCTGGTGGCAGCTATTTCACCGCTGAAAACCACATTCGATATATCGATGAGGTTCACGCTGGCGCCAAGATCGAAATCCGCACGCAAATGCTGCTGGGGCAGGGCAAGAAACTGCATGTCTTTCACGGCATGTATGAGGGCGACAAGCTGATCGCTACAGGAGAAAGCTTCCTGCTGCATGTTAGTCTTGAATCCCGTCGCCCCAGCGCTCCGTCGGCCGAAATCGAGGCCGCAATGTCCCGCATCGCCGAAGCACAGGCTGGCTTGCCGTATCCGGAAGGCGCCGGTGCCGCGATCCGGAAACCGGCATGAGCGGGCGCGTTCTGATCACGGCCGGTGCTTCCGGCGTCGGCCGGGCCATGGCCGAAGCCTTTGATGCAGCTGGCGCGCAGGTATGGGTGGCGGATGTGGACAAGGTCGCGCTGGACGGTTGTCCTGCGCATTGGCAGCACTCTGACGTAGACGTGGCGGACGAAACTGCCGTGTCTGCGCTGTTCGCAGAAATCGAGGCCGCGTGGGGCGGGTTGGATACGCTTTGTGCAAATGCAGGCGTTGCTGGGCCAACCGCTTTGGTCGAGGACGTGGCGCTGGACGATTGGCGGTTCTGCCTTGGGGTCAACCTTGAGGGGGCATTCCTGTGCTCGAAATACGCGGCACCGATCCTCAAACGGCAACGCGGCGGAGCGGTAGTGATCACGTCATCCACCGCCGGGCAATACGGATACCCCAACCGCGCGCCCTATGCGGCGGCGAAATGGGGCGTCATCGGGCTGGGCAAGACGCTGGCGATGGAGCTTGGCCCACACGGTGTGCGGTGCAACGTCATCTGTCCCGGTGCGGTTGAAGGCCCCCGGATGGAGGGCGTGCTTGCCCGCGAAGCGACTGCCAAGGGCATGACCCGCGATCAGGTTTATGACGGCTACGCTGCTGGCACCTCAATGGGGCGGTTCGTCGAAGGGCAGGATATCGCCAATATGGCCGTGTTCCTCTCCTCGGATGCGGCGCGGTTGGTGTCGGGTCAGGTGATAGCCGTAGATGGTCATACGGTGAACCCCGACCCAAAAATCTAAACCGAACTAGCCCTGATTTGGCCCGCGAAACTGGCGGATGGTCTGACGGACCGCCTGCCAGTCCTGCGCTTGCTGCATATTCCCGGCGGCTTCGCACTCGCGCATTTTCTTGGCAGCTTCCGCCTCGGCCTGATCACCATGAGCGGTATAGAGCGCTCGTGCATATTGAGCGGTTTGTAGTGCGTCCATTCCTATCGTCCTCCCGTCTGTGATCGGAATACCCGAAGGTTCGCGCCGAAGGACGATAGCACAAGAACGCCGCTGGTGCATCCTCAACTCTGGGGTGGGCCGGAAATTGCCGCGCGAAGCTGTCTGAGATGGTCAGGAAAGTCGCGCGCGGTCAGGTCGGCCTCGCGTACCAGGTGGTCGAAATGGCGTGTGAACATCTCGACCCGGTCGCGGTCGCGGAAGGCCATATAGTGGCTGCCTGCGTAGAACACGCACAGGAGAGGGCCAAAAATGGTCACCGGAGCCGAATAAAGTCTCTTTGCATCAAAAAGATAGATGCGCAGGCGGGGGTAGAGCTGTTCGCAAATCTCCAGCAGGTGGTCAATCTGTTCCAGCCGTATTTGGGGGCAGAGACCGTCGTAATAGCCCGAGGCATGGGTGAAACTGTCGATTTCATAAAGCGGCATGGCGATTTCATAATCCGACTGGGCGCTGCGCATCCATGTCAGCCGGTCCTCTGAGGCGCCGATGGCCTGATCCGCAGTTCGACCCAGATGTGGCGCGTATTCCCATTCCAGCAAGGCGCGTGTCTTTAACATATCGGGCAAAGTCGCTGGAACGTAACGGATTTTATAGCCCGCGGCCTCCTGGTGCCATTCGAAAATACGCTCATCGACCAGCGCGCGGGGGGCCTCGGTCATGGTCAGGGAGCTGGCCAGCAATTCCGCCGCACTTTCCGGCCGGTTCGACAGGCTCAGCAGCCAGTCAGCAGACACACCAAGGGCCGAGGCGCAGCTGCCCACCACATGCGCATTCGGCAGGCGCGCGCCCTCATCAGTCAAAAGCTGCGATACGGTCGAGCGATCCACACCGATATGTCGCGCTAACGCACTCTGACTGACGTGACGCTCTTCCATGGCCCGGGCGAGTCGCAGGCGGAACTGCGCTGCGCGGTCTCGTTTGTCGATTTTATCCTGCATTTGGTGGAAAATATCACAGATGATGAGTTTTGTTAATCATATTCAGAATTTTCAACGGGCGCCGCAACCCGTAATTTTAAATACATAACAATAATATGGGTGACGGAATGGAAACACGACGAAGATCAGTCGTGAAAGCGGTGCTGTGGAATGTAATGGGCCTGGTTGTGATGACGCTGGTGGGTTTGTTGGCCACCGGGTCGGCGGCGATTGGCGGTACGCTGGCGATTGTGAATACGGCCATCGGTCTGACCATGTACGTGATTTACGAACGTATCTGGGCGGGTATTTCGTGGGGCCGCAATGTTTAGGGCATCAACCCCCGAGTGGGGCACATTGGCCCTGATCGTGGCGTGTTACAGCGCGTGGCTGGCCGTGGTGTTTCTGCTGCCGCTGTGGCTGGCGATTCCGATGATGGCAGTGGTGGCAGCGCTGCATTCTTCACTTACGCATGAGGCGCTGCATGGGCACCCGTTTCGTACAAGGTGGCTGAACGAGATGCTGATGGCGCTGCCGTTGACCCTGTTCATCCCGTATCAGAGGTTCCGCGACCTGCATCTGGCGCATCACCGGGATGACACGCTGACCGATCCCTATGACGACCCCGAATCCAACTATCTGGACCCGCAGGTCTGGAGCACCTTGCCCGGTTGGCAAAGGCGGTTACTGAGTGTGAACAATACTCTGCTGGGACGGATCGTGTTGGGTCCGGCCATCGGGCAGGTCGCATTCATACGCAATGAGTTGCGTGGTGGTCGTGAGGTACTGCAGGCTTGGGCACTGCATCTGCCCGGAGTCGCGGCGGTCCTTTGGATTGTCGCGCAGTCCCCAATACCGATCTGGGCCTATGTGTTATCCGCCTATTTCG
Organism: Ruegeria sp. YTSC199; assembly: GCF_059609725.1. NCBI lineage: Bacteria > Pseudomonadati > Pseudomonadota > Alphaproteobacteria > Rhodobacterales > Roseobacteraceae > Ruegeria > Ruegeria sp. YTSC199. The sequence continues at coordinate 38,978 of NZ_JBXWMF010000015.1, forward strand.
GATTGGGGTTGGTGAAAATCCGTACCTTTCTGGAACACCGCGCGCATGAGAACTCTGGTGCCCGTACGGTGATCATCGAAGATCGTGGACCACTGGCTTTTCTGTTTCTGAACAACAATCTGCACGTTGTTCATCATATGAAACCCGGAGCGCCTTGGTATCGGTTGCCCGCGCTTTACCGCGCTGACAAAGAGCAATATCAAGCCCGGAATGAGACGTATGTCTACCGTTCATACGCACAGATTTTCCGGTCATACCTCCTGCGAGCGAAAGACCCGGTGGCGCATCCTCTATGGCCAAAGGGTTGATTTAACGACACAAGGGAAGCCATGAGTTTATGGATTCCCGTTACAATCGCGGCCGCCTCGTTCCAGACCGTGCGATTCATGCTGCAAAAGTCGCTCAGCACCGTAAAGCTGACTGCGGCTGGTGCAACCTTTGCCCGGTTCGCCTATTCCTTGCCGCTGGCCCTGCTGGGTCTGGTTGTGGCGCTGCAGGCGACCGGGTTCAGCCTGCCACCTCTGACTGGGAAGTTCTGGCTGTATGCTGTGATCGGTGGAACGGCGCAGATTCTGGCAACCATCTGCGTGGTGGCCCTGTTCAAGCAACGCAACTTTGCCGTTGGGATTACCTTCAAAAAGACCGAGGTGATCCAGACCGCCATTGTCGGATTTCTGGTGCTGGGCGATCGGGTATCGGCTGGGGCGCTGGTGGCGATTCTCCTGGGCCTGATGGCGGTGTTGCTGCTGTCGAAATCACCCGGGGGCGATGGGGTGTGGTGGAAACACCTGACCAACCGCGCCTCGCGGCTGGGGCTGGGGTCGGGGGTGCTGTTCGCGTTTTCCTCGGTCAGTTATCGCGGGGCTTCGCTGGAGCTTGGCGATATCGACGCTTGGTTCCGCGCGCTGGTCACGCTGGCTGTCGTGGTGACGTTCCAGTTCCTCAGCATGGGGATCTGGTTGTTGTGGCGCGACCGCGCTGAACTTCTTGCGGTGTGGCAGACCCGCCGAACTAGCGTTTTTGTCGGCCTGACCAGCCTGTGCGGCTCGTTCTGCTGGTTCTTTGCTTTCACGCTGCAGAACGCGGCCTATGTCAAGGCGCTGGGGCAGGTAGAGCTGCTGCTCAGCCTGTTCGCTTCGCTGCTGTTTTTCCGTGAAACCATCACCCGGCGAGAGATCGCCGGGATGACGTTGCTTGGCGTGTCGATACTGGCGCTGGTGCTGGCAATTTAGGTCGTGTTTGATTTCAGGATCGCAGAACCACCGGTTTTCTGCATTCAAGCCGTTAGGCGAGAGGCAGTGAAAACCGGTGCAATGCGATCAATCCCGACTAGCCAGCGCGGCGTTCATCAAAGCTCAGCGCAATAAAGCTGGGCAGGTGATCGCCCATGCCCACGACAGCGGGACCTTTATCATCGCGGCGACCACGACCTTTGGGCTCTTTGTCCTTCTTGCGGTCGGCCATTTTGCTGTCGCTCTTTTTTTCGTCCGAAGATCTGGATCGTCTCTGAGGCTTCGGCTTTTCATCCTTCGGCTCGTCGTGGACAGGGTTGTCAAGCCGCGGGATATCTTTCTGGATCAGCTTTTCGATTGCATCCAGGGCCTTTTCGTCTCGGCCCGAGCAGATCGTGATTGCCTTGCCCTCACGCCCGGCCCGGCCAGTACGGCCGATGCGGTGGACGTAATCTTCGGCATGGCCGGGCACGTCGAAGTTGAACACGTGGCTAACTGACGGAATGTCCAACCCACGCGCGGCCACATCCGAAGCAACCAGCAGGCGCAGAGAGCCATCCCGGAACCCGTCCAGCGTTTTCATCCGCTGCGACTGTTCCAGATCACCATGGATGGCGGCGGCGTTATAGCCGTGTTTCTTTAGCGATTTGGCGCAGATATCCACGTCCGTCTTGCGGTTGCAGAAGATGATCGCGTTGGTGCACTTTTCGCCCTCGGCATCAATCAGCGCGCGCAGAACCTTGCGCTTGGCACTTGCTTCGCGGTCGCGGCGGCCGCCCTTGAACATGACCACACCCTGCTTGATTGTCTCGGATGCGGTTGCCTGACGGGCAACCTCGATCCGGGCAGGGGCCGAGAGGAAAGTGTCGGTGATCCGTTCAATCTCGGACGCCATGGTAGCCGAGAAGAACAGGGTCTGGCGCGTGAACGGTGTCAGCGAGAAGATGCGTTCGATGTCTGGGATGAAGCCCATATCCAACATCCGGTCGGCCTCATCCACCACCATGATCTGAACGCCGGTCAACAGCAGCTTGCCGCGCTCGAAATGGTCCAGCAGTCGGCCCGGAGTGGCGATCAGTACGTCGACCCCACGGTCGATCAGAGCGTCCTGTTCCTTGAAGCTGACACCGCCGATCAACAGCGCTTTGGTCAGTTTCACATTTTTTGCGTATGTGTCGAAATTCTCGGCCACCTGCGCGGCCAGTTCCCGCGTCGGGCACAGCACCAGCGAACGCGGCATCCGCGCACGGGCGCGGCCACGGGCCAGCAAGGTGATCATCGGCAGGGTAAAGCTGGCGGTTTTGCCTGTGCCGGTCTGGGCGATTCCCAGAACATCCTTGCCCTCAAGCGCAGGCGGAATTGCACCAGCCTGGATTGGGGTGGGGGTTTCGTATCCGGCTTCCTCAATGGCTTTGAGGACCTTCGGGTTCAGGTTCAGTTCGTTAAACTTTGTCATGTATGTCCGGTTTTTGCGGACACTTACCTGGCCCGCGCGTCAGAGGTTTGCCGGGCCCGGATGGCCATACGCGTCATTGCGCAAATTCGACTTGAGGGGGACATAACAAAATCGTTGGTCAGGGTCAAATGAAGACACCTTTAGGGTTTTCGGCGTTCTGGTGTTGCGGATTTTTCGCAACAATTCAGGCACTTCCGGGAAAGTGTTTCCCGAGTTTTTCTTCCAGATCCAGCGGCCGGTGAAGGATCATGCCGTGGGCTTCCAGCCGGGCCCGCCCTTCGGGGGCCGCGCAACTCATTTCATTGAAAAACGCACGCAGTCCGTCCTGGCCTTCTTCTGCCTCGATCCAAGTGAGCAATTCGTTCATGTTCATGCCGCCACGCTCGCGCGAAACGTTGGGCGACATACCGGGTTGATACGAGCCGCGTTCCAGCCTGAACCGGTAGTGGGCCAGCCAATGGTCCCAATCGGGGGCATGACGGTGACACAGGCCCATACCGGGCAGTTCTGTCCTGCAAGGCATCCTCTCGCCATTCTGAAACAGGCTGTGGATGCGAAAGTTGATCCGTGGCAGTCCTGTGCGCGCGAACACTTTGCCTTGCAGATGGCTCAGAAAGCCTCCCTTCACGAAAGCTCCATAATTTGGATACAGCGCCTGCACGATATCCACGCGCTCCGGACCGGACGGGATGTAGGCTTTGTACAGGTCTTCTCCACCGGCCACGGCCTCGTCGGGGCGCACGCGGACAACGGGGATGTCGTCTGAAACTTCGGCCAGCAATCGGGCAATTGGACGGTCCGGCCACAGGAACTCGTCCAGATCGATGTGAACAAGCCAGTCCTCAACGGCCTTGCGATAGGTAAAGGTTGCGTTGGCGGTCTGGCGTATCTGGTGCTTGTCTGGACGATCGCGTTGTCGGTTGGCCCAAAACCCGTCGTCGCAATTGCGGACTTCGACCTTCGGATGGCGGTTCAGCGCGTTGAACGCCTTGGGATTGGGTTCGTCCAGATAGATATACATCCGGTCGACCTCGAGATCGAGGTGATAGGCCACGAAGCGCAGAATGTCCGGGGCCGAGCCCCGGACCGTCGAAACGATACCCCAGGTCGGGTTATCCGCCATATGCGGCTTGCGGGCAGATCACGTCATCATCTCTTTGGTCGCCGTCAGGTTCAGCGCCGGATAGTCGCGCACGACCCGGTCGATGTCCCACTGCAGGCGGGTCAGGTAAACGATGTCACCGTCGTGGTCGTGGGCAATGTGCTGCTTGTTGGCGTTGACGAATTTCTCGACCTCGGCCTTTTCGCCGCTGACCCAGCGGGCCGAGGTGAACTGAGACGCCTCGAACCGCACGGGCAGGCCGTACTCCATCTCGATCCGGCTGGCGAGCACTTCGAATTGCAGCGCGCCGACGACACCGACGATAAAGCCGGAACCAATCGAAGGTTTGAACACTTTTGCAGCACCTTCTTCGGCAAACTGCATCAGCGCCTTTTCCAGATGCTTGGCCTTCATCGGATCGCCGGGACGCACGGTTTGCAGCAATTCTGGCGCAAACGAAGGGATGCCGGTTACACGCAGCGCCTCGCCCTCAGTCAGCGTATCACCGATGCGCAATTGGCCGTGGTTGGGGATACCGATTATATCACCGGCCCAGGCCTCTTCGGCCAATTCGCGGTCGGACGCCAGAAACAGCACCGGGTTCGAAATCGCCATAGGTTTTTTCGAACGCACATGGGTCAGCTTCATGCCGCGCTTGAAATGGCCCGAGGCCATGCGGACAAAGGCCACCCGGTCGCGGTGCTTGGGGTCCATGTTGGCCTGCACCTTGAAGACAAATCCGGCGACCTTTTTCTCTTCCGGTGCAATCTGGCGGGGCTCAGCTGATTGAACCTGCGGCTGCGGGCCATAAGCGCCGATACCCTCCATCAGCTCCTTCACACCGAACGAGTTGATGGCCGAGCCGAACCAGATCGGGGTCATATGCCCCTCAAGCACCGCCTGCGGGTCGAGCTTGGGCAATAACTCGCGCGCCATCTCGACCTCTTCCAATAGTTTATCTAGCAGATGCTCGGGCACATGTTCCGCCAGTTTGGGATCGTCCAGCCCGTTAATCTGAATGCTCTCAGCCACTTTGTTGCGGTCGGCGCGGTCCATCAGTTCCAGGCGGTCGCGCAGCATGTCATAGCAGCCGATGAAATCGCGGCCCACGCCAATCGGCCACGCGGCGGGGGTGACGTCGATGGCCAGCATCTCCTGGATTTCGTCGATGATCTCGAACGTATCGCGGCTTTCGCGGTCCATCTTGTTACAGAAGGTCAGGATCGGCAGATCACGCAGGCGGCAGACCTCGAACAGTTTCTGCGTCTGGCTTTCCACGCCCTTGGCGCCGTCGATTACCATCACCGCCGCATCCACCGCGGTCAGGGTGCGATAGGTATCTTCCGAGAAATCGCTGTGGCCAGGGGTGTCCACCAGATTGAACCGGAAGTTGCCGTAATCGAACGACATCGCCGAGGCGGAAACTGAGATGCCCCGATCTTTCTCCATTTGCATGAAGTCCGACCGCGTTCGCCGCGCCTCACCTTTGGCGCGCACCTGACCGGCCATCTGGATCGCGCCCCCGTACAACAGGAACTTTTCCGTCAACGTCGTCTTGCCCGCATCCGGGTGCGAGATGATGGCGAATGTCCGGCGCCGGGCGATCTCGGGCGGCAGGGTGGGTTGGTTCGAGGTATCAAGCATGACCGCGCGTATAGGCGGGGAATCCTGCCGAGGCAAGACAAAGGGGCTGGTTCGAATCGTAAGGCTGTGGCAATTAGAACATATAGTGAACAAATAATGGAGAGTATCAATGAATTTGAAAGAAATCGCAGACGAATTGGTCGCCGGTTGTCGCGAGGACCGCGCCAAAGAGAACTTGCCGAAACTCTACGCAGCGGATGCCGTTTCGGTAGAAGCCCAGGACATGGACGGCATGGGGCGCGAAACCCACGGTGTCGACGGTATCCGTGGCAAGCACGAATGGTGGGAAGGCGCCCACGAAGTCGCAGGAGCGACGGTCAGCGACCCGTACCTGCATGGCGAAGACCGCTTTGCCGTGATCTTCGAGGTTCAGGGCAAGGTTCAGGAAACTGGTGAGAGTTTCGATATGAAAGAGGTTGGTGTCTATCACGTCGCCAATGGCAAGATCGTACGCGAAGAGTTCTTTTACTGATCGACGTTGCAATCTGGTCTTCTCCGTCTGGCCGATGCTGGTAACAACAGATGGGGAGGATCAGATTGAAGCCGTACATATTTGTTATTACGCTTTTTTCTTTTTTTGGTGCGCCAGTGACAGTGCAGAACGCGGATGAAGAGAATGCGAGTAAAACTTCTTCGGGCGGTGTACGCCTGATCCCGCTTATGGGGTACACTCAGGATCCTGACATTCTGGAACTGTCTAAGCAAATCGAAATAGATATTCTGGCGCATGCGCCAGACCATGCAAAGACGTGAGACCTTGCATAGCGCTCAATGCATGTATTGGGCCGGATTTGGTATCGGATGGTCAGTTTTTCCCCCGGACGAGCGGTGCAGGGTTAAACGATTGAATTCCGAGGTCGAGCAAGAATTCGGAGTGTTAATTGTTGACACTTCCGAAGACCTACCACCGACCTATTTGGAGTATTTCCTGTTGGTTGCGACAGCAAATGCTCTTGGAAAGGACTTTCACAAGCAACCTTTGACGGCAGTCGCGGAAATGCGCGAGCCTTTGCGCCAACATATAAATAATGACATGTAAATGCGGGTGGTTGTAGAAGCACTCGGTGCTTGTAGAAGAATTGGGGAGGACTGAATGGATCTGGGAATACAGGGAAAACGCGCCCTAGTCTGTGCCAGCAGCAAAGGCCTGGGTCTGGGCTGCGCCGAGGCTTTGGCGCAGGCGGGCGTTGATCTGGTGATGAATGCGCGCGGGGCCGAAGTGCTGGAGGTCGAAGCTGCTCGCTTGCGGTCCGAACACGGCGTGGATGTGCAGACGGTGGCCTGTGATGTGACCTCGGCCGAGGGACAGGCGCAAGTGATCGACGCAGCTCAGGACGTTGATATTCTTGTGACAAATGCAGGTGGCCCGCCGCCGGGCCTGTGGTCGGACTGGGAGCGTGACGATTTCTTAAAAGCGCTGGACGCCAACATGCTGACGCCGATTGCGTTCATGAAGGCACTGTTGCCGGGGATGATGGGCAAGGGCTGGGGCCGGGTGGTGAACATCACGTCGCAATCCGTCCGTGCGCCGATTGCGGTGCTGGGCCTGTCGAATGCGGCACGCACCGGGCTGACCGGTTATGTGGCCGGGACATCGCGACAGGTGGCGCCGCATGGTGTGACAATCAACAACCTGCTGCCCGGTATTCACGCCACTGATCGCGCGGATTCGCTGGATAGCGGTGTCGCGGCGCAGCAGGGCATTTCAATTGACGAAGCCCGCGCGAACCGCGCGGCGACGGTTCCGGTACGGCGATATGGGTCGCGGCAGGAATTTGGTGCAACCTGTGCGTTCCTGTGTTCGCAGCATGCTGGCTTCATCGTAGGCCAGAACATCCTGTTGGACGGTGGGGCGACCAATTTGACGATGTGACGATGGCCGAGAACTTTTCGCTTAAAGATCAGTTATTCAATGCCGAAAAAACCCGCTATCTGGCGGGGCTCTTTGCCGGGGTTGTTCCGTCCTTTGATGCTGAGGCATTCCAGGCGCGCGTTATGTCTCGCCTGGTGGAGCTTGAACTGAAAGAACGCATGTCCTGGATCGCTGAATGCCTGCAACAGGCCGTGCCCGGTGACTTGCCTGACATCGCGCCGACCCTGCTGCGCGCGCTGCCATCACCGCTGGACCCGACCAAGACGGATGATGATTTCGGCGATTTCATCTTTGCACCTTTGGGAGATTGGGTGGTCAGTGTTGGGTTGGATCATCCCGATCTGGCACTGGATGTACTCGAAGAGCTGACGCAGCGGTTCTCGATGGAATGGGCCATCCGCCCCTTCCTCAACCGTCACCCGGATCAGGTGCTGGCACGGATGGAGCTCTGGTGTGCTCATGACAGCTATCACGTGCGCCGATTGGTCAGTGAAGGCACACGACCGCGACTGCCGTGGGGGCAGGCGGTTGGGCTGAACATGACCGACCCGCTGCCTTTGCTGGACAGATTGCATGGCGACCCGACGCGATTTGTCACGCGGTCGGTGGCGAACCACCTGAACGACATCTCCAAGAAAGACCCTGATCTGGTGCTGTCCCAATTGCAGAGCTGGGCCTCGGCAAAGCAACAGGGCAAAGATGAATTGCGCTGGATGACCTCTCATACCCTGCGGGGGTTGGTGAAATCTGGCCACCCGGGCGCCATGAAAATGTTGGGCTATGATCCGGACGCCAAAGTCACGGCGGACGTACAGGTGACCGGTGACGCCAGGATCGGTGAGGCGCTGGAATTCGAAGTGACCTTAAACGGAGCCGGGAACCAGCCGGTTTTAGTGGATTATATCGTTCACTTTCAAAGGCCTGGGGGTAAAACCTCAGCGAAAGTGCATAAGCTGAAGCAGGCTGCGTTGCGGGATGGCACACTGAAGCTGAGCAAGAAGCACAAGTTGAAGGGGAACGCGACCACGTTCAAGCTCGTCCCTGGTGCGCACAGGCTTGAGATTCAGGTGAACGGGAAGGTGCGCACAGGTGTCGATTTCGACCTGCTGGAATAGCCCGGTCGTCTCACGCTTTTGTCAGATTTGATGGGTGCGGATTGCACGTGAGCCAACGCTGTATTAGCTGCGGTGAAGCCAGTAAGGAAAGGGATAGCCGCGATGAAGCATGAATCGGTGCAGAACTACTATGGCGAGGTGCTGCAAGGCAGTGCAGATTTGCAAACCAATGCGTGCTGCACGCCCGACGACATGCCGGATCATGTGAAAAAGATCCTCTCGAAAATCCATGACGATGTGCTGACCCGTTACTACGGCTGCGGGCTGATCGCGCCTTTGGATCTGGAAGGTATGAGCATCCTCGATCTGGGCTGCGGTGCGGGCCGTGACGTCTATGCCCTGTCGGCGATGGTGGGCGAAAACGGCCGTGTCGTCGGTGTCGATATGACGCCCGAGCAATTGGACGTTGCCCGCACGCATCAGGATTATCACGCGCAGGCCTTTGGCCACGCGACCAGCAATGTGGAATTCCACCACGGCTATATCGAAAAGCTTGACGAATTGGACTTGGAGCCCGGATCCTTGGACATCATCGTTTCGAATTGCGTGATCAATCTGGCCACCGATAAAGAGGCCGTCCTGCGGGGCGCACACCGCCTGTTGAAAGAGGGCGGCGAGATGTATTTCTCGGACGTCTATGCCGACCGCCGCATCCCGCCCGCTATGGCCGAGGATGAGGTGCTGTATGGCGAGTGCCTGTCTGGCGCACTGTATTGGAACGATTTCCTGTCGCTATCACGCAGTGCAGGTTTTGGCGATCCGCGCCGTGTGACGCACCGCCCGTTGACCATCGAAAACCCGGTGTTGGAAGAGCGTATCGCGCCGCTGAAATTCCTGTCGGCCACGTATCGGCTGTTTAAACTGCCCGAACTGGAACCAGCGTGTGAAGATTATGGTCAGGCGGTGATCTACAAAGGCACCATTACCAACGCGCCGCACCTTTTTGAGCTGGACGATCACCACGCGATTGAGACAGGCAAGGTGTTTCCGGTCTGCGGCAACACCTGGATGATGCTGAAAGACACGCGATTTGCCCGGCATTTCGAGTTTATCGGCGATTTCTCAACCCACTATGGCATCTTCGAGGGCTGTGGCGGTGAAAGCCCGTTCGAAGCTGCGGGTGAGGCCCCCTCGGGCGGGTGCTGCTGATCCCTTGCGCCTGACGGGCGGGGTTGCTATCCCCGCCTAAAGCCCGATGAAATTGATCGGGAAAAGGCAATGGGGTCCATCGGTGACAGTTGACGTAACTCCTCCTCGTCTGGAAATCCGCAATCTGATCGCCCGGTACGAGGGGCGCGTCGTTGTGGACGATGTCTCTCTGACCGTTGAGGCGGGAAAGGTGACCTGTCTGCTGGGGCCGTCGGGTTGCGGCAAGTCGACCACTCTGCGCATGATCGCTGGGGTCGAGATGCAGGAGTCGGGTGAGATTTATGTGGACGGAAAGCTGATTTGCGACACAGTTTTTCGCGTACCCCCCGAGCGCCGCGAAATCGGATTGATGTTTCAGGACTTCGCACTGTTCCCACATCTGAATGTTGCCGACAACGTAGCTTTTGGTCTGACAGGGCGCAAAGAGGAAAAGCGCGTCCGCGTCGAGGAACTGCTGCGCAAGGTCGACCTGATCCATTTCATTGACAAGTTCCCGCACCACCTTTCAGGGGGCGAGCAGCAACGGGTGGCTTTGGCGCGCGCGCTGGCACCGCGCCCGCGTATCATGTTGATGGACGAGCCGTTCTCGGGTCTCGATAACCGTTTGCGCGACGGTATCCGCGATGAGACGCTGGCGATTCTCAAGGAAGAGGATGCCGCTGTCGTACTGGTGACCCACGAGCCCGAAGAGGCGATGCGCATGGCTGATGAGATCGCCCTGATGCGGCGCGGTAAGATCGTACAGCAAGGTGCGCCGTACAACGTTTACACCCGTCCTGTCGACAAGGCTGCGGTGGCATTTTTCAGTGATGTCAATGTGTTGCGCGGTCGGGTTGAAGGTGCCCTGACGAAAACTCCATTCGGTCAGTTCCTGGCGCCGGGCGTACCCGACGGCACGGATGTCGAGATTGTTTTTCGGCCTCAGCACGTCAGGCTGGATTTCGACCGCAACGGCAAGGGACCTTTGCCCACGGTGACCGACGGCGTCGCTGCCCGTGGCGTGGTCGAGCGGGCGCGGTTTCTGGGCAATGAAAGCCTGGTGGAGTTTCGGATGGATCATGACGGCTCGATCCTGAGGGCCACCGTGCCGAATGTCTTTGTGCCTAATCCGGGGCGGGCCATGTGGCTGACCGTTCGCCGGGATCGGTGCTTTGTTTTCTCGGATTAGGGTCTGAAATCACAGTTTAAGCTCAAGTGGTGCGCGAAAGCCGCAGATTGCGGGTTCGCTTTGCTTGCCGCCGCGCGGGGGCGGGTCTATCAAGGTCAAAACGCAGCGGTGGATGGGGCATATGCGTATTCTTTTGACCAATGATGACGGCATCAACGCTCCGGGCCTGATTGCATTGGAGGCGATTGCAGCCGATCTGGCTGGACCGGAGGGAGAGGTGTGGGTTGTCGCGCCTGCTTTCGAGCAATCGGGTGTCGGCCATTGCATCAGCTATACCCACCCGATGATGGTTGCCAAGCTGGGCGAGCGTCGCTTTGCCGCCGAAGGCTCGCCTGCCGATTGCGTGTTGGCCGGGCTGCATGACGTGATGAAGGACGCACGGCCTGATCTGGTGTTGTCAGGGGTGAACCGAGGCAACAACTCGGCGGAAAACACGCTCTATTCCGGCACCGTCGGTGGCGCGATGGAGGCCGCATTGCAGGGCATCCCGGCCATCGCACTGTCGCAGTATTTCGGTCCGCGCAACCTGGGATTGGATGATCCATTCGAGGCCGCGACCCGATTTGGCGCCGATCTGGTGCGGAATATCCTGGAAGCGACTCCGACAGATCAGGGCGACTACCGCCTGTTTTATAACGTGAATTTCCCACCGGTGCCTGCGGATGAAGTGTTGGGCACGCGTGTGGCCCCACAAGGCTATCGCCGCGACACCCATTTCTCGGTTGAACCGCACAGCTCGCCTTCGGGGCGGCGATTCCTGTGGATCAAGGGTGGCTACCAACACAACCCGACCGCGCCAGGTACGGATGCAGCGGTCAATCTGGCGGGCTATATCTCGGTCACGCCGATGCGAGCCGATCTGACGGCGCATGATGCGCTTGAGGCACTGAAGACAATCGAATGACCGGACTGGATCCCGAAACGAAAATGCAGTTCCTGTTCGCCCTGCGGTCGCGGGGCGTGACGGATGCGCGCGTGCTGGCTGCGATGGAGCAGATTGACCGGGGCCAGTTCGTCAAAGGCCTGTTTGCCGAACGCGCCTATGAGGACACGCCGTTGCCGATTGCCTGCGGGCAGACGATCAGCCAGCCCTCGGTTGTGGGGTTGATGACGCAGGCGCTTGAGGTCAGCCCGCGGGATACGGTGCTAGAGGTTGGAACCGGCTCGGGCTATCAGGCTGCGATCCTGTCCAAGCTGGCACGCCGGGTCTATACGGTGGAGCGTCACAAGCGTCTGGTGCGCGAAACCGGGCAGTTGTTTCGCGATTTGGGGCTGACCAATGTCACCGCAATGCTGTCGGACGGCTCCTTCGGTTTGTCTGAGCAGGCACCGTTTGATCGGATCATTGTGACCGCTGCAGCGGAAGACCCGCCCGGGCCGCTCTTGGCGCAGCTCAAAATCGGCGGTATCATGGTGTTGCCGGTGGGACAGTCGGATGCGGTTCAGACCCTGATCCGGGTCCGGCGTACCGAAACCGGTCTGGACTATGACGAATTGTTGCCCGTTCGTTTCGTGCCCCTGTTAGAGGGGCTTGGCAGGGACGGGGCGTAAGTAAATATTCTGCAAATGCGCCGGAACCCCGGAGAACAGGGGCAGGCGTTGAGGACAGTAAAATGAGAGCAGTTTCCAAATCAGCGATGCTTCGCTGCGCGACAGGGGTTGCGGTTGTGGCGTTCCTTGCCGGATGCGAGGGCCCATTTGACTATGATCTGCGCGGGGAGGTTGGTGGATTTTCTACCGCCGACGCAGCGAGAGGCGTGACCGCTAATCGCCCAACGCCCGACGCGCGCGGAGTGATCACCTATCCGAACTATCAGGTGGCAGTCGCGCGCCGGGGCGACACGGTCAGTGATGTGGCCGCGCGTATCGGTCTGCCGGCGGGCGAGCTGGCCCGATTCAACGGGTTGCAACCGGCGGACCAATTGCGTGACGGCGAAGTGATTGCTCTGCCGCGTACCGTCAGTGCGGCCAGCACGGTGGATATAGCCACTATTGCCGGAACAGCGATTGACGAGGCTCCGGCGGATGGTTCGGTCCGGACATCAACACTGGAGCCCGCGCAACCCGCCGCGGCGCCGGCGTCGGCGCAACCTGCCGCTTCGGGGCCAGAGCCGGTTCGCCACAAGGTCAAACGTGGCGAGACGGCCTATACCATTGCGCGGCTCTATGATGTGCCGATTGATGCATTGGCAGAATGGAACGGGTTGGGACCGGACTTTACGGTACGGGAAGACCAATTCCTGCTGATCCCGGTCAAGAACCAACCTGCGCCCCAACAGGCCGCTGTGCCGGCCACCAATGTAACGCAGCCGGGGCAGGGATCGCCCACGCCGACACCGCCAAGCGCGACACAACCTCTGCCGGAAGAGCAGATTTCCCCGGCCGTACCTGTGCCCGACGTGACCGCAGAAGCGCCGACCAGTCAGAGCAACTCGGCCCTTGGCCTGCCGGTAACAGGGACGATCATACGGACCTATGCCAAAGGCAAGAATGAGGGGATCGATATTGCGGGTTCACCTGGCTCTGCCGTAAAGGCGGCCGAGGCCGGAACCGTTGCGGCCATCACCGCGGATGCCGATCAGGTGCCGATCATCGTGATCAAGCACAACAGCGACCTTCTGACCGTTTATGCAAATGTCGATAAAGCTACTGTCAAGAAAGGCGACCGCGTGCGCCGAGGACAGCAGATCGCATCCTTGCGGGGTGGGGACAATTCCTATGTCCATTTCGAGGTGCGCAAGGGGTTCGAATCGGTTGATCCTGAGCCTTACCTGAAGTGACGGAAGGGACCCGTTCCGGGCCATGTCCCGGGCGGGTTTATTATTAGCCAGATGAAGAAGGGATCAGGCGTGTGGGTCGAAGTCGTCCAGGCGTTTACCGGGTTCGTCGGCGAAAACTTCCGGCAGGGGTTCGACCGCCTCGATCAGGTCGATGCGGAACACGCGGAACCCTTCGCGCAACTCGCACCAGGCGGTCAGGGTCCAGACACGGCCCCAGTATTCCATGTGCAGGGGTCGAATGGTGCGTTCCGTCAGAACACCGTCGATGCGGCGGTAGGACAGGCGCAGTTTCTGGTGGGATTTGATGGCGGCCCGGATTGGGGCCATATGAGCCAGCCCCCGCGCGGCGTCGGCAAAGGGGTAGACGGCGAATTTCCACGTGTCGGCCTCGGCCACGACCTGAGTAGGCAGCACCGCATCAATCTTGTCGGCCAGTGACTCGGCTGCTGCTTTCAGGTCCGGGTCGGCGGCTTCGGCGACGATTGCCATGCCGAGATTCAGAGCCTCCAGTTCCGCCGGGGTCAGGTTCAGTGGGGGCAGGGTGATCTGTTCGCGGACCATGTAGCCAACACCGCGCTCGCCCTCGACCGGGACGCCCGAGGCGACCAGCGTATCCATGTCGCGATAGATCGTGCGGACCGACACCTCGAGCCGGTCCGCGATATCCCGCGCGCGGTGCAGTTTGCCGTCGCGCAGGATCTGGATGATATCGAACAGGCGGTCAGTGCGGCGCATGACACACCGCTAGGGCCGTGTTCAGGCGGTCATGTTCCATAGTACGTTCTCATGGCGCATCTGGATGCTTTCAGGGTTGATGGCGTCCATCAAACCCGCGCAGAAGTCCTGCTGTGGGAATTGCGCGGCGGCGTCTTTTGCAGCCTTCATATCGGTCCAGACGACATAGTCGGTCCAGCGGCCATCCTCGCCCTGGCTCAACTGCCGATGGGCAAAGCCCGGCGCGGACCGGACAAACGCTTCGGACGCTTGGCTGAGCTTCACGAACTCTTCCGGCGTGGTGCCATTGGCGAGGGTAAAGGTGACGATTTCTGCAACATGGGTCATTTCAATCTCCGTTGATCATGTTTCGATGCCCTCTACCTAGCCACATACAACTGACATAAACCTGTCAGTTGGAAAAGGCGAGTCCGCAAAAAGCGTGTGATCCGTTCACAATTCGGCGCAGAATTGATCTGTCTCACTTTTGTGTACGGGCTTGTGGGCGTAGACACGGTGCCAGACACCATTCCCGGCGCGTGGCGCCGACGTACAAGGAGAAAAGACATGCTCAACAATATCGGCCTTCCCGGTCTGCTGCTGATTGCCGTTGTGGTGCTGGTGCTGTTTGGCCGCGGCAAAATCAGTTCATTGATGGGCGAAGTGGGCAAGGGCATCACCTCGTTCAAAAAGGGCGTCAAAGAAGGTGCGGACGAGCTTGAGCAGGACGCGTCCGAGCTGGCCAAGGACGTCACGCCCGAGACCGACAAAGACAAGGCCTAAGCGCAGATGTTTGATCTGGGCTGGACCGAGCTTCTGGTCATCGGCGTTGTCGCCCTGATCGTTGTGGGTCCTAAGGACCTGCCGGTGCTATTCCGCAATGTCGGGCGATTTGTCGGCAAGGCACGTGGCATGGCGCGCGAGTTCTCCAGCGCCATGAACGAGGCGGCCGATCAGGCGGGCGTGAACGAGATCAAGAAGGGTCTCAACGCGGCCACCAACCCTGTCGGTACTGCAATGGATGGCGTGAAAGAGGCCGCGCAGGATCTGGCGAAAAGCATCGACCCGACCAAGTTCGACCCTGACAGCGAAACCGGCAAGCTGGCCGCTGAACGGGCCGAGCAGGCCAAGAAGATCCAGGCCTCGACCGCGCGGGCCGCTGCCGAACGCAAGGCCAAGGAAGCTGCTGACGCTCTGGCCAAGGCCGAAGAGGCCGAAGCCGCGCTGAAAACCGAAAGCAAAACATGACCAAAACCGACGAGATCGAGGACAGCTCGGCCCCACTGATCGAGCATCTGGCGGAACTGCGTACGCGGTTGATTCACTGCGTCGTGGCGTTTCTGGTCGGTATGATCATCTGCTTTACGGTCGCCACGCCGCTCTTCAATTTCCTGACTAACCCTCTGTGCAGTGTTCTGGCCGAACGCGGACAGGACTGCGGGTTGATCTTCATCTCGCCGCAGGAAGGTTTTTTTGTCGCCATCAAGGTCTCATTGCTGGGCGGCTTCATCCTGGCCTTTCCGTACATCGGTATGCAGATGTGGCGGTTCGTGGCGCCGGGCTTGTATAAATCGGAAAAGAACGCGTTTTTGCCGTTCATGCTGGCTTCGCCCTTCATGTTCCTGCTGGGGGCGAGCTTTGCCTTCTACGTGGTCACGCCGCTGGCCTATGACTTCTTCCTTGGCTTCCAGCAATTCGGGGCAGAAGGCGAAGCCGTGACCGAGGGCGCAACCTCTGCACCGCTGAGCGTGGTATTCCAGGGCTCGGCGCAGGAATACCTGAACCTGACGATCAAGTTCATTGTGGCCTTTGGACTGTGCTTCCAACTGCCGGTTCTGCTGACCCTGATGGGCAAGGCAGGGCTGGTGACGGCTGAAGGTTTGGGCAGCGTGCGCAAGTACGCCGTGGTCGCCATTCTGGTACTCGCTGCGCTGGTGACTCCACCGGACGTGATCACGCAGATCATTCTCTTTGTGGTGGTGTATGGGCTCTATGAGGTGTCAATCTTCCTCGTCGCCCGGGTCGAGAAAAAGCGCGAAGAGCAACTGCGCGCAGATGGCTACTATGATGACGAAGAGGAAGCAGACGAAGAGATTGTTCGCGAAGAAGACGGCAAGTAATCTGGCTGAACATTAAGGATCAGGCGCGCCCGAAATGGCGCGCCTTTTTCATTTGCGGCACTTGTTGCGGGGGGCGGAACATGGTTTGAAACCCGCTAGACAAGACCGGAGGCCCAAATGGACGACCAAGCCCTGAACCGCATCGCCGACGCGCTGGAACGCATGGCGCCAGCCCCTCTGGCCGCCCCCGATTTCGGGGCCGCACCGGCCTTTGTCTGGCATGTGGAGCCTGATCGGCTGGAACCGGTCACTCAGGTCAACCGTGTCGATCTGGACCTGCTGGTCGGGATCAACCGATCCCGCGATACGTTGTTGGACAACACACGTCGGTTTGCGGCCGGCTTCAAGGCCAATAACGCGTTGCTTTGGGGTGCGCGGGGAATGGGCAAATCGAGCCTTGTTAAAGCTGTACATGGCACGCTACAAGCAGATTATCCCGACCTGAAACTGGTCGAACTACAGCGCGAGGACATGGGCTCGGTCGCGCGCCTGCTGAACCACCTGCGCGCCGCGCCGCACCGGTTTATCCTGTTTTGCGATGACCTGTCGTTCAGCCACGATGATCAACACTATAAATCGCTCAAGGCTGTGTTGGATGGCGGCATCGAAGGCCGCCCTGAAAACGTTGTCTTCTATGCCACTTCGAACCGCCGCCACCTGATGCCGCGGGACATGATTGAAAACGAACGCTCCAGCGCCATCAATCCGTCCGAGGCGGTCGAGGAAAAGGTCTCGTTGTCTGATCGCTTCGGCCTGTGGCTGGGCTTCCATCCCTGCGATCAGGACGAGTATCTGGCCATGATCGACCGTTATTGCGCGGCCTACGGAGTGTCCGTCGCCTCCGAGACCCTGCGCGCCGAAGCCATAGAATGGCAGGCCACACGCGGTGCACGCTCGGGCCGCGTGGCGTGGCAGTTCTTCGTTGATCTTGCCGGGCGCAATGGCGTGCATATCGCGTAGCCCGCCCGATTCATCTGGCCAAAAATCCCTCTGCCGAAGGCATGGCCCAAAGGGCCAATTCCTACAGCAGCGCCAGAATGCGCGCGGCCTCTTCCGCCGTACTGGTCAGCACATCCCGATCCTCACCGGGGTGAAAGCGCGCACGCACGGCTGTCGGCATCGGCTTAGGCTCGACAATTGTCACGCGAGGACCTGTGCGTTCTGTTTCAAGTGCCCAGCTGCGCGCCAACGCAATCTGTGAGGCCTTGGTCGCGCCGTAGATGCCATAGAATTTCTCACCCGCTTTGGGATCATCAAAGAAAACGGCGTGACCGGTCTCGCCTAACAGGGGGGCGATGTAGGGGATCAGGATCGATGTGGCCGTGGCATTGGTGTTGACGGCTTTGGTCCATTCCTTCGGGTCGATGAAATACGTGGGTGTCAGGGCTGATGTGTGAACAGCCGTGTGCAGCCAGAGATCAACCTTGCCCCAGCGGTCATGTATACCCCGGCACAGGGTTGCCATTGCATTTGGGTCAGCAATGTCCATGGGAGCAAGCGTTGCCGCGCCGCCTTTGGCCCGGATGCGGTCATCCAGCTCTTCCAGCCCGCCGGTGGTGCGGGCGACGGCGACGACGTGATATTCGGGTGCCAGTGCCTCGGCCAGGGCAGCGCCCAGCCCGCGAGAGGCCCCGGTGACGAGGGCAATTTTACTCTGATCAGTCATGACAGCGGTTTGAACTCCTGCGCGCAGGGCGTCAAGCCGGTTTAGCTGCCGGGTATAACGATCCGCTTGGTCTGGCCGCTTTGTCGCAGCATTACACCTTTGTCATCAATGGCGACCACTGTGCCCGACGAAACCCGGCTGCCCGGCTTGACCTCTTTCACGCGCCCCGAAGACATACGCACCAGCGCGCGCATATCCGATTTCGGACCGAATACCCCCAGAACGGAAACAGAGCTTTTATTAAGCGCACCCTTTTGCGTGGCCGCGCTTTTGACGGTTGCGTTTGACATGAATTCCGGCCCGGCCGCAGCGGCCCAGCCCCTTGTTACGAGTGGTTGGCAACCGGCGGCCTAGCAAATTGGAACCGAGAGTGAAACCCAAACCGAATGTCGAGAAAACGGCTGGTTTCACATCCCTGCCGAAGCCTTTGCG
This sequence comes from Ruegeria sp. YTSC199, assembly GCF_059609725.1. Taxonomy (NCBI): domain Bacteria; kingdom Pseudomonadati; phylum Pseudomonadota; class Alphaproteobacteria; order Rhodobacterales; family Roseobacteraceae; genus Ruegeria; species Ruegeria sp. YTSC199. Next base: position 57,429 of record NZ_JBXWMF010000015.1, read on the forward strand.
ATTGCAATTTCTTCATCGAAGGGTTGTGGGCGAAAACTCACTCATGGGCATGAATGCCCGGCAGAAAATGGCCCGCATCACCAAAGCGAAGCGGGCCAATGATGCAATGATTCGGGGCTAAACTTATCCCGAAGCCAGTTTCGCCGCGTTCCACGACCCGCCGGGAACCTCCATGTCCTCGCGCTTTTTGCTGACACGGCTGCTGTTCTCCAGACTGTCCAGATAGTCGTCGCTGACGCTGCCGGTAATGTAGTTGCCGTCAAAGCAGGAACAGTCGAAGGCCTCGATCTCAGGGTTGCCTTCCTTTGCTGACCAGATCAGGTCGTCGAGATTTTGGTAGAACAGAGCGTCGGCGCCCAGCTCCTGCCGGATCTCTTCAATTTCTTTGCCATTGGCGATCAGCTCATGCTTGGTGGGCATGTCGATGCCATAGACATTGGGAAATTTCACCGGCGGTGAGGCACTGGCGATATAGACTTTCTTGGCTCCGGCCTCGCGGCACATCTGCACGATCTTCTTGATTGTGTTGCCGCGCACGATCGAGTCGTCGATCAGCAACACGTTGTGATCCTTGAACTCCAGCGGAACGGCGTTCAGCTTGCGGCGCACAGATTTCTGACGCTCTTCCTGACCGGGCATGATGAAGGTCCGTCCGACATAGCGGTTCTTGACCAAACCCTCTCGGTAGGGGATGCCGATTGCCTTGGCGACCTCAAGCGCGACCGGGCGGGCGCTGTCGGGCACGGGAATGATGCGGTCGATATCAAGACCGGCGGCTTCGATCTGACGGGCCAAAGTCTGCCCCATGCGCATCTGTGTTTTGTAAACCGAGACGCCGTCTAGCAGCGAATCCGGGCGGGCGAGGTAGACATATTCGAAGATACACGGCGTCAGTTGCCCTTCGACCGCCTGGAACGTGTGCATGTTGCCGTCCAGATCGATCAGGATCGCTTCGCCGGGTTTGACGTCGCGCAGCTTGTCAAATCCGTTGATGCCAAAGGCCACATCTTCCGAGGCAAAGGCATAGTCGTCACCTTTGCCATCCACATCGCGCTTGGCGACGGACAGCGGGCGAATACCGTAGGGATCGCGGAAGGCCAACATACCCACGCCGGCAACCAGACAGATCACCGAATAGGCGCCCTGAACCCGCTCCATCGTCATCTTCACACCGGCAAAGAGGTTGCGGATTGGCTCGGCGTTGCCATTCACCTTGATTGCATCGGCTACTTTGTCGGCCAGCACGTTCAGCAGAATCTCGGAATCCGAGGTCGTGCGCAGATGGCGGCTGTATTTCGCGGTCACCTTTTCACGCTGTTCAGCAGTGTTTGTGATGTTGCCGTTGTGGACCAGATAGATGCCATAAGGCGCGTTAACGAAGAACGGCTGCGCCTCGGACGCGCTGAGCGACCCTGCGGTGGGATAGCGCACATGACCCATGCCGATCTTACCCAACAGAGTTTCGGCATCCTGTGCGTTAAAGACATCCTTGACCAGACCGTTGGCTTTCTTCTCGCGGAAGAACTCGCCGTTATAGGTGACGATGCCCGAGGCGTCCTGACCCCGGTGCTGCAGCATCAGCAGCCCGTCATAGATTTCCGCAAAGACATCATGCGTCCTGCTTGCGATCCCCAAAATCCCACACATGTACGGGCTCCAACTTCTATGACGTTTTGACTAGCGGTGATGATCTGAACATCTGCAAGGGTGTACCTGTTCGCCTTGCCGCCATCCCGGCTGTTGGTGCAGACGCGCCATCGTCACGAGGGCGAGCGCGAAAGTAAACAGGGTCAGCAAGATCGGTGGCTCCGATTCCATGTCAGTTCGGCATCCACATAATGCCTTACGGGGCCTGTGTCATCAAAGGATCACAATTGATGTTTCCTACGGGTGTATTTTGCCTGTCACGGCATCAAAAGGTGACACAGGCACAGGCATGTGCTGTCATTGCGAAAGAAATGACGTTTTTAGAGAAATCAGGTTCGGTTAGGGCGTCGCCATGTGGGAACACAAGCAAGGAAAAAACAAGGATGAGCCCGTAAAGCGCCGGTGCCATCGGTGCCGTGGTATGGGACGCGCGCCTTGTCCGATCTGCAAAGGAGCCGGAGAGGTGGTCAAAAGCCGCGATATTCACGGTAAGTCGGTTTTTGGACGCTGCGATGGCTGCTTCGGTCTGAAAACCATTAGGTGTACAGTCTGCGCGGGCGAGGGCTTTGTCAGCCAATAACGGCGCGCAGAATCATAAAAACGCCCGGACAAAGCCGGGCATTTTTTTATTCGGTGGTGGCTGGTTCGGTGGTGGCCGGTTGTTCCGTGGTCTCGGTGCCGCCGTTGCAGCTTGCCACAAGCTCTTCATATTGCTGAGTGACCCAGCCCAAAGCCTGTTCCGGGTTTTGTTCTTCGATCCGGTCGCTGAACTGTTCGAACACTTTGGCCGAGCGGCTTTCGTCGACGATCGTATAGGACTGCCCAGTCATAACAGTGTCATAGACAAAGAAGGCGATGGCCACCAACAGGATGCCGCGCGCAATGCCGAAGAAGAAACCCAGTGCCTGGTCCAGTCCGCCAATGGCCGAGCGCTGAACGATCGACGAAAACAGCGGTGTAAAGATGCTGACCACAATCAGCGCGATGGCAAACACAGCGGCAAAGCCGGTGATCACCGATAATTCGCAGCTGTCGCGCAGGAAATCTCCGACCACCGGGATCTCTTTCACCAGTGGTACAGCCTGGGGCGCAAAAATGAAGGCCAGAACAGCCGCCGCGACCCAGCCCGCGATGGCCAATACCTCACGTAAAAACCCGCGCGAATAGGCCAACAAGCCCGACACGACGATGATCAGGGCAACCACCCCGTCGATTATTGTAAAACCTTCCATGGCCCTCGCCTGTATTTTTTTCTGCCCCTCAAGGCGTTACTTTAACCTGCTCCGAAGGTTTCGCCAACAAACCCCACCAAATCAGAGGGTCGGGTGAGTGTCAGACCTGCCACAGTACCGGTTTTGCCGCCCGCCGGAGCGATTGCCGACGTGAAACCAAGTTTTTGGGCTTCTTTCAACCTGTTTTCTGTCTGCGGGGCCGGTCTAAGTGCCCCAGATAACGAGATTTCTCCGAAAATCACCGTATCAGCGGGCAGAGCTGTGTCTTCTCGGGCACTCAGCAATGCGGCCGCTACGGCAAGGTCGGCGGCCGGTTCGCTGATCTTCATCCCTCCGGCCACGTTCAGGTAAACGTCCAACCCGGCAAAGGGGATGCCGCAGCGTGCTTCAAGAACAGCAAGGATCATGGCCAGCCGCCCACTATCCCATCCGACCACGGTACGGCGAGGTTGGGAATGAGGGGACGGTGCCACAAGTGCTTGTAATTCTACCAAAACAGGGCGCGTTCCTTCGATACCTGCGAACACGGCCGATCCGGGGCTGGGCGTGCCGCGTTCTGACAGGAACAGGGCCGAGGGGTTTGTAACCTGGGCCAACCCTTTGCCGGTCATTTCGAACACCCCGATCTCGTCTGCGGGGCCAAAGCGGTTCTTGACCGCGCGCAGGATGCGGAACTGATGGCCGCGCTCGCCTTCGAAATAAAGCACGGTATCGACCATATGCTCGACCACGCGAGGGCCTGCGATCTGGCCTTCCTTGGTGACGTGACCGACCATGATGATCGAAACACCGTGTCGTTTCGCAAACGTGGTCAATTCATGTGCTGCGGCTCGAACTTGTGACACCGATCCGGGGGCGCTGTCCACATTGTCCGCCCACATGGTCTGAATCGAGTCGATGATAGCCAGGCCGGGCTTTTCCGCCTCGAGTGTCGTCAGGATGTTGCGCAGGTTGGTCTCAGCAGCCAGCTGGACCGGGGCGTCTTCCAGCCCAAGACGGCGCGCGCGCATGCGAACCTGCGCACTGGCTTCTTCGCCCGAGACATAGATGGTTTTGACGCCCGCGCGGGAAAACCGCGCCGCGGCCTGCAGCAAAAGGGTGGATTTTCCGATCCCGGGGTCTCCGCCAACCAGCAGGGCCGAGGCGGGGACAAGGCCGCCACCCAGTACGCGGTCCAGTTCCTCAACCCCGCAGAGCGTGCGGGGTAGGGGCGTTTCCTCGGTGGAGAGGTCCGTGAGTGCCATGGACTGGCCACGTTTGCCACCGAGGGATTTTTTCGCGGGTCCAGCGGAAAGGGGGACGTCCTGCGAAATGGTGTTCCACTCACCGCATGCGTCGCAGCGCCCGGACCAGCGCGAATGTGACGCGCCGCAGGCCGAGCAGGAGAAAGTCGTCTTTGCCATGGGGCCTTGGTGCCCGAGGACAGGCAGTTCTTCAAGCCCTAGCGGGGTTTTCATCTCAGCCGGTGGGGGGCTGCGCCCTCAGGCCCCAATGGGACCATCGTCCGCAGCGGGTGCTGTCGCACCTATTCCGCGGCGCGGGGCGGTCGCGACATGGCAACAACGCTGGACGCATTGGGGGTCTTGTCCTTCGGCGGGGTCTGCAACTGGGCCGACAACTCGGGCAGCAGTTCAAACAGTTCATCACGCAAACGTGTTAGCTGAGATTTGGCGATGGATTCTTCCAACTCGACATCCCGCGTCCACTGGCGCAACTCGCCCTGGATCACCTGGGCCTCTGCGAGCCGTTTCTGGAACAGTTCGATCTCTTCTTGCCTCTGCTGCAGGAAGGTCCGCGCGCGATTGACCCTGACGTCGCCATAGGTCTCGGCCAGCTCGTGGCTGACTTGGCTCATCTGAGCTGCAAGCTCCAGGATCTCGGGCTCGAGCGACTGAAGGTCAGGGTGTTGTCGCAAAAAGGCCATCCGCTCTTTGACCGCGTCGAATTCGGACGACATCATGAACAGCCCTTCGCGATCGGCCGCATGGGCCATCTGATACGCGGACGAGATGTCGTGCATGTTCAGCGCGAATTTCCGATGGTTGTTTTCCAACGCCATCATCCGCGCATTGGCTGGCAGGTAGAACGCCAGCATCAGAATCAGCGCGGTCAGACCGATCTGAACGTACATCCCTGCATCGGTTACCGCGCTGTCACCGAATCCGGCCTGAATCGAGAGCCAGGGTAATACTCCCAAAGCGGACAGAAGTGTGGCTGAGACGGATAGCATTGCGGCTGAGCATATCAGGAAAAAAGTCAGTTTTAAAAAGGCATTCTGAAATTGCAATGTGATACTATGGAGGGCGGTCATGATTGACGAACTCCTTCTGGAACCGGTTAACACCAAGCCCAAGCGGAGACACCTAAAACACGCAGAATGATCCGCTGCGGACCCGTAAACTACAAATTTTTACTGCTCGAAATATAAAGATGATACTCAGATAAGCGTTTTCAATCAATTAGCTCTGAGGATTTCGTGATCTGCGTGTCATTTCGGTAATGTGACCCAGTGCGATCGAGGCCAAAATACAGGCTGTGAACAGGTAGAGGCCCCATGCGGTTTCGATGGTGGCGTAGGAAATTCCTTTGGCCAGAGTGATGTAAAGCGCGATCAGGAAAATATCGGCCATGGCCAGTTTGCCGAGGATATTCAGTGCGGGTTGAACGCGCACGTCCAGCAAGTCCCATTGGATCAGAGCAGTGCCGATGGTTTTGATATAGGGCGCGAAGAGAGCGAAGATTGTGACGATCAGCGCCAGGAAGACGTCCGATTTCCATAGCGATTGCAGGCCGGTGATGACGCTGATTTCGGACAGGCCGAAGATCGGCAGCAGACCCGCGCGCATCAACGGGGCAAACCACGCGATGGGGTAGAGGATCAGAAGCGAGAGGGTGGTGAGGCGGAGGGTCATGGCAGCCGGTCTGATGAGTTTGATCTCACTCTACGGCTGTGGGCGGTGCGTGCAAGCACGCACCTCCATCTGTTATCCTATGCGTTTCATACGTGCCATCAGATTGGTTTTCAGCACGAATTGATGGAACAGCGTGGCAGCTATGTGCAAAAGGATGAGAGCCAGCATCAGCGTTTTAAACACTTCGTGCACCTCCGCGCCCATCTGCACATTGCCGAACCAAGCGAGGGCGCCTGAGACCGGCAACAGGACCATCAGCGCATACATTGACAGATGGGTGGCGTGCGCGGCCAATTTCATGCTGGCGGTTTCCTTTTGCGGCAGCGGGGGAGCCCCGCGCGTCAGGCGCAACGCAATGCGCCACAACACAAGCGCCAGAATCAGCAGCCCACCAAACACATGAAATGCAACCATAGGATGAAAACCGACCGGCAATCCCTGTTCGACCTTTTGCCACGCCTCAGAGATTGGGTCTTCAAAGAGGAATTGAGCGGAAATCAGCAAAAAAATCACCCAATGAAGGGCTATTTGTGTGCGGGAATATGAATTGGGCATGGGGAAGCTCCGATGAACATTTAGCATGTATATGTTCAACGTGTGCCTTCAGAAAATCCGTCGATCGCAGAGAAGTTTTTGTGGTTTTTTTTGCTTTATCAGAGAGCCGAAGGATTATTTACCGCACCGCCTCAATCGGCCCTTCTGCACTCCCGCTGATGAACTGCTCCACATAAGGATCGCCCGAGGCGTCCATCTGCCCAACCGGGCCGGTCCACTGGATGACGCCTCCGTGCAGCATGGCGACGTTGTCGGCAATCGCGCGGACCGAACTCATGTCGTGGGTGATGGTCATCGCGGTGGCGCCCATCTCGGTCACGATCTCGCGGATCAGGTCGTTGATGACGCCGGACATGATCGGGTCGAGACCGGTGGTGGGCTCGTCGAAGAAAATGATCTCGGGCTCGGCGGCGATGGCGCGGGCGAGGCCCACGCGTTTCTGCATCCCGCCCGACAGCTCAGAAGGAAAGCGGTCGGCCACATCGGATTTCAGACCTACGCGGCGCAGTTTCTCGATGGCAATCTCGCGGGCATATTCCGGCGGTCGTTTCAGCGGACCGCGCAACAGGCGGAAGCTGACATTTTGCCAGACGGGCAGCGAGTCAAATAGCGCCGCGCCCTGAAACAGCATCCCGAAGCGGGCCAGAAACTTATCGCGGTCGCCCTTGGTCGCGTCCTTGCCGTTCACGTAGATCATGCCACTGTCGGATTTGATCAGGCCCAGGATACATTTCAGCGCCACGGATTTACCGGTGCCAGAACCGCCGATGATGACCATCGAAGTGCCTTTAGGGATCTCTAGGTTCATGCCTTGCAGAACCTGATTATCGCCAAATGCCTTATGTACATTCTCCATCCGGATCATAGCGAGAAGAACACCCCTGTCAGAATGAAGTTGGCGGCCAGAATCATGATGGCGGCGGATTCGACCGAGGATTTGGTGGCCCGGCCCACACCCTGCGCGCCGCGGCCCGAATCCATGCCGTAGTAGCAGCCCATGATCGCTGCAATCAGGCCGAAAGCGGCCCCTTTGACCAGCGATGAGACGATGTCACGGACTTCAAGGAAATTGACCGTGTTCGACAGGTAGTTTGCCGGATTGAAGCCCAGATTCTGTGTCGCGACCGCATAGCCGCCCGCGATGCCGATGATGTCTCCGATCCCGACCAGTAGCGGAACGGTGATCAGTGCGGCCAGAACGCGCGGAGCGGTCAGGTATTTCATTGGGTGGGTCGACAGGGTGACCAGCGCATCGATCTGCTCGGTCACTTTCATGGTGGCGATCTCGGCCGCGATGGAAGAGGTCACGCGTGCCGCGATCATCAGGCCAACCAGAACGGGGCCCAGTTCGCGTACCATACCGATGGCGACGATTTGTGGCACCACGGCCTCGGCGTTGAAACGGGCGCCACCAGCGTAGATTTGCAGGGCCAGCGCGCCACCGGTGAAGATGGCGGTCATGCCGACAACCGGCAACGACAGCCAGCCGATATTCATCAGCGCAACGATAAACTCTCGCGGGTAGTACGGCGGGCGGAAGATGTGCGAGATCGCATCCACTGAAAACAGCGCGACTTTGCCGAAGGTGGCGAACAGCGCCAGGACCGCCCGGCCCAGACCGCCCAGCAGGTTGAGCGGGTTCATTCCACGTAACCCCGAGAAAAGCGCGCGCCAAGCGAGGTGAGGATTTCATACCCGATGGTGCCCGCGGCTTCGGCCAGATCATCGACAGTCTGGTGGCCGTTCAGAATGCGCAGGCGTTCGGGGTCTTCGGGCAGGTCAGTAACGTCGACGGTGATCAGATCCATTGAGATCCGGCCAACCACGGGACAGGGCCTGCCGCTGGCAAATGTGTCAATACCGCCGCCAATGGCACGGTGCAGACCGTCGGCATAACCTGCCGCCACGGTCGCGATGCGCGATGGGCGACGGGCAATCCAGCTGTTGCCATAGCCGACGGATTCTCCGACCTCGACTGCTCGTACCTGAATGACGGGCAGATCGACTGTCACCACGGGCTTGGCGTCGGCAAAGGGCATGCCGCCGTAAAGGCCGACACCGGGGCGGCAGAAGTTGAAATGGAATTCAGGTCCCAACAACGTGCCGCCCGTGGCCGCCAGAGACCGGGGGGCGTTGACGCCGTCCGTCATCTCGCGGAAGGTTTTCAGTTGCTGGCGGTTCATCGGGTGGTCGGGTTCATCTGAGCAGGCCAGGTGCGACATGACCACCGCCGGGTTCAATGGCTCGGCCTTGGGGCGCAGTTCGGCCCATTCTGCCGGCTCCAGACCCAGTCGGTTCATGCCGCTGTCCAGCTGAATGCCAAAGGGGTGATCCGGCAGTGATTGTTGGTGGCGCAGAAATTGTTCGGGTGAATTGATCAGCGGCGTCAGGTCATGATCGCGCAGCAGGTCGGTGTCACCCTCCATATGGCCCGAGAAAACGCCAATCATCGGGCCGGGGCCAATGGCCTTTCGTACAGCGACGCCTTCTTCGGCAACGGCAACAAAAAACTTACGAACGCCTTCCTCGGCAAGGGTCGCTGACACCGGCCCAGCCCCAAGGCCATAGGCGTCGGCTTTGACCACGGCGCCGGTCTCGACATCCGTTTTAGCGTTGAGCGCCCGCCAGTTGCTGGCCAGCGCCTGAAGATTGATCGTCAAACGTGCGGTACTCATGGTGCTGTTCATGACATTGGAGCGCGGCAGGTCAAGGGGGAATACGGCAATTCTTGTGCATATCGTTGCGATACCGCGCAGCTTTTGGCCTGTGTCGCAAGGCCTTGGCGAAAAAAGGCCTTTGTGGCCGTGCACCGAGTCTCGCCATTGTGTTTGCGCTGTGATCAACTGCGGGAATTGAAGGGGACTGTCGATGCCGCTGTATTGGAGCCGAATATGTTGAACCTGACAGCTGACTACAAGGCCAGAGCCGCCGAGTTGCCGGGACTGTTTCGGGATGTCTTTACCGCGTCCGAGGGCGAGGACGAGGGGCGCGTGATCGGAGCTTTGGCGGCAGATCTTTTGAACTCGACCCCCGGGGAGGATCTGCTGGGCGTTCTGGCCTTGGACCGCGAAGTGCTGGCCGGGTGTATCCTGTTTTCTCGGCTTCACTATGATCAGGATCCGCGTCAGGTGTTCCTGATGTCTCCGGTGGCGGTGCGGACCGATCGACAGAAATCAGGGGTCGGTCAAAAGATGATCGGTTTCGGGCTAGAGCAGCTGCGCCTGCACGGTGTGGATTTTGTCGTGTCCTATGGCGACCCGGCCTACTACGGCAAAACCGGGTTTCAGCCGATGACGGAAGCGGACGCCCAACCGCCCATGCCGCTGAGTATGCCGCATGGATGGATCGGGCAATCTTTGAGGGGCGGTGAGACGCCAATTGAAGGCCCGTCGCGCTGTGTCAGCGCGTTCAACAGGCCCGACTTGTGGTAATCAATAACTCTCGATCTGGCCGTCCTGCTGCCAGGGTTTGACCAGATTGCCAAAACGGGTGAACTGCGCCTCGAAGGATAGTTCCACCGTGCCGATGGGGCCGTGACGCTGCTTGCCGACGATAACTTCGGCTTTGGCGTGCAGGCGCTCCATGGCCTGCTTCCACTCTTCCATCTTTTCCAGCTCGTGATCACCGGGTTTTTCGCGTTCCTTGTAGTATTCTTCGCGGAACACGAACATCACCACGTCGGCGTCCTGTTCGATCGAGCCCGATTCCCGCAAGTCGGACAGTTGCGGCCGCTTGTCGTCGCGGCTTTCGACCTGACGCGACAGCTGGGACAGCGCGATGACGGGGATGTTGAGCTCCTTGGCGATGGCCTTCATGCCCATCGAAATCTCGGCGATTTCGTTGACCCGATTGTCGGCCATGCCACGGCAGAGCTGCAGGTAATCGATCACCAGCAAGTCCAGCCCGTGGGTTCGCTTCAACCGCCGCGCGCGGGCGGCAAGCTGCGAGATCGGCAGGGCAGGGGTGTCGTCAATAAACAGAGGGCAGGCTTCCAATTCCTTGGCCGCGTCCACAAAACGGCGGAACTCGGCCTCGGTCATGTCGCCCTGACGGATTTTGTGCGAGGATATCTCGGAAGCCTCGGCCAGGACCCGGCCAGCCAACTGTTCGGCGCTCATTTCCAGCGAAAAGAACCCGACTACGCCGCCGTCAATCGCGCCTTCGCTGCCGTCGGGTTTGGTGCCACGCTTGTAGGCTTTCGCCACGTTGAAGGCCACGTTGGTCGCAAGTGAGGTTTTCCCCATCGACGGGCGACCGGCCAGGATGATCAGGTCAGACGGGTGCAGGCCACCCAACTGCTTGTCCAAGTCGGCCAGACCGGTAGAGATCCCCGCCATGCCACCTCCGCGCTGGTATGCTTCATTGGTGACGTTGACGGCTTCTGTGACCGCCTTGAGGAAGGATTGAAATCCCTGTTCAGTCTGGCCCTGCTCGGATAACTGATAAAGCTGTTGCTCGGCTTCGACGATTTGTTCTTTCGGCTCGCTGCTAACATCAACCCGCGCGGCCTTGTCCGAGATATCCCGGCCCAAGCGGATCAGTTCGCGCCGGATCGCCAGGTCATAAATCATCTGCGCATAATCATGCACAGCAAAAGCGCTGATCGAGGCACCCGCCAGTTTGACCAGATATGCAGGGCCGCCCAGTTCCTTCAGGCCCTCATCCTCGGCCATGAAGGATTTCAGCGTCACCGGAGAGGCCAGCGCATTCTTGGCGATGCGGTTGGCTGCAACCTCGTAGATACGCGCATGAACCGGGTCATAGAAATGTTCCGACCCGATGATCGAAGCCACACGATCATAGAGATCGTTGTTGGTCAGAATTGCGCCCAGAAGCTGCTGTTCGGCTTCAATGGAATGCGGCATGGTATCGGCATTCTGAATTTGCGCCGCTGCCTGCTCGATGCTGCTTATCTCGTTCATTTTGTCCCCGCTGCCCACGGTGTTCTTTACACGCGTCAAGGCCGTGTCGGCTATCTGGAAATACCTGTGGCTAACTGTGGGTAAGGCCTTGGGATAACTATTGCAGACGCCGTGGTGCCAGAATGGATGTGGTTTATTATGTAGGATATCGGTCGGATGTCACTACATATTGTTTGCCCGCACCCGATTCTAACGCAGTTATCCCCAAAAGACCCACAGCAAGTTTACGCGGGTTTATGCGCGTCCTGCCAACCGCGCGGGTCGTTCAGAAAGGCCTCGACGCCATCAAGTGTCTCTTCGTCAAAGGCTTTCTGCGCCTTGGCCTCGGCCAGAACATCCCACCATGTGCACAGGTGGTGCAGTTTTACACCATGATCGCCGAGGGTTTTCTCGGTCTCGGGGAAGATGCCGTAGTAGAAAATCACAGCCGTATGCCCACAGGTCGCGCCGGTCTCGCGGATCGCATCCACAAAGGACAGTTTCGAGCCGCCATCGGTGGTCAGGTCTTCGACCAGCAGAACACGCTCCCCTTCGCTCATCGCGCCTTCGATGCGGGCGTTGCGGCCGTAGCCTTTGGGCTTTTTGCGCACATAGGTCATCGGCAGGGCCATGCGTTCGGCAACCATTGCCGCGAAAGGAATGCCAGCAGTCTCACCACCGGCGATATTGTCGAACGCCTCGAACCCCGCATCGCGCATCACTGTGACCGTCAGGAAATCCATCAGGGTGGATCGGATCCGCGGGTATGAAATCAGCTTGCGGCAGTCGATATAGGTCGGGCTGGGCAGGCCGCTGGCGAGGGTGAAAGGCTCGCGCGAATTGAAATGCACAGCTTTGATCTCCAGTAGCATCCGCGCGGTCAGGCGGGCGATTTCAGTGCTATCGGGAAAGGAACTGGGGATCATGGCGGGACCTCGGATCTGAATGACATTGCGGGCTGATAGCCTGACCCTTGACCCAGAGTCGAGAGGCTTGCGCGCAAAAGAAAAGCGGACCCCGGTGGGAGGTCCGCTTTGGCCCTTGCGGGCAAGTAGCAGCCAAGGTGGGCTCAGCTGCTCATATCGTAGGCCCGCTCGCCGTGTACCGACAGATCAAGCCCGTTTGTTTCAGTCTCTGCGTCTACGCGAAGCGGCGTGATCAGCGCAACCACCTTGATCAACACAAATGTGACAACTGACGTAAAGGCACCTACGATCACCAGCCCGCCGAGTTGCGCGGTCCACGCGCCCAGGCCAAAGACGGCGATCATGATGGTACCGAAGATGCCACCTACACCGTGTACCGCGAACACGTCCAGCGTATCGTCGATGTTCAGCATGTTACGGATAACGTTCACGGCTTCCTGACATAGGACGCCAGCCACAGCACCAATAATCAATGCCTGCACCGGATCAACATAGCCCGAGGCCGGGGTGATCGAGGCCAGACCGGCGATCGTGCCGGTGACCAAGCCCACCATCGAAGCTTTGCCATACTTGATGCGTTCCCACAGCGCCCATGTAAGTGAGGCGGTCGCGGCCGAGATATGTGTCACGGTCATCGCCATCGCAGCGCCGCCATCGGCCGCCAGTTGCGAGCCGCCATTAAAGCCGAACCAGCCAACCCACAGCATCGCGGCGCCGATCATGACAAACCCGGGGTTGTGTGGAGGGGTGGTGCGGTTGCGGCGCGGCCCGAGGATGACGGCTATGATCAACGCGGCGAGACCGGCCGTTTCGTGCACCACGATGCCACCTGCAAAGTCGCGGACACCGACCTCACCCAGGATACCGCCATCGGTCAGGATGCCGCCGCCCCAGATCCAGTGAACGACTGGCGCGTAGCACAAAAGCATCCAAAGGGCCGAGAACGTCAGGACAAAGCCATAGCCGACGCGTTCGACATAGGCACCGACGATCAAGGCCGGGGTAATGATAGCGAAGGTCATCTGGAAGGCAAAGAACAGAACCTCGGGCAGGTTGCCGGAAAGGCTGTCGGCATCGACACCGTTCAGGAAGGCCTTGCCCAGACCGCCCCACAGGCCCGACCCGCTGTCGCCGAACGCGATGGAGTATCCCGCGACCAGCCACAGGATGCTCATCAGGCAGGCGATGCTGAAGCAGTGCATAAAGACGCTCAGAACGTTGCGGGCCCGCACTAGGCCACCGTAAAACAGGGCCAGTCCCGGCAATGTCATGAACAGGACCAGGGCGGTTGCCACTATGATCCAGGCGGTATCGGCTCCATTCATCGGCCGGTCTCCTCTTCAGCTTGCGTGGTGCCTTGAAGCGGAGAGAGGTCGGGGAAAAAAGAGGCAGATGCGATTGTTGGCGCCTGTTTTGGCGGCTTTTTGTTAACTGGTGATTAAATGCGCGCCATAACGCGTGTGTTGCCTTATTATTGGGCGGTAGTGAAAAGCCCTTGTGAAAGCAGCTCCAGCGCGTGATCCCGCGCCGCACGACGAACGTTGTCGCGACCGAGCGCGCCAAACTCCACCGTTTCGGTGCGGGTTGGTGAACCGTCAACGGCCAGTCCAAAGCAGACCCGGCCCTCGGGTTTGAACTCGGACCCGCCGGGGCCAGCAATACCTGTGACCGAAACGGTGAGTTGCGCATCCGAGTTGCGCAGCGCGCCCTCGGCCATTTCACCCGCGACCTGTTCAGACACCGCGCCATGCGCCGCCAGCGTCTCGGCCCGTACACCCAGCATCTGCTGTTTGGCTGTGTTGGTGTAGGTGACAAAGCCACGTTCGACCACGGCGGAACTGCCGGGGATATCGGTCAGCGCCGCGGCGACCATGCCGCCGGTGCAGCTTTCGGCGGTGGCGATCATCACGCCTTGCGCCTTGGCGCGGTCAAGAAGCGCGGCGACGGTCACAGGCCCAGCACTCCGTGTGCGATACCGGCAAGGATCAGCACGCCGACCCCGGCAAAGACGCCTGCGATCACATCGTCCAGCATCACGCCCATCGCATCGTTGCGCCGGTCAGCCCAACCGACCGGGCCGGGTTTGGTGATGTCGAACAGGCGGAACAGCAAGAATCCGGCGATCCAGCCGGGCCAGAGCGCCGTGATCTCGATCCCATGCGCCCAGGATGGATAGGATATCGCCCACAGGGCGGTGAATTGCCCGGCGACCTCGTCTATGACGATCTCGGACGGGTCGTGGTTGTCCTGGCCCGCCGTCATCACGCGGGTTGCCCAGAGGCCGCCGAGGAACACGGCGATGGTTGCGATCACCAGTAACGGGAAGCCACCCAACACATGCAAGACCCACGCCAAGGGCAGGGCGACCAATGACCCCCATGTGCCCGGTGCCGGACGAAGATATCCAACGCCGCAGACGGTTCCGATCAAACGCGCGGCGTTCATGATTTCACCAGACAGGCTGTGGCTACCGAGGCAATCCCCTCACTACGGCCGGTGAACCCCAGACGTTCCGACGTGGTTGCCTTGACCGAGACCTGATCGGCACGCAGCCCCATGATCCGCGCCATCTCCTCCCGCATGGCGGGCGCGTGAGGGCCGATCTTGGGGTGTTCACAGACCAGCGTGCAGTCGACATTCGATATCCGGTAGCCCATCTCATCGGCCAGTTCGACCGCGTGACGCAGGAATACCTCGCTGGCGGCACCTTTCCATTGCGGGTCCGAGGGCGGGAAGTGCTGACCGATATCGCCCCGCGCCAGTGCGCCATAGATCGCGTCGGTCACCGCGTGCATGCCCACATCTGCGTCCGAATGCCCTTGCAGGCCGCGCCCATGCGGTACCTTCACGCCACACAGGATCACGTGATCCCCGTCGCCAAACCGATGCACGTCGTACCCGTTGCCCAGCCTTACATCCATATCTGTTCCCAATATGCGTTCTGCCCGGGCAAAATCCTCGGGCTGTGTGATTTTGATGTTATTCGCATCGCCTGGCACGATGGCCACGTCCAGACCGGCAGCGCGGGCGACCTCGACGTCATCGGCCGCCCCTCCGGGATGAGCGTTATGGGCCGCAACGATTGTATCATAGTGAAAGCCTTGCGGTGTCTGCGCCGCAAACAGGCCCGAGCGATCCTGCGTACCTGTTACTACAGCTCCGTCCCCGGTCCAGAGCGCATCGGTCACCGCCAATCCCGGTGCCGCTGCGGAATGGGATTTCAGCGTGTCCAGAACGTGTTGAATGATTTGCAATCCGACACAGGGGCGGGCGACGTCGTGTATAAGGACATGATCGACCGCAAGCTCTGCAAGAGCAGCAAGGCCGTTGCGGACCGAACCCGCCCGGTCGCTGCCGCCATTGGCCAGAATCAGGTTGGTGTTTTCAAATTCAACCCACGCGGGGATGTCATCTTCCGACAGGACCAGCACGATGTGGTCCACTTGGCCTCGAAACCGATCAATAGTCCAGTCTGCAACGCGCCGCCCGGCCAGCGGGCGCCATTGTTTGGGAATTTCCCCTCCGGCGCGCAGCCCACGTCCTGCGGCAACGATGATGGCGGCGGTGGTCATGAGGGCATTTACTCCGGTGTTTCGAGGGCAATGTTTAGGGTGCGGTGAATGCAGAGGCAATCACCCGCGTTAACCTGCCTAAAAATTAGGCATGTGATGATTTTGCGGGCTTGATGGCCGCCGTTTTGTTGTTCATATGCGCTGAATTCGATATCAAAGCCGCAATTGCCCAAGGATTAAGCACGTTGACTCTTCAACTCGCCGACAAAGACCTGAACCCGCCGGTGCTGCTGGCTCCGATGGCCGGAATCACCGACCGGCCGTTCCGTGATCTGGTGATGCGCTTTGGCGCGGGTATGGTTGTCAGCGAGATGGTCGCCAGTCAGGAGATGGTGCAGGCCAAGCCCGGCGTGCGCGAGCGGGCCGAGCTGTCGGCGGATGTGGAAAACACCGCCGTGCAACTGGCCGGGCGCGAGGCGCATTGGATGGCCGAGGCCGCACGCCAAGTGGCAGATCGCGGCGCGCGGGTGATTGATATCAACATGGGCTGCCCGGCCAAGAAGGTGACCAATGGCTATTCCGGATCTGCCCTGCTGAAAACGCCGGATCACGCGCTGACCCTAATAGAAGCGGTGGTCGAGGCCGTCGACGTGCCGGTCACGCTGAAGACCCGTTTGGGCTGGGACGACACTCTGCTGAACGCGCCTGACGTGGCGCGACGGGCGCAAGAGGCCGGTATCCGCATGGTCACAATCCATGGCCGCACCCGCTGTCAGTTCTACAAAGGGCACGCAGACTGGCGCGCAATTCGGGCGGTGAAAGAGGCGGTCTCGATCCCGGTCATCGCCAACGGGGATATTGTGGGCTCGGGCTCTGCGCGCAAGGCTTTGGAACAGTCGGGGGCCGATGGGGTCATGGTTGGGCGCGGGGCGCAGGGCAAACCCTGGCTGCTGGCGCAAATCTGCCACGACCTTTACGGCGCCGAGGCTCCCGTCATTCCCACGGACAACGATCTAATCGACATGGTGCGCGCACATTATCAGGCGATGCTCGAATTCTACGGCTCTGATCTGGGTCTGCGCGTCGCGCGCAAGCATCTCGGCTGGTACATGGATGAGGCCGGAACGACCCCCGCGCTGCGCCGCGCCGTTCTAACCTCGCGCGATACGGATGAAGTGTTGCGCCTACTTGGTGATGCGTTGAGCGCCGATGCAGAGGTGGCGGCATGATATCGGATCAAAGCATCTGGACCTCGCTGCCGGTTCCGGCCTTCATCATCGACGCCGAGGACCGGATTGCCGATGTCAACTCGGCTGGTGAGGGGTTTCTGAACGCCTCGCGCAAGTCAGTGATCGGGCACCCGGTCTGGGATCAGATCGCCGTGGACGCGCCGTTGGAAGAAGCTTTCCTGCGCGCGCGGGCGCAGAGTACGCCGCTGTTTGTGAATGACGTGGATGCCGGGTCGGGTAATCGTGCGCCGCTGCAATGCGCGTTGCAGATCGCGCCTTTGGTCGGGCATCCGGGGTCGATGATCATGATCATCTCGCCGCGCGAGCTGGCGGGGCGGATGACTAGGGGCAACACAGTGAAATCCGCTGCGCAGTCGGCCATCGGAATGGCCGAGATGCTGGCGCATGAGATCAAGAACCCGCTGGCCGGAATCACCGGGGCGGCGCAGTTGCTGAGCATGAATATTCCTCAGCAAGACCTGGAGCTCACAGATCTTATCGTCGCCGAAAGCCGCCGTATCGTGAAGCTGCTGGAACAGGTCGAGCAGTTCGGCAACCTTTCGCAGCCCGATTTCAAGCCGGTCAACATTCACGACGTCCTGGATCGTGCCCGGCGCTCGGCGCTGCTTGGGTTTGGCGCGCATATGAAGATCATTGAGGATTACGACCCCTCGCTACCGCTGGCTTATGGCGACCCGGATCAATTCCTGCAGGTGGTGCTGAACCTGCTCAAGAACGCCTCGGAAGCCGCTGATCCAAAAGGTGGAACCATTCGCCTGCGTACCTATTTCGAACACTCCTTCCGTCTGCGCCGCAGTGACGGTTCCGGCCATTCGCTGCCGCTGCAGATCGAGATCATCGACGACGGTCCGGGTCTGCCCGATAAGATCCGCAGCGATATCTTCGACCCGTTCGTGTCGGGCAGGGAAAACGGCACCGGCCTTGGTTTGGCGCTGGTGAGCAAGATCATCTCGGACCATGACGGCTGGATTTCCACCGACTCGGTGCCGGGCCGCACGGTGTTTCGCATCTCGCTGAGGCGAGCACCGAAAGACGCAACCTGAAACAGCCGACAAGAGCAAAGACATAAGGAGAGCACCCGATGGATGGCACAGTACTGGTCGCAGATGATGACCGCACGATCCGCACCGTTCTGACCCAGGCCCTGACGCGGGCGGGGTGCAAGGTTCACGCCACATCTTCATTGACTACGCTGATGCGCTGGGTCGGGGAAGGCAAGGGCGACGTGGTGATCTCGGACGTGGTCATGCCGGATGGCAACGGGTTAGAGATGCTGCCCAAGATTGCGCAGGACCGGCCCGGTTTGCCGGTCATCGTGATCTCGGCCCAAAACACGATCATGACGGCGATTCAGGCGGCTGAGGCCGATGCATACGACTATTTGCCCAAGCCGTTCGATCTGCCCGATCTTATGAAACGCACCGCGCGGGCGCTGGAGCAGAAACAGCGCGTACAGACCGAAGTGCTGGAAACTACTGATGACGGGCCGGAAGAACTGCCTCTGGTCGGGCGGACTCCGGTGATGCAGGCCCTGTATCGGCTGGTCGCAAGAGTGATGAATACCGATCTGTCAGTGATGATTTCCGGTGAAAGTGGCACCGGTAAGTCCCTGATCGCACGCGCTATTCATGATTTCTCGGACCGACGCACGTTGCCGTTTGTGACGGCCACCGCCGGCGATCTGCGTGATCTGGAAGGCCCCGCGCGGGTGATGGCGCGGGTACGTGGCGGCACCCTTCTGATCGATGAGATAGCCGATATTGAGGACGAGTTGCAGGCTCGCATCGTCCGAATGATGGACACACCCGGCGACCACGTACCGCGTTTCATGGCCACCAGCCAGTCGGACCTGACCGAAGCGATGGAAAGCGGTCGGGTGCGGCAGGACCTCTACTACCGCCTGTGCGGCGCGACCGTGCATGTGCCAGCCCTGCGGGAGAGGGTCGACGATATCACCCTGCTGGCGGATCATTTTCTGGCGCGCGAAGAACGTGAGCATGGCGCCAAACGCTGGCTCAGCCCGGATGCGGTGGAACTGGTGCGGCGTTATTCCTGGCCGGGCAACGTGCGGCAGTTGGAAAACGCAATCCGCCGTCTGAGCCTGACCAGTCGTGCGGATGAAATCACCAAAGCCGAGGTCGAAATGGTGCTGGGTAGTCAACCCGAGGCCGAACCGGTTCTGGGTGATGGCGAGCGTGAGAAACTGTCAGCCTCGGTGGCGCGCCACCTGCGCCGTTATTTCGACCTGCATGGAAATTTGCTGCCGCCTCCGGGGCTGTATCAACGCATCCTGCGCGAGGTTGAGGCGCCGTTGATCGAACTGGCTCTGGACGCAACCGGCGGAAATCAGGCAAAATGTGCGGATTTGCTGGGGATCAACCGGAATACCCTGCGGAAAAAGATTACAGACCTCGATATTCAGGTGACACGTCGACGCAAACTGATGTAATATCGCCACACAAATTGTGGCATCCGGGTTCACTCCCGGCAAGGACCACGACATATGGCGGTAAGTCGCGCACGCGACACATCAGGATGAGGGCAGACGGTGGCAACCCGGGCACAGAGCGGGCCGATTCCAGCGATCAATCGGTGGCGGAAATCCCGAAAACTGCGCAATTTCGGCACCTTGGGGCTGGTTCTTCTAGGCCCAGCGTTGGCGCTTGCCACCTATCTTGTCATAGGTCCGTTTGATCTGGGGGCGACGGCCCCCACGCTACGCCTGATTCTTCTTGCGGACCTTGTGTATGTGCTTGTCGTTGCTGCGCTGGTTCTGGGGCAGGTCGGCAGTCTGATCGCTGCTCGACGGGCGAAATCGGCGGGTTCCCGTCTGCACCTTCGACTGATCGGCGCATTCACGCTGTTGGCTCTGGTGCCGACTGTCACCGTTGCGATCTTTGCAGGTCTGACTGTGAATATCGGGCTTGAGGGGTGGTTCTCGGACCGCGTACGAGAGGTTGTGGGCTCATCCCTGACAGCAGCTGAGGCTTACGAGCAGGAACATCGCGAGGGTCTGACGCAGGACGCCGTTGTTTTAGCGCGGTTCCTAGACAACGCGCGTTCACGGGATTTTTATATCTCGGATGCGGAACTGCGCGAAGTGCTCGCACAGGGGCAAGCGCAAATTCAGCGCGGCCTGCGCGAGGCCTATGTAATTGATGGTAGTGGAGAAATCCGGTCACGTGGGGATCGGTCCTATCTGTTCAACTTCGAAGCGCCCACACCCGAACAGATGGTCGAAGCCACCGACAATGGATTGCTGATCATCGCTGACTGGCAAAACAGCGAGTTTCGCGCGCTGGTTCCATTGCAGGCCTATCTCGACCGGTATCTCTATGTCAGCCGCGAGGTGGATGGCCAGTTGCTGACGCTGCTGGATGACACAAAGGAAACGGTGCAGTTTTACCAGCAGCTTGAGAGTGAACGGGGCCGGGTGCTGTTCGAATTCGGTCTGTTGTACCTGGGTTTTGCGGTGATCCTGATTCTGGCGGCGATGTCGCTGGGCATGTGGTTCGCCGAGCGTCTGTCGCGCCCGGTTGGGCGGTTGACCACGGCGGCGCAGCGCGTCGGTGCGGGTGACCTGAGTGTGCAGGTGATCGAAGAAGCCAGCGACGATGAGATCGCCATGTTGGGCCGTTATTTCAACCAGATGACCCGGCAACTTAAAGGCCAACGCGACACTCTGCTGGAAAACACCCGCCAGATCGAACGCCGTCGTCGCCTGTTCGATTCGGTGCTCAGCTCGGTGACGTCAGGTGTGGTCGGGGTTGACCCGGATGGCTGTGTGACCTTTGTGAACCGCTCGGCCGAACGTCTGCTGGACTGGGCGCATGTGGACGAGAAGCTCTCAATTGGAATCGCCGTACCCGAGTTCCTTCCGCTTTTCGAAAGCCTCAAGGAAAGCGGGCAGGAAGCAGTTCAGGGCGAGGTTAAAGTTACACGCAAAGGACGGTTGGAAAACCTGCTGGTTCGGATGGCGACGCGACGCGGTGAGGATGGCGGGCTTGAAGGATATGTGGTGGCGTTCGACGACGTGACCGATCTGGTTAGCGCGCAGCGTATGGCCGCGTGGGGAGATGTGGCCCGGCGCATCGCACACGAAATCAAGAACCCGCTGACCCCGATCCAGCTGAGCGCCGAGCGGATCAAACGCAAATTCTCACGCAAACTGAATGAAGAGGATTGCGACAGCCTCGAATCCATGACCGACGTGATTGTGCGGCAGACCAACGACCTGCGGCGGATCGTGGATGAGTTTTCGAAATTCGCGCGGATGCCAGAACCAGACCGGCGCGAAGAAGACATTGTCGGACTGGTGCGCGAGGCGGTGTTGTTGCAACAGGCCGGGCAACCGGATGTTCAGATCGACGCTACTCTGCCGGATCACCCAATTCTGGCCGATCTGGATGCTACAATGCTGAATCAGGCTCTTACAAACCTGATCAAGAACGCGGGCGAGGCCATCGAAACCTTGAAGAAAAAAGGCCCGCCGGACAATCTGAAGCCGCAAATCAAAGTGGACGTAACCAGCGACGATGCGGGGACGGTCATTACCATTGCAGACAACGGCATCGGCCTGCCCGAAGACCGGGCGCGCCTGTTCGAGCCGTATGTGACCACACGGGACGAGGGCACCGGGCTGGGCCTGCCCATCGTCAAGAAGATCATCGAAGAACATGGCGGAGCGCTCACCCTGGAAGACGCGCCCGTCTTTGACGGACAGGACCATTTCGGTGCGATGGCCGTGATCCGTTTGCCGGGGGGTAATCTCTCTCCGACCGCAGCGCCACAGAAGCAGGCAATTCATACAAACAAACTGAAAGCAGGCCAAAGATGAGTGACATTCTGATCGTAGATGACGAACGCGATATTCGCGAGCTGGTGTCCGACATTCTGGAGGACGAAGGCTATTCAACCCGGCTGGCTGGCAACTCGGATGAGTGCATGGCCGAGATCAATTCGGAGCCACCGGGGCTGTTGATTCTGGATATCTGGCTGAAGGACAGCCGCATGGACGGGATCGATATCCTGAAGGCGGTGAAACGCGATAACCCCGATGTGCCGGTGGTGATCATTTCCGGCCACGGCAACATCGAAATTGCGGTAGCGGCAATCAAACAAGGCGCTTACGACTTTATCGAAAAGCCCTTCAATATCGACCAACTGATGGTGGTGATCCGCCGGGCGATGGAAACCTCTCGCCTGCGTCGCGAGAATGCGTCGCTCAAGCGCAAAGAGGTCACCAGTTCCGACATGATCGGCAAATCTGCTGCTTTCCGTGCGATGCAGAGCCAGTTGGACAAAGTGACCAAATCCAACGGCCGTGTGATGCTGAGCGGTCCGGCGGGGTCAGGCAAGGAAATCGCGGCGCGGTATATTCACGCTCATTCCAACCGCGCCAACGCGCCCTTCGTGACCGTGAACTGCGCCGGGATTGAACCTGAGCGCGTCGAGGAGGTGCTGTTCGGTCGCGAATCCTCGGAGCGCGGCATCGAATCCGGTCTGCTGGAAGAGGCCCATGGCGGTGTGGTTTACTTCGACGAGGTTGCGGATATGCCTTTGGGCACCCAGTCCAAAATCCTGCGCGTGCTGGTTGACCAGCAGTTTCAACGTGTGGGCGGATCGGACAAGGTGCGGGTTGATCTGCGGGTGATCTCCTCCACCAACCGTGATCTGGAGCATGAAATCAGCGCCGACCGCTTCCGCGAGGAACTTTACCACCGCCTGAACGTGGTGCCGATAGCGGTGCCGTCGCTGGAAGAGCGGCGCGAGGATATCCCGGTTCTGGCGCAGCATTTCATTGAAATGTGCAACGAGACCCAAGGGCTTGCGATGCGCGAGATCTCGGAAGAGGCGGTGGCGTTGTTGCAGACGATGACCTGGCCCGGCAACGTACGTCAGCTCAAGAACCTGATCGAACGTGTGTTGATCCTAGGTGATGAATCGGGGCCGATTGAGGCCAAGGAACTGCCGGCAGAAGAGGAAAAGACCGACGATTCGGGCCGCGTGGTGCTTTCGGGGGCCCTTGCGACCTTGCCGCTGCGCGAAGCGCGCGAGGCGTTCGAACGAGAGTACCTGCTGACCCAGATCAACCGCTTCGGAGGCAATATTAGCCGCACCGCCAGCTTTGTTGGGATGGAGCGCAGCGCGCTGCACCGCAAGCTGAAATCGCTGGGTGTGGTGACCTCGAACAAATCCGGCGCACGGGTGGCGCAAATTGATGAACCCGAACCGGCGGAATAATCCGCCGGGCCGTTACCCAGCCTGACCGGGTGTGATGATCTGGAATGACCCGTTGTCGAATTTCACGTAACAGGACTGGGTACTCAATTGCGGCAGTGTCGTTGTCGCCGCCGCGGCAACCTGTGACTTTACGTTTTGCTTGCAGGGGGGCAGGCTGACCGGGCGAAATCCCTTTTTGGCCATGCATTGCGTCTCGACCTGGTTGCGCAGCCCTTGGTTGACGTCGACGGTGTACACGCTCCCTGGTTGCCACCAGCCGGCCGAGCGGTAGCAGCGCCCCCGACCATCGCAATAGGTGCGGCCGGGCCAGTACGTGGGCGGGTTTTGCCGCACCTGATTGGCCACCGGCACGTCCTCAAGCGCCAGAACCTGACATTGTGTGGTTTCGGACTGCACACGCGATACGCTTTCTCCCTCGCGGTAATAAAGCGAAAGCGGACCGCTGCATGCGGACAGGGCAATCATTGGAATAAGTAAACGAAGCACTGTTTTCATGGGCTTATCTTGCCTTAGCTGCGCGGGTATGACAATTCAATTGACCGCTATGGGGGCATCTGTCATTCAAAGAATTCAGGCAGAAGGGCCAAAAACATGAAGGTCATAATTTGCGGTGCCGGTCAGGTTGGCTGGCAGATTGCACGGCACCTGTCGGGCGAACTCAACGACGTAACGGTGGTGGACAACAACCCCGACCTGGTGCGCCGCGCGACCGAAACGCTGGATGTGCAGGGGATCGCCGGGTTCGCTAGTTACCCGGATGTGCTGGAGCGAGCAGGAGCCCGCGATGCCGATATGATCATCGCCGCGACCCATTCGGACGAAGTGAATATGGTCACCTGTCAGATGGCGCACTCGGTGTTCGCGATCCAGCGCAAGATCGCGCGCCTGCGGTCGAAATCCTACCTCGAGGCGATTCACTCTGATCTGTACCGTCGCGACCACTTGCCCATCGACGTGGTGATCAGCCCCGAGCGTGAAGTGGCCGCCGCCGCCATGCGCCGCCTGTCTGCGCCGTCGGCCTTTGACACCGAAATGTTTATGGACGGCAAGGCGCAGTTGCTGGGCATTCGCATAGACGAAGACTGTCCGATCATAAACACGCCGTTGCGCCAGTTGACGGATCTGTTTTCGACGCTCAGCTCGATTGTCGTTGGGGTTCGGCGCGATGGCAGCCTGTTCGCTCCGGAATCCGAGGATCAACTGTTTGTCGGTGACGAATGCTATGTCTTTACCAATGTCAAAGACGTGGACCGCACGATGGAAGTCTTTGGCAAGACCCAAAAGAAGCAGGATCGCGTGGTCATCGTGGGGGGCGGTAATGTCGGGCTTGAGGTAGCGCGAACTCTGGAAGAACGCGAAAGCCGGGTGCGCGCCAAGATTATTGAGCGTGACCGCCACTGTGCTGAGCTGGCTGCCGAAGCGCTGGAGCGCACCATTGTACTGAACGGTGACGGATTGGATGCTGCCTTGCTGCGCGAGGCTGGTATTGAACGTGCGGACGCGATGCTGGCGGTCACCGATGACGACCGCGCCAACATGCTGGCCGCCGTACGGGCCAAGGCAGAAGGCTGCGCGCTGGCAATTGCGCTGATCAACGATCCCAGCATGGTCGCTCTGATGGGCCCGCTCGGGATCGACGCCTATATCAACCCACGCGCGACCACGGTCAGTTCGATTCTGCGCCACATTCGCCACGGGCGTGTACGGCAGGTCTATTCCATCGGCGATGCCGAGGCCGAGGTGATCGAGGCCGAGGTGCTTTCCACGTCTCCCATGGCAGGGCAAAGACTGCGCGACATCGACTTCCCCGAGGGCGTTCTGGTGGGGGCGGTCCTCAAAGGTGACGAGCTGTTGCGCCCCACCGGCAGTTTGCGGATCGAGGAAAAAGATGTGGTGGCGATATTTGCCATGGCCAAGGATGTCCCTGAGGTCGAGCGGCTGATGCAGGTTTCGATCGATTTCTTCTGATGATACGCGCGAGGACACAACGGATCGGGCTGGTGCGGCGCTTGCCGCTGTTTCTGCTGATCTGGGGCGTTTTCTCGCTGTCCATGTGGGTACCCGCGATTTATGCGCTGGCGTTGGACAACCACGACACTTCGCGGTCGTTCTTCTATTCTGGTTTGTTGGGGCTGTTTGTCGTGGCAACGATTGCGATGGCAGCGTCCAGCCGGGTGCCGCGCCGCGGGACGCTGGGGCAGTTGGCGGTGCTATTGGGCTGTTTTACAGTCCTGCCGGTGTTCCTTGCTATCCCTCTGCATGATGCGTTGGGAAACACGACTTTCCTGAACGCATATTTCGATATGGTCAGCGCACTGACGACCACGGGCGCCGACGTTTTCCCCGATCCCGACCGCTTGACGGCGCCTCTGCATCTGTGGCGGGCGCTAGTGGGCTGGATGGGTGGTTTGCTGATGTGGATTTCAGCCGCGGCAATCCTGGCACCGCTGTCGCTGGGTGGGTTCGAGGTGACCGCGCGGGGGCAGCCCGGCCGTCCGGTCTCGGGCGTGGCGCAAAGCGAAAAGGTCGACCCGCGCGGACGCCTGATACGGGTGACGCTGACGCTGACGCCGGTTTATGCGGGGCTGACGGCGGTGATCTGGCTGCTGTTGCTGATCGCGGGTGAACAGGGGTTGACTGCCATCTGCCATGCCATGTCCACGATGGCTACGTCCGGTATTTCTCCGGTGGGCGGGCTGGAGGGAGCGCAAGCCGGTTTTACCGGCGAGGCGATCCTGTTTCTGTTTCTGTTTTTCGCCCTGTCGCGGCTGACCTTTTCCACCGATACAGCCACAACGGGGTACTCGCGGCTGGACAAGGACCCTGAGTTTCGGATCGGCCTAGTGATCGTGATCGTCGTTGCCACACTGCTGTTCTTCCGCGTATGGGCCGGGGTCAACGAAATCGGCGGCACTCTGAACCCGATCGAGGCCGTGAAGGTGTTCTGGGGCATGCTGTTCACGGTGTTGTCCTTCCTTACCACCGCCGGATTCGAGAGCGCCAATTGGAATGACGCGCAGCAGCTTTCGGGGTTGGGTACGCCCGGGCTGATCCTGATGGGGCTGGCCCTGATCGGTGGCGGCGTCGCCACCACCGCAGGTGGGGTCAAACTGCTGCGGGTTTTCGCCCTGTACCTGAACGGCGCGCGCGAGATTGACCGGTTGATCTATCCTTCGTCGGTCAGCGGCGAGGGCGGTGGCAACCGGCGCATTCAGAGCGACGGTGCCTTCATCGCGTGGATCTTCTTGATGATGTTCGCGTTGACGGCAGCACTGTTCAACCTGCTGCTTGGGTTAATGGGGGCAGGGTTCGAACAGGCCATGGTTCTGACTGTTGCGTCGCTCAGCACCACGGGTCCACTGATCGAATTAGCCACGGATTTTCCGATCCGGATCGTGGACCTGTCTGCCGGGGCCAAGCTGACTATGTGCGCGGCGATGGTGATCGGACGGCTGGAAACGCTGGCGATCATCGCGCTGATTACGCCAAGCCTCTGGCGGGACTAGGATTCAACAGTCTTGCAATGACTGATTTTTGATCTGGAAACTCGGTTAACTCCACTCCATACTCAGCCAGAGGGAGCGCGTTGGTCCGCAGCGCGTAGCAAGAACAATGGCGAGATAATAAAATATGGCTTCGGACAGACAGAATCTTCAGGACGCGTTCCTGAACAATGTACGGAAAGCAAAGGTACCGGTCACAATTTTCCTGATCAACGGTGTGAAATTGCAGGGCGTGATCACTTGGTTCGACAATTTCTGCGTATTGTTGCGCCGCGACGGACAGTCGCAGCTGGTCTACAAACACGCGATTTCGACGATCATGCCGTCGCAACCGATAAGCCTGTATGAGGGCGAAGACGCCTCTTGATGGAACATGAAAGGACGCGCACCCGGGCTTGGGTGCTGCATCCGGAAATCAAATCAGATGAACAGCGCCGTGTTCCCGAACCGGCGCTGGAGGAGGCAGTGGCACTGGCCGCAGCTTTACCCGATCTGGATGTGATCGGGTCCGAAATCGTGCGCCTGCAACGCGCCCAGCCGGGGTTGCTGTTTGGCAGCGGCAAGATCGAGGAACTGGCCCAGCGTCTGCACGAAAACGAGATTGAACTGGTGTTGATCGACGGCTCGGTTTCGCCCGTTCAGCAGCGCAACCTTGAAAAGGCGTGGAAGGTCAAGATCCTTGACCGAACCGGACTGATCCTGGAGATTTTCAGTGACCGCGCCCGTACCCGCGAAGGTGTGCTGCAGGTTGAGATGGCCGCGCTGAGCTATCAACGCACCCGTCTGGTCCGGGCCTGGACACACCTGGAACGGCAAAGGGGTGGGCTGGGGTTTGTCGGTGGTCCCGGTGAAACCCAGATCGAGGCTGACCGCCGCGCCATTGATGAACAATTGGTCCGCCTGCGGCGTCAGTTGCAGAAAGTGGTCAAGACCCGTACGCTCCACCGCGCCGCACGGGCCAAGGTGCCGTATCCGATTGTGGCCTTGGTGGGATATACCAACGCCGGAAAATCCACACTGTTCAACCGCCTGACCGGGGCCGAGGTAATGGCCAAGGACATGCTGTTCGCAACGCTGGACCCGACCATGAGACGAGTTGAGCTGCCCGATGGACCCGAGGTTATCCTGTCTGACACAGTGGGGTTCATCTCAAACCTGCCGACGGAACTGGTTGCGGCCTTTCGGGCAACGCTGGAAGAGGTTCTGGGTGCCGATATCGTCATCCATGTCCGTGACATCAGCCATGAGGAAACCGACGCGCAGGCGCAGGATGTCGAGGCGATCCTGACCTCTTTGGGCGTCGATGACGAACGGCCCCGGCTTGAGGTCTGGAACAAGATCGATCTGCTGAATGAGGACGAACGCGAAGCCGTCTTCAAACGCGCGAATCGCGATCCATCGATCTTTGCTATCTCGGCGGTGACGGGAGAGGGTGTTGACCCACTTTTGGCCGAAATCGCCACTAAACTGCAAGGCGCGCGCCACGAAGAGACCCTGATGCTGGGTTTCGCCCAAGGAAACAAGCGCGCCTGGCTGTTCAGGCAGGATGTTGTGCGGTCCGAAAAGCAAACCGAGGACGGGTTTGAGATCACCGTGCTGTGGACCGACAAACAGGCGGCGCAGTTTGCGGCGCTTTAGGGATCAGGAGCCGTCTATCTGTCGTTGATGGTCGTTCGCGTCAAACCAGTCCGTTGAGGATTGGATTTTGTGGTCCGGGGTCAGTTCCCACTCAGCCCAACCGCGGGTGACTACAAGGTTGCCGGTTTCAGTGTGATGGCCTTCCAGTGTCCAGACGAAGATCGCGTGTGAACCGGCCCATCGCAGCATATCGCATCTGAGTTCCAGATCGGGAAAGTCGGCAAAGAACCCGCGGGCCACGTCGGCTACAGCCCCGCGACCGACCATGGGCTCACCCTGGTTGATCGAAATCTGCCCATCGGGCGCAAAGAACTCGGCCACCGCGTTCGGGTCACCCGAACTCCAGGCGATTGCGTAATCGCGCGCGAGATTGTTCAGCCTATCCCGTATACTTGCCATTTGTGTCCCCCGGTCCCAACTTGTTGGCCTCCAGATCGTAGGCGAAAAGGCGGGTCGGCGTCCACGGCACCCGCAAAAAGGGGCAAGGTCCTGCCGAAACAGGCGAAATCAGCGCGGGATCAGGTTGGTTACACCAACGGCTGCTGCACGGGCCAGATCGAGGTCCAGCGACATGGGGATATACTCTCCGCGCCGCCACAGTTGCGCCTGATCGTCGTAGTAGCGTGACAGGAAATGGCCAGATTGGCCAGTGGCGGTGATAAAGACCGAGCTGTCCGGGTCGGCAAAATCATAGACCCCGCGATAGCCCGCGCCGTGCACGTTTTGGAACGGATTCTTGCCCTCGCCCGAGGTGCGCCCGCGCAGCAGGGTGTTGTCACCGCCGCTGGTGGATTGGCGGATGTTGACGAAAAACCGCAGCACCGGGACCGTGCCCAGAACCGGGTGGTCATGGGTTGCCTGATGCGCGTCACCCCAGCGCAGGGATTCCAGCGCGCTGCCATAGTTCTCGGAAATCCAGATCAGCGCGTCGTCCAGCGCCAGCCGTGCCATGTCGGTGCAGGTCTCTGTCGGGGCACTCTGGCGCACGTCACACCAGACCGATGCACCATCGATATCGCGGTAGACGCGTTCAATGAACAACGGCTGGACATGTTTGTATTCGGCGGCCAGTGGGCCGAGGTCGTCCGAGATCAGCCGGATCTGCAATGCGCGCAACCATGCGGCATAGATCAGCGGCTCGGGCAGGTGTTCGTTCATTTCACCATTCCACTCTGCCAGCAGTGACAGCGCAATCTGGCGCTGGCGTTCGGGCGTGCCCTCGGGGGCGGAGGCTCCGGTGAACCACAGGTCTGCGCCGATCAGCGGTAGCAGTGATCTGGCGGTAAAGCTGACGGTATCCAGCTGCGCCTCGATAAAGCTGTCGCGGGTGTGGACCTCGCGCGATTGCATCAGGCGTTCCCAGCGGTGCACGCGCTGGGTGTCGCCCCATTCATAGGACACATGCTCGGGGAACGGGCGGTTGATGATCTTGTTGTTGGTGTTGCCCAGAATGCCACCGACGGGGGCCACGAATTCCGGGTTGTCGGCATAGGGCAAGCGACCCTGCCAGAGGTTTTCGGCCAGCCAGCCGGGGGTCGGGATGCGGCCCCGGCTTTGGTTTTGCAGGTCGCGTTTCGGCATCGCTCCGATCAGCTTGAGACCGATTGTGTCCTTGTCCACCAGCGACAGGTTCTGCGAGGGTGCGATGAACAACTGGGCTGCATCGATGCCCTGCCGGACGCTGTCCGAATTCATCAACGCCATCGACGCCGTCATCGACGTATCGCGCGGGCTGAGCGCCGTCCAGGATAAGGAGGCGACATGGCCGGGCGGGGTGATCGTTTCCAGATCATAGTGGCTGCCGGGCAGGACGGGGCCGTTATCTGTCCAACGCAGGGTCAGAGTAATCGGGGCCTCGTCTTTGATCTCGATGATCGACGGGCGGGTGCGGAATGTTTTGTAGCCGTCCGGCGTCAGGTATTCTTCGGGGTTTTCCGGGTTCAGTTGCTCGATATGCACATCCTGATCGTCCAGATACGAGGACGTCAGACCCCAGCCCAGCCGATCGCTGCGCCCGGTCATAACGGCGGGAATGCCGGGGATTGTCGCGCCTATCACGCCGCCCTTTGCAAGTTCCAGCCGCGCCAGATACCAGACGCCCGGCGCGGTGAAGCCCAGATGAGGATCATTGGCCAGCAATGTACCTCCGCTGGCGGAACGCGACGGCGCGGCAGTCCAGGCATTTGACGCTCCGGCCAACCCGCGTTTCGGGAAAGGTGACAGCGGGCTGTCGGGCATCGGTGCGCCACGGGCATAGCGGGGCAGGCCGGGAAACAACGCGGCGTATTCGGGCAGGGCCGCGATACCTGCACCCGGAACGTTCGGCAGTATGTCAGCCAGCCGCGCGGGGTCGTTCAGCATCAGCGAAGTGCGCGCCCGCAGCACTTCGTCCTCAAGATGGCCGGACAGTTGCAGGCTCATTAGTTTGATCACCGCGATACTGTCGCCGGGCTGCCACGGGGAAACGGGCGCGTTGAAAAGGAACATCTCGGGCGCGCCCCGACCAAGGGCGGCCTCGTTGATCTCATCCAGCCGCGCGTTTACTCCGGCGGCATACGCGCGTAACGCAGCCTTGGTGTAATCGTCCTGTACATCGACCGAGCGGTGGGCCAGCCCGTACAGGTCCAGCCGGCGCAGCAGCTTGTCGATATGGACGGTGCGGGTGCCGAACACTTCGGACAGACGGCCCTGAGCGGTGCGGCGCATCACGGTCATCTGCCAAAGACGGTCCTGAGCATGGGCATAACCGAGGCCAAAGAACACATCCGGGTCGTCTTCGGCCAGAATATGGGGGACGTTTGCAGTGTCTCGGATGATCTCGACCGGGGCGGTTAGACCGGTGACTTCAACCGTCTGATTGTAGTCCGGCAGGGACTGGCTGGCCAGAAAATACACCAGCGCCACAGCGGCAAGAGCCAGCAGGACCAGACCTGTTGTGATACGCAACAGCCAGCGAAAAACGAAACCCATTTGTGGTCTTTAATCCCGATCCATTTCCAATTTCGGCAAGGTTAGTGGATGCCCGTTCTGACCGAAAGAGGAACAGCCCGGGAATATTCGAGTTTACAGATAAATAAGTAAGAAAAACCCGCCACAGAGGGGCTGTGGCGGGGGTCGTCCGAGGGGCGTGTGGTAGCCCGGAATTATGGAATGATCCGCGTGTATTTGGTGCCTTCGACCGTGGCGCCGAATTTCAGACCGGCTTGTCCGAATACGACCGCCAGCACTGGCGAACGCAGTGTCGTTGTGTCCGCGGACAGGGAACTTCCTGTTGCATCAACAACATAGCCAATATCAGCACCGGCGGTCCATCCGCTGGAGCGGCGGAAGTCATTCAGTGCGTCCTGCGTCATGAAGAACAGGACATGTGCATATTGCTGGGCGCCGATTTGCAGGCCGGCGGTTCCCGAAACTGCGGAATAGTAGTCAACTGTTGCGCCTTCGATGCGCAACGCACCTTGGCCGTAGGCGCCGCCAAAGAAGATTAGTCCGGCGTCGGTGATCAGGGGCATAACCAACATGCCGGTGGCCTTGTTGGCGATCTCAACTGTGTTGGGATATTTTGCATACATCTCGGCAAGCGTGGCATCGACGCGGGCATCGATCTTAGCTGCGTTGGAACTGCCGACGCCATTGCCGCAGGCTGCGGTTACCGTCAATCCGGCCATGCCAAAGGCAAAGCCACGACGGCTTAGTCGGGGTGCATTGGAACTGCTCATGTTTTTTTCTCTGTATAAGTGCCTGATATGTCGGGTGATCCCGATCTTGTGTGCAAGAGTACGCCGATTGCGGCTGCGTGTCACGGGAAAGCTGAGCTACCGCAGATCACAATCGGCGAAAAATTGCGACAATTTGGGGTTTTAGCCCTGTAGGATGCGGGCGACCTCTGGTGCGAAATAAGTCAGGATACCGTCGCAGCCCGCACGCTTGAAAGCCAGTAGGCTCTCCAACATCACCTTTTCCCCGTCGATCCAGCCATTTTGCGCCGCGGCCTGGATCATCGCGTATTCACCCGACACCTGATAGGCATAGGTCGGCGCGCCAAAGGTGTCTTTCACCCGACGGCAGATATCCAGATAAGGCATCCCGGGCTTGATCATCACCATGTCTGCGCCCTCGGTCAGGTCACGTTCGATCAGGCGCAGGGCTTCGTTCGAATTGGCCGGGTCCATCTGATAGGTCTTCTTGTCCCCGGTCAGCGCGCCGGAAGCCCCCACCGCATCACGGAACGGGCCGTAAAAGGCGCTGGCGTATTTCGCGGCATAGCTGAGGATCATCACGTTCTGATGTCCCGCAGATTCCAGCGCCCGGCGCATCTCGCCGATGCGGCCATCCATCATGTCGGACGGGCCAATGATGTCGGCTCCGGCGTCGGCCTGTGCAAGCGTCATTTTCACCAGCGCTTCAACCGTCTGATCGTTCACGATTTCGCCATCGACGACGTAACCGTCGTGTCCGTTGATGTTGTACGGGTCCAGTGCGACGTCGGTCATCACCGCGATATCCGGGGCGGCAGCCTTGATCGCGCGGATCGCCCGGTTCGACAGGTTGTCGGGGTTCCAAGCCTCGGCGCAGTCCTCGGTTTTCAGGCTGGGGTCGGTGTAGGGAAAGATGCAAATCGCCGGAATCCCCAAGGCCTGCGCCTCAACCGCGGCTTTGGCGATCAGGTCGACCGAGCGGCGCACGACGCCGGGCATCGACGGCACGGGTTCTTCCACACCCTCGCCGTCGCGTACGAAAACCGGCCAGATCAGGTCATCGGCGGTCAGCGTGTTTTCCCTGACAAGCCCGCGCACGGCCTGTGATTGGCGTGCCCGGCGAAAGCGGATCAGGGGGTAGGGGGCGATGGTCGGTTTCATGTCGCGCTCTCCTTGAATATTCCCGCATTGGGTGGCATGAATTCCGTGTGGTCTCAAGGGTAAGGATGGACGCGCCGATGCGAAAAAGCCCCTCAGGACTGGGAACAAAGGGCTGACGCTTGGACTTATACTCTTCGCTTTTCGAAATCATCGATATGCGCAGCTTTTCGAATCTGTGGTATTGGATCGTTCTGGCCGTGCTTTGGTCATCGGTAAGTCACTGGGCTATGGGGGTCCCGTTCGACCTGCTGGTGCGCGCCCGCCGTGTTGGAGGCCAGACCGAGCAGGATTTGCTTGATATAGTCCGGATCAACGGCAACCGAATTCTGTTTATCGTTGATAAATCCGGATTGATCATACTGGGGCTGAGTTGTTTCTTCTTCACCGGGCTGGCGATGCTTGGCTTTTACTATGAAGTCGAGTTCGCCCAGGCTGTATTCTTACTGTTGTTTCCCATGTGCCTGGTGACGCTCATAAACATCAGGGCCGCGCATAAATTGCGGCGCAGTGACGGATCGCTGGAGTTTGTCGGCAAGGTTTTGACCCGCTGCCGGATCTACACGCAGATCATCGGCATGATCTCGATCTTGATCACATCACTTTGGGGCATGTATCAGAACTTCTCGATTGGGGTTCTGGGATAGAAAATTCGGAAAGGCTAGGCGATGACGGCTCCGAACCACGTAACTGTTGGCGGCGCCCCCGAGGGGTTTGACGCGCAGCTTGTCCTGAACGAGATCGCGCGTTCCGGCGGGCCGGTGGCCCATGTCGCCCGTGACGACAAGCGAATGGAGGCAATGCGGGCCGCGCTCGCCTTTATTGCACCGGACATGCCTGTCTTTGTCTTCCCGGGCTGGGATTGTTTGCCCTATGACCGGGTGTCGCCCAATGCGGATATCGCTGCGGCCCGCGTGGCGACGCTGGCGGCGCTGGTGCATCAGATGCCGGACCGGTTCGTGCTGTTGACCACGCTGAACGCAGCCACCCAACGGGTGCCCGCGCGCGATGTGCTGCGAGAGGCTGCGTTTACGGCGCGCGTGGACCATCGCGTTGATGAAACCGCTCTGAGGAACTTTTTGGTGCGGATGGGTTTCACGCAAAGCCCGACGGTGATGGAACCCGGTGATTATGCCATTCGGGGTGGGATCATCGACATCTTCCCGCCTGGTGAATCCGGCCCTGTGCGCCTGGACCTGTTCGGTGATGTTCTGGACGGCGCGCGCCGGTTCGATCCAGTTTCGCAGCGCACGACCGAGAAGCTGGACATGGTGGAACTGGCCCCGGTTTCCGAGGTCATTCTGGATGAGGCAGCTATCACCCGGTTCCGCCAGAATTACCGTATCGAGTTTGGCGCCGCGGGCACGGATGATCCGCTATACGAAGCCGTCAGCGCAGGGCGCAAGCATCAGGGTATCGAGCACTGGCTGCCCTTTTTCCATGAAAGGTTGGAAACCCTGTTCGATTACCTGCCGGATGCCACGATCACCGTGGACGATCAGGTCACGCCCGCGCGGCTTGCGCGCTGGGATACGATTGCGGATCAGTACGAAACCCGACGGCTGGCACTGGAAAACCGCTCGCGCATGGACACGGTCTATAAACCGACACCGCCCGGTCTGCTGTATCTGGACGACGCGGCGTGGGAGCAGGTGGTGGGCGATCGGCGGGTGCTGCAGTTCAGTCCACTACCGCAGGCCAGCGGGCCGGGTGTGATCGATGCGGGCGGCCGGATCGGACGTAACTTTGCGCCCGAGCGGCAACAGGAAAGCATCAGCCTGTTTGGTGCGCTGGCGAGCCATATTACCGACAAGATGGCCAAGGGGCCGGTGTTGATCGCGTCCTACTCCGAGGGCGCGCGCGAACGTCTGACCGGTCTGATCGAGGACGAAGGGCTGGCCGAGGCAATCCCGGTTTCGAACGGCACCCGTATCGGCAAACGCGGGCTGCATTTGGCCGTCTGGGCGCTGGAGCATGGGTTCGAATCCCCCGACTTGACGGTCATCGCCGAACAGGATGTGCTGGGCGACCGCCTGATCCGCCAGCCCAAGAAACGCCGCAAGGCCGAGAACTTCCTGACCGAAACCCAATCGCTCAGCCCCGGTGATCTGGTGGTGCATGTGGATCACGGCATCGGGCGCTATATGGGGATGGAGGTCGTCACCGCTGCAGGTGCTGCGCATGAATGCCTGCTGCTGGAATATGCCGAGCAGGCCAAACTGTACCTGCCGGTTGAAAACATCGAGTTGCTTTCGAAATACGGCCATGACGAAGGGCTGCTGGACCGTCTGGGCGGTGGTGCATGGCAGGCCAAGAAAGCCAAACTGAAAGAGCGCATTCGCGAGATGGCGGACAAGCTGATCCGCATCGCTGCTGAACGGGCCCTGCGCAAAGCCCCGGTCATGGACCCTCCACCCCATGCGTGGGAGGAGTTCAGCGCGCGCTTTCCCTACCAGGAGACCGATGACCAGTTGCGCGCGATCTCGGACGTTATGGAAGACATGCACTCGGGCGCGCCGATGGATCGCCTGATCTGCGGTGATGTGGGATTTGGCAAGACCGAAGTCGCCATGCGCGCGGCTTTTGTGGCTGCAATGTCCGGTGTGCAGGTTGCGGTGATTGCACCAACCACTCTGCTAGCGCGCCAACACGCGGCATCTTTCAAAGACCGTTTCCGCGGTTTCCCGCTGGAGGTCCGTCAGCTGTCGCGCTTTGTCTCGGCCAAAGAGGCGCAGCAAACCCGCGACGGGCTGGCGCGCGGTACGGTCGATATCGTGATCGGCACCCATGCACTGTTGGCCAAGGGCATCCGTTTCAACAATCTGGGCCTGCTGATTATCGACGAGGAACAGCATTTCGGCGTCGGTCACAAGGAGCGTCTGAAGCAGCTGCGTTCGGATGTTCACGTCCTGACCCTGACCGCCACGCCGATACCGCGGACGCTGCAATTGTCCCTTACCGGTGTGCGAGACCTGTCTATCATCGGCACACCGCCCATCGACCGCCTGGCCATTCGAACTTATGTCAGCGATTTCGACGCAGTCACCATCCGCGAGGCTCTGCTGCGCGAGCATTATCGCGGCGGACAGAGTTTCTATGTGGTGCCGCGCATCTCGGACCTGCCCGAAATCGAGGAATTCCTAAAGGACCAACTGCCGGAACTGACTTACGTGGTCGCGCATGGGCAGATGGCGGCGGGGGAACTCGACGATCGAATGAATGCTTTCTACGACGGCAAGTACGACGTGCTGCTGGCAACGACGATTGTGGAAAGCGGGCTGGACATCCCGACCGCCAACACAATGGTTGTGCACCGGGCGGATATGTTCGGTCTGGCTCAACTCTACCAGATACGCGGCCGGGTGGGGCGATCGAAAACCCGCGCCTATGCCTATCTGACCACCAAGCCGCGCCAAAAACTGACCGCCACAGCCGAGAAACGGCTGCGGGTTCTGGGCTCATTGGATACGCTTGGGGCCGGGTTCACTCTGGCATCGCAGGATCTGGATATTCGCGGAGCAGGCAATCTGCTGGGCGAGGAGCAATCGGGTCAGATGCGCGACGTGGGTTACGAACTTTATCAGTCGATGCTGGAAGAGGCGATTGCCAAGATCAAAGCCGGTGAGATGGAAGGGTTGTCCGACGCCGATGACCAATGGGCACCGCAGATCAATCTGGGTGTGCCAGTTCTGATCCCCGAGGATTATGTGCCCGATCTGGACGTGCGTCTGGGTCTCTATCGCCGCCTGTCGTCGCTTTCGACCAAGGTCGAACTGGAAGGCTTTGCGGCCGAACTGATCGACCGCTTCGGCACGTTGCCGAAAGAGGTGAATACCCTGATGCTGGTCGTCCGCATCAAGGCCATGTGCAAACGAGCTGGCATTGCCAAGCTGGACGGTGGGCCGAAAGGTGCAACAATCCAGTTCCACAATGACAAGTTCGCGTCGCCTCAAGGGCTGGTCGAGTTCATCCAGAACCAGCGCGGGCTGGCCAAGGTAAAGGACAACAAGATCGTCGTACGGCGTGACTGGAAGAAGGACAGCGACAAGATCAAGGGAGCCTTCGCTATCGCCCGGGATCTGGCTGAGAAGCTGATGGCCGAGAAGAAAAAAGCCAAAGCTTAGTCTCCGCTGACAAAGGTGCACAGCTGCCAGGTGCCCGCGTCGGATTTCACGAACGCGGCGCGGTGGCCTGTCATCGGCCACAAGTAGTCACGGTGCATGTAGCCTTGGATCCCATCGGTAAGCAGCACCCGTTGATAGTCCGAGCCGTCCTGAAAATCGCGGATGATCGCGACCTCGTGGCTGATTAGGCCCAAGGTCGGCGCGTCGCGATCGGCCGACTGCCGCAGCGCCACATCTGATCCGGTAACGTAATAGGCCATGAAAGGGTCCAGCGAGGCGGGCAGGGTGATCTGCCACTGATGCGGCATCCAGAACTCGCCCTCGTCATCAAAATAACCGGGCTGGGAGAGGGTGTTTTCCAGATCGGACCAATAGGCTTCGCGTAAGGCATCCGCGTCTTTGCGATGCTCCTCCGACAGGGTTTCCGGATCCATGATCAGATTGGCGCGCAACTCTTCTGGACCACCATTTCCTCCGTGGCTGAGGTAGATGTCGGGACAGGCCGCTGCGACCACGGCATCGGTATCCCTTGCGGTCACCCCGGCCAGCAGCGCATCGCGAAAGGCCACCAGAGAGGGGTCTTGCGCAGCCTGATCGACCGGAGGAAAGGATTGACGATCCGCCAGAGCGGGGCCGCACAGCAGGGCCGTCAACAAAAAGGCGTATCTCATTCGGCGGCCCTCATCGCCGCTTGGGCGCAGAAGCACGACGCACCCACCGCACGGTCTGCCCGAGCCAGTGCCAGATCGAGCCGTTGTTTAACCTGCACGATCTCAACGGTGTCACCGCGCGTTTTCAGACAGTCATGCAGGCCCTTGAGGCTCCAGACGTTGTCTGGATGGATCGAGGCACGGCTGAGCGTACCACCCAACCCCAGATCCTCGCGATAGACGGCTTCGGCCTCGGCCACATGACCCTGTTCATACAGCAGCGCCCCTAACGCGTGGCGGGTGGGCTGCATCCAACCCCACGGTTCGTCGTAGGGCAACGTGTCATCCAACTCGACCGAGCGGCGCAGGTGGGCATAGGCAATCTCATAGTTGCCTTTGCGATACTCGATCTCTCCGCGCAGCATTTCGCGGGCGATCTCCAGCAGATCAACAACACGATTATTGTGCAGCAGGCGTGTCTCGGGGACGCATTCCTTTGCGGAAAGGAACAGCTGTTCCTCGGCCTCTGCCTCGACAACCTGATCGGTGGCGGCATGGGCGATGGCGCGGGCATAGTGAATGGTTGCCGTCAGCGTGCGATAGAGGTCGGGGTCCGATGGTATCTCCAACGCCTTGGCCTCTTCCCATTGGCCAAAGCGGATCAGGATATGCGGGCCCATCGACATGTAGCTTTCGAAGTAATCCGCCATCGGAGGGCTTTCGACGCGCAGCATGTCTTCGGGTGTGGTGTCCCACATGCCCTGGTTGGCGCGCAGGGCCGGTTCCATCTGCCCAAGGAACAATGCGCCGTAGATGACAAAGTGGTAATTGTGTTGGCGATAGCCGGTATAGATGTTGAACGCGCCTTCACGCTCGTAATATTTCAAATCTGCCTCGATGGCCTTTTCGTTCCAGTAAACAACATTGTGATAGTGCCCGCACAACACGTCGATATGGGTCGGCATATGCACCAAATGGCCCGCGTCGGGGACCAATGTGCGCAACACATCTCCGGCCTTGAGCGCCTTTTCCGGGGTTGGCGACATCTCCATCAGATGCACATAGAGATGCAGCAGGCCGGGATGAAACATCGCAGCGGGGTCGTTGGCCATCGCGTCTTCCAAGGCCTTCTGCGCCTCGCGCGTGGCGGCACCTTCGGCAGGTAGGCCGGTTTTGAGGTCCCACATCTGCCAAGGTGTCAGATTCAGCAGTGCCTCGACATAGATGGTGCGCAGATCCAGATGATCGGGCTGTTCGGCAAACGCCGCGCGCATGGCATCGGCGAAATCGTGATCCCAGCTGTGCATATCCTTGATCGGGTCACGCTGCGGGTATCGGGCGGGCAAGGCTCGGATCAGGGCCTGCTCGACCGAGGTGCAGCTGTCTAGCAAAGCCAGCGCCTGTTGCGTTGCATCAAAGGCCTGCGCAAGCGCCTTTTGCTGCCCGCTTTCATCGAGCAAATCCCAAGGCAGGTTGTAGTTCGGACCGGCCGAATAGGCGATCCCCCAATGGGCCATGGCGCAGTTTGGATCATGTTCGGCCGCTCGTTGGAAACAGACCACGGCTTCTTCATGGTTATAGCCGTAGGTCCAGACCAATCCCCGATCAAACCATCGCTGCGCCTCGGGCGAGGATGTGGTGACCGGACAGGAATGAGAACCTAGATCGTAATCGTAACGCATTGAAACCTCCTCTCGGATCAAGGGAAGGTTAGCGGGATTCGCGTAATCTGCACAGGTCAGGCGGGCAGTCTGTTTTCAATCCGGCCCATATGCAGCATCAGTCCAAAGCCGATCACGCTCATTGATAGAATGCCGGTGGTCAAAGGGGTCAGCGACCCGTCGAACAACAACCCGATGGGAGCCGCAATAGCCGCAGCGAGAACGGTCGAGACCGCACCGATGACCGAGGCCGCCATGCCGGCGATATGCCCCATCGGCTCCATCGCGATGGCGTTCAGGTTTCCCATCGTCATGCCTGCCATGAAAAAAATAGAGGTCTGCCAAAAGACAAAAGTCGCAAAGGACAGGTTCGGTGTCAGAGGCATTGAGTTCAGAATGAAAACACCAATTGAAATCGCGATCTGCGCGCCCAAAGCCCAGGTTACCAGCCGCCGCATCCCCACCCGGATCACCAGCGCCGCGTTCAGCAGGCTGGCAGACCCCGATATCAGCGCGACGAAGCCAAACCAGAAGGGAAAACTGTCGGCGCTGTCGTGGATGACGTCATAGACCGGTTGCACCATGGTCAGCGTGGTGAACAACATGCCCAGACAAAGGGTTTGCACGAAAATCGAAACCCGGACGGTGGGGTGCACGAACATCTCGCGCGCGGAAGAGACCATCAGGGGCAGGCGCAGCGGCCTGCGATTTTCGGGCTTCAGCGATTCCGGCAGGCGCAGGCCCATCCAGAATACGGTGATCAACGAAAACAGGATGAACGAAACGAAAATTCCGCGCCAGCCCGCGATAGCGATCATCCCGGCCCCCAGCATTGGTGCCGCGGCAGGCACCAATGTAAAGATCATCATGGCGATGGACACGATCCGCGCCATTTCACGGCCCGAGTACAAATCCCGGATGACAGCCATGGCAACCACGCGTGGCGCGGCACAGCCGACGCCTTGCGCGACCCGGGCAATCAAAAGCAGTTCCAGCGAAGAACTGGCCCAGGCGACGGCAGCTGAAACGATGTACAAAGCCGAGCCGACGAAGATCACTGGCTTGCGACCAAACGCGTCCGACAGCGGACCCATGAAGAACGTGCCGATCCCCATGCCCAGCACGAATGAGGTCAGAATCAGCTGTGCCCGGTTAATGTCCTCGGGGCTGAGCTGTGCGCCAATCTCGGGCAGGGCGGGCAGCATTGAGTCGATGGAAAACGCAATCGTCGCAAACATCATTGCGACAAGAGCGATGAACTCACCTTTTGACATGCGATTGGCCATTGCGTCCTCCTGACCTGATCGCGCTATCACGACAAGTCAGGTGGCGCTAGGGATCAATACGCACAGACCCCTGTGCTAATTTGCAGGGGAACCCTCAAGCTGAGACATGATCTCGCCAATCACTTTTTCCCACATTTCCGGCGGTTGCGCGCCCGGAACTGCGTGTTGATTGGCCACGATGAAGGTCGGAACCGATTGGATGCCCATCTGGCGGGAATGGGTATCGCGGTTGCGGATGTCCTCGCGGTCGGCGTCGGACTTCAGCAATTTCTGTACTACGGCAGCGTCCATGCCGATGCTGTCAGCGATATCGGCCAGCACTTCGTGGTCGCCGATGTCGCGGGCCTGCACGAAATAGGCATCGAACAGGGCATCCACGGCATCATTCTGCTTTCCCTCGATTCCGGCCCAGTGGATAAGGCGATGGGCGTCCAGCGTGTTGGGGGTGCGTTTCATCCCCTCAAAGTCGATGCTGAGCCCGGCTTTCTCGGCGTGCTCAACCACCGGAGCGTAAGCGCGCACGGCACCGTCTTTGCCGCCGAATTTGTGCTCCAGATACTCACGCCGATCCATGCCTTCATCCGGCATTTCGGGGTTCAGCTGGAACGGATGCCACTCGATCACCATAGGGTGATCCGGAATTGCGGCCAGTGCTTTGTCCAGTTGGGTTTTACCGATATAGCACCATGGGCAGATCGGATCGGACATGATGTCGAGTTTGACGGTCTGGGTCATGGTGTGGTCGCCTTGAAATAGGCCGGCAGAGCCCGGCGCAGGAGTTTGCCATTACCACCGGTCGGAAGCTCGGGCAGGTGAATGAACGCACGCGGCTGTTTGTACCGCGCCAGATTTGCCTCCACATAGGTTTGCAATGCGCTGTCGTCCAGCTTTTCCGGCCCGGTATAGAAGGCTGCTATCACGAATGTGTCTTCTTTGACCTCAACTGCCGCCGCGCCAACCTGTGTGATCCCAGGGAATTTAGACAATGTGGCCTCGACCTCGACTGGAGAAACGCGATAGCCGCCCGCATTCATCATGTCATCGTCGCGGCCCAGATAGGTGATCTGCCCGTCGACGGCCATGGCACCCTGATCGCCGGTCAGGAACCAATCGCCCTGCATCCGCGCCTCGGCCTCGTCAGGCGCGTTGAGGTAGGTCAGCATCAGGCCGGGATCCGAGCGGTGAATGGCGATGGTGCCCTCTTGCCCCTGCGGTACCGGGCCATCCGGCCCAAGGATCGCAACACGGCGGCCCGGTTGCGGTTGCCCCAGCGACTCGCCCCGTGCGGGATGGGCCGGGCTGGACGATATAAAGGTGGAACACTCGGACATGCCGTAGGCTTCGTAGAGTTCAGTCCCGGTCGCCTCAACCCACTGCGCGTGCAGGTGCCGCGACAGTTTCTCACCCGCGCAGAGGCCGTGGCGGAGCGCGGGAAGGTGCATGTTTGCCGGCGTTTTCAGCAGTTTG
The DNA here is from genome assembly GCF_059609725.1 of Ruegeria sp. YTSC199. NCBI lineage: Bacteria > Pseudomonadati > Pseudomonadota > Alphaproteobacteria > Rhodobacterales > Roseobacteraceae > Ruegeria > Ruegeria sp. YTSC199. The sequence goes on from NZ_JBXWMF010000015.1 coordinate 99,792, forward strand.
CGATACACGCCGGGCGCCGCTGCAAAGATCGTTGCTTGGTGCTGCTGCAGCAAGGTGGGCAGTGCGTCCGGATCGGTTCCAGGTTGGGGGATCAAAGCAGTTGCGCCAATGGTCCAGGGATCCATCAACCCGGTGCCCAGCGTATAGGTCCAGTTGAACGCACCCGCATGGCACAGGCGATCCGTATTCCGCAGTCCGTACCAACCATCGATCATCATCTGGCGCGCCCAGATTGCGCGATGCGCATGGGCCACCGCGCGGGGTTTGCCGGACGTGCCCGAGGTGTAGACGACATAGGCCAGTCGCTCGGGGTTGCCCATCTGAAACTCGGCTGCGGGCAAAGTTCGCATCTCGGTCAGTTCGGCCAGAGCAATCTGCAACGGGTGCGGCGCGCAGGCGACGGCCGGGTCCCGCAGGATGGCAGCCGGTTGCAGGTCCGCGATCATGCGCGCGGTTTCCGGCTCGGTCAGTTGCGAGGATGTCGGTACGGGCACAATCCCGACCGCAATGGCCCCGAGGTAGGCAATGGGGAAATCGACCGTGTTCCCCAACCGCATCAGCGCAACGTCACCCGGTTTAAGCCCGGCACGCAGCAAACCGGTGGCAGTACCCAGAATGGCCGACTTCAGCGCGCGATAGGTCCAGTCTTGGGCCCCGTCAGGGCGCAGAACCGACAAGGCGATTTTGTCCGGATCATCATCCGTTCGTCGCAACACATGTGCAGCCAGGTTGAATGGCGCGGGGCAGGGCAAAGGCGGCCCCTGATCAAAAACAGACAGCATGGCCACTGGCTACCTTGGTGCTTGGCGCGTTGCAAGCGGGACGGGCTGGGCCTATAGAGTTGCGCATGAGCACCAATGAACAGCCTTCACTGATCCGCATTGCGCGGGACTCGGGCAACCACGCCGAGCTCGAACCGCTTGATCTGGGCGCGCGCGTGCGCCAATTGCGCAAGGCGCGGAACTGGACGCTGGAACAGGCGGCCTCGCAAGCAGGGCTTGCGCGCTCGACCCTTAGCAAGATCGAAAACGGGCAGATGTCACCCACGTATGACGCGCTGAAAAAGCTGGCGATCGGGTTGGAGATTTCGGTGCCGCAACTGTTCACGCCGCCGCAGCGGGATCAGGTAATCGGACGTATGTCCGTGACGCGTATGGGCGAAGGGGCCGCGCATCCCACGACGACGTATGAACATGAGCTACTGGCCGAGAACCTGACGAAAAAGCAGATGTTGCCGTATCGCGCCCGCGTGCGTGCGCGGTCAATGGATGAGTTTGATGGCTGGGTGCGCCACGATGGCGAAGAGTTCCTGTATGTGCTGACAGGGGTCGTCCAGCTTTACACCGAGTTCTACGAACCCGTCGAAATGCGTCGGGGAGACAGCGCTTATTACGACGGCAGCATGGGACACAACGTGATTTCGGTCAGTGACGAGGATGCAACGATCCTCTGGGTCACATCACTTGCTTAAAGACCGGCTGAACTCTCGGTTCAGGCCTTCGGTAAACAGAAAATCCTCAAGCTCTTCGTGTGCTTCATTCACGGTCAGGTGGTGGCGTTCGGCCAAATACGCTTCGAACCCTTTGCGGTCTTTGCTCAGCCGCACCTTGTCCTGATCGCGCAGGTTTGGAAAACGCCGTTTTGCACGAGAGTACATAGCGTCCCAGTCTTGCGTCAGGTCAGTCCAGTTCAACATTTGTCAGCTTTCCGTAATTCGGGTTTCACGGCTGCTCGGCCCTCATATCAGGGTACGGAGGGCATAGGGGTCCAAGTGCATGACAAAATGTCGCACCTGGTTTGCGCTTACGTAGGGTTAATGAGGCCCGCCACACTGATCGCGCGACGGGCCTACGGACCTGAGGTGTGAGTGAGTGGAGGCCGGTCCGCAAAACTCGGGTCTGACGTGTTGAATGATCAGCTATCTAGCGAATTTATCACAATTAATCCGATCAACCGGTGCGCCAAAACACGCGTAGGCTATATCGTTGGGGGGCGATCCGTAAAGCCCCTTGTGGCTATTTTTAATGCATTAGCTGGAAATGGGTGTTTTCGCTATATGTAGATAATTGCAGATACGTCTGCGCAATATGTGGGTGTATTTGGTGCGTGTGCCAAATTCCGCCGAAAGGTGCGACCATTTGGCGTGGCACAACTTAGGATACTAACCTGCAGATATGAAAAATCTGCGCGTTGAAGGCTATGGGGCTGATCGCGCCAACGATCCTGCCGATTTGGTCACTCTTCATACCACCAGACCTGTGGCATGTATTCCGGCCCATCACCATAAATCGGCACAGTCTGGGGCTGTTTCAGTTCTTTGGCATGAGCGATACGTCCGACGTCGAAATTCCAGATCGGTATGACATAACGTCCGGCGGTCAGAACCCGGTCCAGCGCGCGGGTGGCGGCTACGAAATCCTCGCGACTTTCCGATGCCAGCATCGCGTCGATCAACCCGTCCACCGCCGGAGAGGCAACACCCATCAGGTTGCGCGTACCCGGAGTGTCGGCGTTTTCACTACCCCAATACAGGCGCTGTTCATTGCCCGGCGACAGGGACATGGCACGGCGGAAGAAAGTCATGTCGAAATCCAGTTCGGCATTACGGCCGGTAAACTGGGCACTATCCACTTGTTCGACGGTGACCTGAATCCCGAGCCTTTCAAGCGCACGGGTATAGATTTCGATGGCCGTCTGGCCCTCAGTATCACCTTGTTGCAGCAGGACGGTGACGGCGAAGTCTTCACCGCTCTGATTACGCAACACTCCGTCCTGAACGGTCCAGCCCGCCTCGGTCAACAACTGGTTCGCCTTGCGGATATTGGCGCGGTTGCGGGCCGAGCCGTCGCCAACAGGCAGGGCATACCCTTCAAGCGCTCCGGGTGGCAGGTCGTCGGCATAGGGCTGTAGCAACTCTGCAACGCGGCCGGTGGCGGGGCCGGGCTGCATACCCAGATCAGACCCGGAAAAATATGATGTGATCCTGGGTTGTGTGCCGCCGGTGATCGTATCGTTGATGTATTCGAAGTTGAACGCCAAAATCAGTGCCTCGCGCACACGCCAATCGTCGAAGGGGGCTTTGCGGGTGTTCATGACGAACCCGGTCATGCCCGACGGCTTGCCGTGCGGGATCTCGGTCTTGATGACATCGCCGCGTTGAACGGCGGGGAAGTTGTACTGCGTGTCCCATTTGTCGGCATTGAATTCCCGTACCGCCGTCAGTGCGCCAGCTTTAAACGCTTCAAACAGGACTGTGCCGTCGCCGTAGAATTCGATCCGCATCTCATCGAGGTTCATGGTGCCGCGGCGGAAGGGGATATCAGCACCCCAATAGTCGGGGTTCCGGCGCAAGGTCACATAGCGACCGGCCTCATAATCATCGACTACATAGGGCCCCGATCCGACTGGAACATCATGCAGCGCCGAGTCGGCGAAATTCTTCCCCTCCCACTGTGCTTTCTGCAGGATCGGGCGGAGGCCGGTGATCAGGGCCAGTTCCCGATCCGGTTCGTTGAAGGTGATCCGTACCGTGCGCGGGCCGGTTTGTTCGATGCTGTCGATCTTGCCCCACAGCCCGCGGTAACGAAGGTGCCCTTCGGTGCCCAGCGTCTGATACGACCAGACAACATCGTCCACGGTTACCGGGCTGCCATCCGAAAACCGGGCGTTTTCGCGCAGGGTAAATTCGACCCAGGAACGGTCCGGCGCAGTCTCAACTGATTCGGCTAACAACCCGTAAAGAGTGAAAGGTTCGTCCCAGGATCGGCCCATCAGGCTTTCGTGGGTCCAAAAACGCAGCTGCCAGGGTACGGTTCCTTTCTGTACGAAGGGGTTCAGACTGTTAAAGCCGCCGGTATTGCCGAAAACAACTTTGCCGCCTTTCGGTGCCTCGGGGTTGGCATAGGGCAGAGACACAAAATCCGGTGGTAGGGCAGGGTCACCGTACATAGCTATGCCATGGGCCGATTCTGCATGAGCAATTGTGGCGGCAAAAACAGAAGCGATTCCCGCAATCACAGGGCGAACGGGGCGTAGAAAATCGGGGCGCATTTTGGAAACAATCCTGCTCTGGCCTTATTTTGTTGGGATTCACCGTACCGATGATTTTTCTTGTTTTCAAACTTTTAGCTTGGACGAAGGCGGGGAATTGCGTATAAAGGGTGCACTGCTCGATAGGTTTCTTGCCTGTATGAAACCTGCCTCAATAACTTAACGCCCGCTTCGTGCGGGCGTTTTTTTTGGCATTTTTCCGTGTGGCTTCAGAAGCCGGGTGTTTCCCCGTTTTCTTTGCAGGTGCAGCATGGCACTGTGCGCGGGAAGCAGAAATTGAGGGAGAGAACCCATGAACCTTTCGGGAAAAACAGCGATCATCACGGGATCGAATTCGGGGATCGGTTTGGGCGTCGCGCGCGAACTGGCGAAAGCCGGGGCCGATGTGGTTCTGAACTCGTTCACCGACCGGGAGGAAGATCACGCGCTGGCCGCCGAGATTGCGCAAGAGACCGGCACCAAGGCGCGCTATATCAAGGCGGACATGTCCGTTGCTGGCGAATGTCGCGCGCTGATCGAAAAGGCGGGGGCTTGCGACATTCTGGTGAACAACGCGGGCATTCAGCACGTCGCGCCGATCGACCAGTTCCCGGTAGACAAATGGGATGCGATCATCGCAATCAACATGAACTCGGCCTATCACACCATGGCGGCGGCGCTGCCGATGATGCGCGCGGCCGGCTGGGGACGGATCGTGAATATCGCCTCGGCGCACGGGTTGACGGCATCACCCTTCAAGGCGGCCTACATCGCGGCGAAACATGGCGTTGTCGGGATGACCAAGACAGTGGCACTGGAAACCGCGCAGGAGCCGATTACCTGCAACGCGATCTGCCCGGGCTATGTACTGACACCGCTGGTCGAGGCTCAGATTCCCGACACGATGAAAGAATACGACATGAGCCGCGAGGACGTGATCAAGAACGTCATGTTGGAACGTCAGCCCTCGAAAGAGTTCGCAACGGTTGAACAGTTGGGCGGAACCACGGTGTTCCTGTGTTCGGATGCGGCGGCGCAGATCACCGGGACGACGATCTCGGTAGATGGTGGCTGGACTGCCCTTTGACCTAGGAGGCGCGCGGTGAAACGGATCAATCTGGCTCTTCAGGGCGGTGGCGCGCATGGTGCGTTCACATGGGGTGTTCTCGACCGGCTGCTGGATGAGAAGGATATCGAGGTTGCGGCGATCACCGGAACCTCGGCCGGGGCGCTCAATGGTGCGGCGTTCAAGTCCGGTATGGTTCGGGATGGGCGTGACGGTGCGCGCGCCAACCTGAACAGGCTATGGGAGCGGATGGGCGCGATCGGGGACATGCGCTTTGCCAATTGGATGCAGGCCATCGAGCCCGCGCAAGTTGCACAGGCTATGGAGTATTCCCTGCCGTTTTCCGTTGGGGATGCGTGGTCGCGGCTGGTGTCGCCCTATGCCTATGGCCCGTTCTACCGCAACCCGCTGGAGCCTGTGGTGGACCGGTTCAACTTCGATGAGATTTGCGCCGATGAGGGCCCGCGTTTGCATGTCTGCGCGACCTGCGTGCGCAGCGGCAAGATCCGGGTTTTCACCGGGGATGAGATTTCGACAGATGCGATTTTGGCCTCGGCCTGTCTGCCGACCCTATTTCAGGCGGTTGAGATTTTTGACCCCAAGTCGGGCCGAACCGAGGCTTATTGGGATGGCGGGTATACCGGCAACCCGGCGCTTTACCCGCTGTTCAACAACGACCTGCCCGATGACGTGGTGATCGTGAATATCAACCCGCTGGAACGCGACGAGGTGCCAAAAACGCCGCAGCAAATCCAGAACCGGATCAATGAGATCAGCTTTAACTCTTCCCTGTTCCGCGAACTGCGCGCGATCAGTTTCGTTCAGCGGCTGCTGACCGAAGGGAAACTGAGGGCAGGTGAGATGAGCCGCGTTCTGATTCACATGATCGCGGATGACGCGCTGATGAACGAACTGTCGGTGGTGACAAAAACGGTGCCGAACCCGGTCGTTCTGCACAAGCTGAAAGAGGCCGGGCGCGCAGCGGCTCATCGGTTTATCAAGGATCACAAAGCCGATTTGGGCGAACGGAGCACCGTTGACCTGCCCGAGATGTTTGGCTGATTATTCCGGCGGCTGCGTCGGGTCTTTTTCGTTCGGATAGACCAGCCCGGCAGAAATCACCAGCTTTGCGGCCTCCTCGATCGACATGTCCAGCAGGATCACGTCCTCTTCGGGGAAGAACAGCAGAAAACCCGAGGTCGGGTTGGGCGTGGTCGGGACAAAAACGCTCAGCAGTTCACCACCGGTTTCAGCGCGCTCGCTGACCTCGCCTCTGGCGGTGGTCGAGACGAAACCAATCGCCCAAATGCCGCGACGAGGGTACTGGATAAGGCAGGCTTTCTCGAACGACCGTTCGGTCTGGGCAAACACCGTTTCCGAGATCTGCTTGATCCCGGAATAAACCGAGCGGACCACGGGCATCCTGTCGACGACGCTTTCGGCGAAGTGGATCAGCGAGCGGCCGAGGATGCCCTTGGCGACCCAGCCGACGAGGACGGTGAAGATCAGGAAGATCACCACTCCAACACCGCGCAGGTTCACGCCCACATATTCCTCCGGTTGGAATTGCTGCGGGATCAGCGGCAGTACCGCGCTGTCGACCCAGCCCACGACCGACCAGATCAGCCAGATGGTCAGCCACACAGGTGCAATGACGACGACGCCCGTCAGAAAAGACGCGCGCAGTCGGGAAAACAGACCCGGTCGGCGGTGTGGTTCTTCGTCAAAGGGCGTGTTCATTGCAGTCCTGAGTGGTTTGCGGATTTAGTTAAGCAGTCCGGGGCCTTGGTACAATAGGCTTATGTAACTCAGTCTGAGGCCAGCGCTCGCGCGATGCTGGCGGCCAGTTTCGCGTTGTTGCGCACCAGTGCGATATTGGCGGTCAGTGAGCGGCCCTCGGTCTGTTCGTAAATCCGCTGCAGAAGGTAAGGTGTGACGCCTTTACCAGTGATCCGGTGAGTGTCCGCGTCGGCCTGGGCCGAAACGATGATGGGGGCCAGTTCGTCGGCTGGAATTTGATCGGCGGCGGGGATCGGGTTGGCGATCAGCTGACCTCCGGGCAGGCCAAGCGCGCGGCGGGCGGCATGCGCTTTGGCGATGTCCCCGGCTGTGTCCATGCGTAGGGGCGCGGTATAGGGCGATTGGGCAGACCAAAAGGCAGGAAATTCGTCCTGACCATGGGCGATGACCGGAACGCCCAGTGTTTCCAGAACTTCCAGCGTTTTCGCCAGATCAAGGATCGCTTTTGCGCCTGCCGCTACAACGGTTACAGGAGTTTGCGCCAGCTCGTGCAGATCAGCGGAGATGTCGAACGTGGTTTCGGCCCCCTTATGCACTCCGCCAATGCCGCCAGTGGCAAAGACCTCGATCCCGGCAAAATGCGCGGCGATCATGGTCGCGGCCACCGTGGTAGCCCCGGTGCCACCGGTGGCGATACAGGCGGCCATGTCGGCACGCGACAGTTTGGCAACGCCTTGGGCCTGACCCAGTGCACTTAACTCGTCAGTTTCCAAGCCTACCTGTAGTTTGCCGTCGATCACCGCAATCGTGGCCGGAACGGCGCCCGCGTCGCGGATATCCTGTTCAACTTGTGCCGCGACCTCGATGTTCTGAGGGTAGGGCATCCCGTGGGTGATGATGGTGCTTTCAAGCGCGACGATGGGTTGGCCTACGTCTTTTGCGGCGCGGACCTCGGCGGAATATTGGATGTCGATCACAGTGGGGTTTCTCCGGATACGTATGTTGCGGCGGCGTTCAGAGCGCGGGTCAGGGCCTCATCGCTGGATGCTCCGCCGGATTCTGATGCGATATGGGCAGCCATGAATGTGTCGCCTGCACCGGTCACGCGGGTGACCAAGACGGGCGGGGGTGTTTGGGTCAGGATTCCATCTGCGCTGCCGATGGTGGCCGAGTTGCCGCCATCCGTGACCAGCACCCGCAACGCGCCACGGCCCAGCAAGTCTTTGGCGGCGCTCTCGGAATCCGTGAATTCACAATGACACAGGATGCCCGCTTCTTCGAGGTTCACATAAAGTGTCGCGCGGGCGTGTTTCAGGAATGGAAGCAGGCGTTCGGCTTTTCCAGGCGACGCCGGGGCCACGCGCAGGTCAGCGCGCGCAAAAGCGGGGCTTTGCGCGATTTCTTCCAGCAGGGTCAGGGTCAGATTGCCGTCCAGCGCGATGGGACCTTCGAATGGCGCATTCTCATTGCCCAGAGGACCATGCATCAGAGGGCGCAGAATTTTCGCCCCCGCAGCCTCAAGCGAATGCGCGTCGGCGATTGCGGCGATCAAGCCGTTGGCGCCTTCGACAGCCATGTATCGGTCGGTCGGCAAATCCTGGGAGCGATAGATGTGGTCCGTCACCATTCCCAGACGGGCGCAGGCGTTGACCAATTCATCGCCTTCGGGGTCGCGGCCAATGGCGGTCAGCAGGGTCGGGGTCATGCCAAATCGCACCAAGGTCATGGCAATATTCATGGCCACACCACCGGGCAGGCGGGTAATCCGCCCCGGCACGTCCGAGCCCTGCCGCATAGCGCTGGCCGAGCGTCCGATAACGTCCCACAGGACCGAGCCGATACACAGGATTTCACTGTTCTGAGTCATGACAAACTCATGCCGCAGCCCCGGCGCGGGCGCAAGGGTTAACGCTCACATCGCTTCGGTCAGGGTTTTCAGCGCAGCGACCGGGTCGTCCTGCGACCAGATTTCTTCCCCGATGCCGAAGAAATCCGTGTGTGGGGCAATGTCGCGGATCAGCTCTGCGGTCAGGCCACCTTCGGCAACAACCGGAACCTCAATCATCTCGGACCACCACTGAAACAGGTCCTTTTCGGCGATGGTTCCGTCACCCAGAGCCGACGTGCCGACCGGACCGAAGGCCACGTAATCCGCGCCCGTTTCACCAGCGGTCATGCCGTCATGGCTGGAGGCACCGCAGAAGCTGCCGACGATGGCATCCGTGCCCAATTCCTTGCGCGCAGCCCGGACCGAGCGCGCACCGTCGTCCAGATGAACCCCGTCCAGCCCAAGCCGTTGCGCCAGCAGAACGTGGTTCGAAATCACGATCGCCACATCCCGCGCATGGGCGACCTCACGGCAGGCATCGGCGGCGCGGGCGATGGTGTCTTCGTCATTGCCCGCCAAAGCCAGCCGAATACAGGCGATCTCGGTGCTGTCCAGCACGCGGCCTAACTGCTCGGGGAAGATGCTGAGCGCAATGGTCGGAGGCGTAATCAGGTAAATCTGCGGCTGCTCGGGGGTGTCCATGGCGCGTCCTTCGGCTTTTGTCTTTGGCGCGGTTTAGCGGATTGCGCCGGGGAAGCAAACTTTTATGGCATTCGGGGAGTAATTAGCCGCCTCAGCGCCTTGCTCTGTTGGGGCACGCCTATTACAGCATCCCGAAGTTTTCCGGAGACAGCCATGCCCAGCGATAAATCTCAGCCCTCCTTTGTGCTCGTGCGCCCGCAGATGGGCGAAAACATCGGAGCCGCCGCGCGGGCAATGTGGAATTTCGGGCTGGACCGAATGCGGATCGTGGCGCCGCGTGACGGGTGGCCGAACCCCAAGGCGGTGGCGATGTCCAGCGGCGCAGGGCGGTTGCTGGATGAGGCGCAGCTGTTCGATGACTTGGGCGGTGCTTTGGCCGATAGTACCTTTGTCTTTGCCACCACGGCACGGCAGCGGGGCTTGACCAAGCCGGTTTTCAGCCCGGAGCGCGCCATGCAGATTGCGGCCGAAAAGGTAGCGGCAGGTGAGAAGGTGTCGGTGCTGTTCGGTCCCGAACGTGCAGGGCTTGAGAACGAAGATATCGCCAAGGCCAACGCCATCATCTCGGTGCCGGTGAACCCGGAATATGCCTCGCTGAACCTCGGCCAATGCGTGCTGCTGACTGCTTATGAGTGGATGCGCCAGACCGGGGACGTGGTGCATGAGGCCACCGATCTGGGCAAGGGTGACTGGGCCACGGGCATCGAGGTTGAAAAGCTGGTCGAACACTATGAGGACCGGCTGGAAGAGGCCGGGTTCTTCTACCCGCCGGAAAAGGCTGAAGGGATGAAGACCAACCTGCGCAATCTGTGGTCTCGGATGCGGATGACGCGGGCGGATGTGCAGATGCTGCACGGGATCATGCGGCAGATGGTCCGCTGGAAGGACAAGGGCTGAGGCTGGACCTATCTCCACTCAGGCCCTAGCTTGCGACGAAATTCAGGACATGAGGACGGCATGAGCGGTAAGCGCAGCATCTTCGAAGAGGTCTCGGACGCCGAGAAACAACAGGCGGTGCAACCCGGCATGATCGACAGGGGCCGCGGTGGTGCGCGCGGCGCAATCCGCGTCTGGCTAATGATCCTGTTTGCGCTGGTCGTCGTGATGATTGCCGTTGGTGGCCTGACACGCCTGACCGACAGCGGGTTGTCGATCACCGAATGGCGCCCGGTCACCGGGGCCATCCCGCCAATGACCGAGGTCGATTGGCAGGCGGAGTTCGACAAGTACAAGCAGATCGACCAATGGCGCATCCAGAACCAGTGGATGGAGCTAAGTGATTTCAAATCGATATACTGGTGGGAATGGGGCCACCGCCAACTGGGCCGTGTGATCGGGCTGGTCTGGGCGCTTGGCTTCCTTGGCTTCCTCGTGGCGAGGAAAATTCCTACGGGCTGGACCGGCAAGCTACTGATCCCCGGCGTTCTGGGCGGTGTGCAGGGGGCCGTAGGCTGGTGGATGGTCGCCTCGGGCGTGACACAGGGCGAGGGCATGACCGCCGTCGCCAGTTATCGCCTGGCGGTACATCTGGGGCTGGCCTTCGTGATCCTTGGCTTCCTTGCCTGGTATATCTTTGAGCTGGGCCGCGAGGAACGCGACCTGATGCAGGCCCGCCGCGCGAAAGAGGCAAAGCTGTTTTCGTTGTCGACCGGACTCATGCATTTCGCCTTTTTGCAAATCCTCATCGGCGCACTGGTCGCCGGGATCGACGCAGGGCGGTCTTACACCGACTGGCCGCTGATCGGCGGGCAGTTGTTGCCGCCTGATGCGACGATGCTGGAACCGATGTGGCGCAACTTCTTTGAAAGTCCGGGTCTGGTGCAGTTCATCCACCGATGCGCGGGATACCTGCTGTTCATCTTCGCCATCATTGTCTGGCGGCGCGGCAGCACCAGCGCGCACCCACAGACACGGTTTGCCTTCAACGCAGCCTTTGCGGCGCTGTCGCTGCAGGTGGTTATCGGCATCCTGACCGTCGTCTACGCCGCCCCGTGGCAGCTTGCCATCATCCACCAGTTCATGGCCGTCGTTGTCTGGACGCTGATCCTGCGTGCGCGGTTCCTGACTGCATACCCAATCGCCACTTCAATCCGCGGAGCCTGACCCCTATGACCGCCTATGACGACCTGATGGCCTTTCAGCGCGAAACTTCGGCCCTCGGGCAGATTGCCGGGCGGTTGGGCTGGGATCAGGAAACGGTGATGCCACGCGGCGCGGCCCCGCAGCGCGCCGAAGAGATGGCCGCGATCGAGGCGGTGCTGCACGCCCGCCGCTCTGACCCGCGCGTGGCCGACTGGCTGGAGCAGGCCGACCCACAAGACGATGTGGCTCGCGCCCAACTGCGTGACATCCGCCGGTCTTATGAGCGGACGGTCAAAGTGCCCGCCGAACTGGCCAAGGCGATCGCGCGCGTGACCTCTGCCGCGCAAGGCAGCTGGGCACGGGCCCGCGCCGAGGAAGACGTGGCTGCATTCCTGCCCGTGCTGCAAGAGGTCGTTGACCTGAAACGCGAGGAAGGCGCGGCGTTGGCACAGGGTGGTGATGTCTACGACGCCATGGTCGAGGATTATGAACCCTACACAACGGGCACACAGATTGCCGAGATTTTTCACCAGATGCGTCCGCGTCTGGTCGCCCTGCGCGCGGCAGTTCTGGACAAACCAGCGCCGCAAGCATTGACCGGAACGTTCGACGAACTGGCGCAGATGCATCTGTCGCAGAAATTGGCGACCACCTTCGGTTATGACCTGAACACCGGCCGCGTGGATAAGGCCGTGCACCCGTTCAGTTCAGGCAGCGGGTTGGACGTGCGCATCACCACCCGCACCAGCGAGATCGACCCGTTCAACTGTTTCTACTCGACCATTCACGAGGTGGGCCACGCCGCCTATGAACAGGGCATCAACCCGGCCTATGCGCTGACACCATTGGGGCAGGGCGTGTCGATGGGCGTGCATGAAAGCCAGAGCCGGATCTACGAGAACCAGCTGGGCCGCTCGCGCGCATTTACCGGCTGGCTCTACGGTCAAATGGTGGAGACTTTCGGAGATTTTGGGATCACGGATGCCGACGCCTTCTATGCCACGGTGAATGGTGTCCACAACGGCTATATCCGCACCGAGGCGGATGAGGTGCAGTACAACCTGCACATCATGCTGCGCTTTGATCTGGAGCGCGCGTTGATGGCCGGAGACTTGCAGGTCAGTGACCTTGAGGCTGCGTGGAACGACCGGTTCAAGGCCGATTTCGGATATGCGGTCGACAAGCCCTCAAACGGGTGCCTGCAGGATGTGCACTGGTCGGTCGGGCTGTTTGGCTACTTCCCGACCTATTCGCTGGGCAATGTCTATGCCGGGTGCCTTTATCAGGCCTTGCGCGCAGCGGTACCGGATCTGGATAGGCAACTGGCCGAAGGAGATACATCCGGTGCAACCGATTGGTTGCGGGAAAACCTGCAGCGTCACGGCGGGCTGTACGCCCCGCGCGACACCATCCAGCGCGCCAGTGGTATGGAGCCGGGTCCGGAGCCGCTGCTCAGCTATCTCGAGGACAAGTTCGGCAGGCTCTACGATCTGTAGCCGTCACGTTCCTGTGTTGCGGCATGGGTGTTCCTGCCGCAGCCGTTACAGTGCTCCGTAACCGTTGCCGGAGGGGCTCTTGTCATTCAGTCGCAAACTTAAGACCCAAGCCGCGACGGCACTGACCAGCCGCGGCCTCCTGACCTCTCGCCGCTATGTGCAGGAGATCAAACGGAGGCTGGCCCGACGACCTCATGTCGTCCGGTATTTCCATGATGTATCAGACCCCTACAGTTTACTGACGGTGCAAGTGTTGCAGCAGCTTGAAAGCAGATACAGCATCAGCCTTCAGCCTTACCTGATTTCCGGTCCGCCGCAGGACATGGTTCCCGCGCCCGAGGAATACCGGCGCAATGCAGTTCGCGATGTCATGCGTTTGGCCAATCGCCTTGGTCTTGTCCAGCCATCGCTTTCCGAAACCGATTCTCAGGTCGTTGCAAAAGCTGAAAGAATATTGGCCGGAGTGCTGGGTAGAGATGACTTTGGTCCGAAAGCACAGGCCGTGACACAGGCATTGTGGACAGGCGTGCCACTTCCGGACGGGCCAGAGGCAGACCCGGTGCCTGCAAAGAAAGCGGGTGATCAGGTCCTTGCCGCGGTGGGGCATTACCAAGGTGGGTGTTTTGCCTATGGGGGCGAGAGCTATTGGGGACTCGACCGGCTGCACTATCTGGAAGCCAGGCTGCAGGACTTGGGGTTGGGTGAAAAGTCCAAGCCGATTGTGCCCGATATTGCCTCAGAGCCACAAATCGCAAAGGGTGAAGAAATCGAGTTCTTTTTCTCTTTCCGTAGCCCTTACTCCTATCTGGCATTTGACCGTGTTCGCAACCTTGCCCGCAGCGGTCAGGCAAATCTGGTCCTTAGGCCTGTGCTGCCCATGCTGATGCGCGGCCTACCGGTACCACCGGCGAAGTCCTCATACATCCTTCATGATTGCACCCGCGAGGCGTGGCGATTGGGTATCCCATTTGGGTGTATTTCCGATCCTTTGGGGGCGGCGGTTGAGCGTGGCTACGCCTTGATGGACTACGCAGAGGCGCATGGGCGATTGGCCGAGTATTGCTCGGCTTTCATGACGTCTGTGTGGTCGCGCGGGATAGATGCCGCCACGGATGATGGTCTGGCCAGAATCACGAAAGTTGCATGTCTGGATTGGGACGAAGCGAAAGCGGAATTAGGGTCGTCCACCTGGCGCAATCGGGTCGAGGCCAACCAGAATCGCTTGCAGGAAATCGGCCTGTGGGGCGTGCCTGGCTTCCGCCTCAAAGGGCAGAGCATCTGGGGGCAAGACCGCTTATGGGTGATCTCTGATCTATTGTGCAAGGGTTAAAGGGCAAAGAAGAAGGCGCTGCAGTTTGGTGCAGCGCCTTTTTTAACTTATTCCGGGGTTTGTTCGTCGTCGTCCTCATCGCCCTGATCTGCGATCCAGGCGACGCTGACGACCTCTTCGCCCTTGCCGGTGTTGAACACCTTCACACCGCCCGCATTGCGGGATCGGAACGAGATGCCATCGACCGGAACCCGGATCGACTGACCCTTGGAAGTGGCAAGCATAATCTGGTCGTCGATCTCAACCGGGAACGAGGCCACAAGCGCTCCGCCACGCATCCCCTTGTCCATCGCCGCGACGCCCATACCACCGCGCCCGCGAACCGGATAATCGTGGCTGGAACTGAGCTTGCCCGAACCGCCAGTCGTGATCGTCAGGATCAGGTTTTCGGCGGCCGACATTTCGGCATAGCGTTCTTGCGTGATGGAGCCGGGGGTTGCTTCATCCTCATCGGTCTCACCATCATCGGCGATGCCTGCAACGGCACGGCGCATCTTCAGATAGGCGGCACGTTCATCCGGCGCGGCCTCAAAGTGACGGATCACCGACATCGAAACAACGCGATCGCCATTGGTCAGCCTGATGCCGCGCACACCGGTGGATTCGCGCGAGTTGAAGACGCGCACATCTGTGGTCCGGAAGCGGATCGCGCGGCCGGAATTGGTGACCAGCATCACGTCTTCATCCTCGGAACAGATGCGGGCGTTTACCAGTTCCACATCCTCTGGCAGCTTCATTGCGATCTTGCCGTTGCGACGGACGTTGGTGAAGTCTGACAGACGGTTGCGCCGCACATCGCCCGCGCTGGTGGCGAAGACGATCTGCAGGTTCTCCCACTCTTCATCCGGGACATCCACCGGCATGATCGCAGCGATGGAAACCCCGGTCGGAATCGGCAGGATGTTGACGATCGCCTTGCCCTTTCCGGTCCGGCTGGACTGCGGCAGGCGCCAGGTTTTGAGCTTGTAGACCATGCCTTCGGTAGTGAAGAACAGCAGTTGGGTATGCGTGTTCGCCACGAAGAGGTTGGTAACTACGTCCTCTTCCTTGGTCTGCATCCCAGACAGGCCTTTGCCTCCACGTTTCTGCGCGCGGAAATCGGCCAGCGGTGTGCGCTTGATGTAACCGCCGGAAGTCACGGTCACGACCATATCCTCGCGCTCGATCAGGTCCTCGTCTTCCATGTCGCCTGACCAGTCGACGATCTCGGTACGACGCGGCACAGCGAACTGTTCACGGACGCTTCGCAGTTCATCGCCGATGATCGACATGATGCGCTCGCGCGAAGACAGAATATCAAGGTATTCCTTGATCTTGGCGGCCAGTTCCTCCAATTCGTCCGTGACCTCTTTAACGCCAATTTGGGTCAGACGCTGCAAGCGCAAGTCTAGGATGGCGCGGGCCTGAACTTCGGTCAGGTTATAGGTGCCGTCGTCGTTCATCTTGGACAGAGGGTCGTCGATCAGGCGCAGATAGCCTTCGATCTCTGCCGCGGGCCAACGGCGTGTCATCAGCTTTTCGCGCGCCTCGGCGGCGTCTGCCGACGACCGGATGGTGGCAACCACTTCGTCCACGTTCGAGACGGCCACAGCCAAACCACACAGGATGTGGCTGCGTTCGCGTGCCTTGCGCAGGTCGTAGGCGGTGCGACGGGCGACAACATCTTCACGAAAGTCGATGAAGGATGTCAGGAACCGGCGCAGGGTCAGTTGTTCGGGCCGTCCTCCGTTCAGCGCCAGCATATTGCAGCCAAAGGACGTCTGCATCGGCGAGAAGCGGAACAATTGGTTCAGAACCACCTCAGGCGTGGCGTCCCGCTTTAGTTCGACCACTACTCGTACACCGTTGCGGTCAGATTCATCCTGCACGTGCGACACGCCTTCGATGCGTTTCTCGCGTACTGCCTCGGCGATCTTTTCGATCATTGCGGCCTTGTTCACCTGATAGGGGATCTCATCCACGACAATGGCATAGCGGTCCTTACGGATCTCTTCGACACGTGTCTTGGAACGGATGATGACGCTTCCGCGACCCTCCAGATATGCTTTACGCGCGCCAGAACGGCCCAGCATTACACCGCCAGTCGGGAAGTCCGGGCCGGGGACATATTCGATTAGCTGTTCCGAGGTCAGGTCTGGATCGTCGATCAGCGCCAGTGTCGCATCGACCACTTCACCCAGGTTGTGTGGCGGGATATTGGTCGCCATACCTACGGCGATACCACCGGCACCGTTGACCAGCATGTTCGGAAAGCGGGCGGGTAGAACGGTCGGCTCCCGATCTTTGCCGTCATAGTTGTCCTGAAAATCGACCGTCTCTTTTTCGATGTCGGCCAGCAGGGCGCTTGCGGGTTTGTCCATCCGTACTTCGGTGTAGCGCATGGCGGCTGGGTTATCGCCGTCCATCGAACCAAAGTTGCCCTGACCATCCAGCAACGGCAGCGACATCGAGAAATCCTGCGCCATCCGCACCAGCGCGTCATAGATCGCGCTGTCACCGTGCGGGTGATACTTGCCCATCACATCGCCGACCGGACGGGCCGACTTGCGGTACGCCTTGTCGTGGGTATTCCCGGTTTCATGCATCGCATAAAGGATGCGTCGGTGCACCGGCTTCAGACCATCGCGCAGATCGGGGATCGCGCGGGACACGATGACCGACATGGCATAGTCCAGATAGGACGTGCGCATCTCGGATTCGATAGACACCGTCGGGCCGTCGTAAACGGGGCGCTCGGGCGGGGTTTCATCCATGTTTTCAGGAGTATCTGGCGTATCGCTCACGTAAACTGCCCGTGTATTGTTCTGGGTCTATATCTTGTGGATGTACCTTATCAGACCCGGCACATAAGGTGCAAGCAAGCAAGCCTTTTGATCGCGAAAAACACCGGTAACACCAGAGTAACATATTGTTAACTAAGGATTAGGGGGTTTTTGTGTTACCATGAAGAGACCTTGCAACAAGATTGGAGGTCTGCATGGAGCAAAGCGAAACCGAATTGATGCTCAAGGGGTACGGGCTGACGACGGCGGAATTCTTTTACCACATGCCCGACTACATCCATGTTCTGAACACGTTCATCTGGCAGGATTACGATCTGGCGCCGGACCATCCGAAACTGTTCGATTTCATCGACTTCTGGCAGCGCGAGATTGAAGGTCCGCTGCATTCGGTCCGGTTCACGCACCGCAAGATGATCGCACCCGGAGAATGGCGCAACATGGTGGGTGAATTCAGGGTAAATTGAGTATCAGGTCATGTTTTTTGGCTAGTAACGATTGAGACGCATTATTTTTTTTGGTGCTTGGGTTATGGTGTCGGCCAAATTGTTGGTCACATACGGAATCGCTTAATGTCCCGAGTATTGTTTCTTGCTGCCGCTTTGTTGATCGGCGGACCTGCCGCTTCCGAGGGCGTTCTGGGCAAAATCAAAAAAGGTGCGGAAAACGCGGCCGATGCCATCGGGCACGGGGCCGAAGCGGTGGGTGACACCGTGGGAAAAGGCGCTGAAGTCGTCGGCGAGACCGTCAACTCGACCGCCGATCTGGTGACGAACGAGGCCACGCCGGAAGAGACCCGCGCCAAGTTGGACCTGATGGCCAGCGAGGTACTGACCCAGCTTTTGGCGGAAAACCCCGAGGCGGACGAATTGTTCGGCATCAGCGCAGGCTATGCGGTGTTCGACTCGCGCAAGGTCACAGTTTTCCCGGTCTCGGCCGGGTACGGGCGCGGGGTGGCGGTATCAAGAGACACAGGTCAACACACCTATATGAACATGGGGACAGGCGGCGTTGGCGCGGCGGTGGGCATCGGTGGGTTCGAGACCAAATTCGTGATCCTGTTCGAAGCCCAGGCTGATCTGGGAAAATTCATTGAACAAGGCTACGACGCGACCGCAGAAACCGGGGCCATGTATGGCGAAGACCGCAGCGGAGAAACCGTGCGGTTCACTGATGGTCGCTCGTTCTTTGTGTTGGGCAAGAAAGGCTGGCGGGTCTCGGCCGGAGCGTCCGGCACGAAGTTCTGGAAATCCCCCGAACTGAATTGATCAACCCGAGCAGCTTGCTCCGCCCAGAACGCAGAATTTGGCGCAATGCGGGTGGTTCAGGTGCACATCTGCTTCGGCCTCGGCCAGAGTATGACCCATCTCGAACTCAGGCGCGTAAGGCAGCAGGGTGCAAGCCAGAACTGCCGGCCGGTCTGCGCCCTTGCGTTTCACGACCATTCGGGCACTGGCGCACATCACCGCATCGGGTGACTTGTTCAAAATGCCCCAGCAGGCGGTGGTGATTTCAGGAACCTCGACGGCCTCGTCCATCTCAGGGAACAGGACAGTTTGACCGGGGTTTTGCGCGTCGATGTCCAAGCTGTGTTCCTTGAAAAACGCCGCATACCCGGCACGGCTTTCGGCATCGGTGTCGCCCCAGACGGTGCGTCCGGCGACGGTCATGTTGAAGCCATTGTCACGCAGCCATTCCATTCCAACCAGGGTTTTGGCGAAGCTGCCTTTGCCGCGTTCTTCGTCATGTAATTCGGGACGGTAATGATCGACCGAAATCCGCAGCGTCAGCTTGTCGCCAAAGTCACGTTGCAGGTTCAGCAGACCCTCGCGCATCTTGCGGCGCATCATCGGCTGCATTGCGTTTGTCAGGATCAACACGTCGTAGCCACGATCCAGCGCGGCGTGGGTCATGGCAATCATGTCAGGATTCATGAACGGCTCACCGCCGGTGAACCCGATCTCGCGAACCGGCCAGTTACGGGCTTCGATCTGGTCCAGGTAATCCCGCACCTCATCGGCGGTGATATAGACCAGCGCGTCATTGGTCGGGCTGCTTTCGATATAGCAGTTGAGGCATTCGATGTTGCACAGGGTTCCGGTGTTGAACCAAAGCGTTTCCGGATTGCTGAGCGCAACGGATGCCCGCGTTTGCCCGTCAGCTGTCACCAATTTGTCCTGAAACTTGCCGATATTGGCGCTCTGAAGGGCGTTGTCTTTCATTCCGGTATCCGGTTCTGTGCTGTCCAAGAAGTGACTTAGCCTTTCAGAACCGGTTAGTTAAGGGTATCGCGCCGCACCTGACAGAGTTTTGATGAGCGAAAAAAATACAAAAATGATTGCGCTAACATTAGACATGTCCGCAGGGGTAAGGTAGGGAAAACACATGGTTTCTCGTGTCATACCCGTTGACCCGTTCGATCTGGTCATTTTCGGCAGTACCGGCGATCTTGCACAGCGCAAGATCCTTCCGGCACTGTTCCGGAGGTTTTGTGCAGGGCAATGGCCGGATAACGTGCAGATCATCGGTGCCGCCCGTGCCGTTTATGACCGGGATGCGTTCCGGGACATCGTCGCCGAATCGTTGCGCAGTCATGCGCCCCGGCAATGTCAGGATGTCGGTGCGCTGAATTCTTTTCTTCAACGTGTCGACTATGTGCCGCTGGATGCGCTGTCGGATGAAGGGTGGGACGTGCTGGCGGCAAAACTGACCGTCGACCGGGTGCGGGCCTTCTATTTCTCGGTCGGGCCGCGCTTGTTTGGTCCTTTGGCGGAAAGCATCAAATCGCACAGGCTGGCGACGCAACAGACAAGGATTGTTGTGGAAAAGCCATTTGGTCACGATCTGGAAAGTGCCCGATCCTTGAATGCGACGCTGGCCAAACATTTTTCCGAAGGGCAAATTTACCGGATTGATCACTACCTGGGCAAGGAAACTGTTCAGAACCTGATGGCCGTGCGGTTTGGCAATATGCTGTTCGAGCCGCTCTGGAACAGCCAGTATGTCGATCACATCCAGATCACGGTGGCCGAGTCCGTTGGCATTGACGGGCGCGAGGAATACTATGATCGCGCGGGTGCCATGCGCGACATGATGCAGAACCACCTGATGCAGCTGCTCTGCCTGATCGCGATGGAGCCTCCGGCCAAATTCGACCCGGACGCGGTGCGGGATGAAAAGCTGAAAGTTATACGCGCGCTGGACCCGGTCGAGCCGCATCACATTGTGCGCGGCCAGTTCGAAGGCGACGGCCCCAGCTATCGTGAGGTTGTGGGTAATCCGCGCTCGACGACAGAAAGCTATGTCGCGCTTAAGGCGCATGTCAGCAATTGGCGGTGGGCGGGGACTCCGTTCTACTTGCGGACCGGCAAGCGACTGGTGGCGCGGTCCTCGGTTATCAATGTGATGTTCAAGGACGCGCCGCATTCGATCTTTGGTGAGGATGCCGGGCGGCACGCCAACGTATTGTCGATCCGGCTGCAGCCGAACGAAGGCATCACGCTGAAGGTGACGATCAAAGAGCCGGGCCCGGGGGGGATGCGTCTGGTCGACGTGCCTCTGGACATGAGTTTTGCCGAAGCGCTGGGGTCGGAAAACCAGGACCCGCCGGACGCTTATGAGCGGCTAGTGATGGACGTGATCCGCGGCAACCAGACCCTGTTCATGCGCGGCGACGAGGTCGAGGCCGCCTGGGCCTGGACCGACCCGATCATCGCGGGCTGGCAGGCGCGCGGGGATGTCCCCAAACCCTATGAATGTGGCAGCACCGGCCCGGGCGACGCCGAGCTGCTGATGAAACGAGACGGTCGCCGCTGGCAAGGGATAAACCCATGAAACTACAGGAATACGCCGACAGGGATATGCTGGCTATCGACGTTGCAAATGAGTTGGCGGGCGAACTGGAATCAGCCTTGCTGCATCATGACGTGGTCTCGATGGCGGTTCCGGGGGGCACCACGCCCGGCCCGGTTTTTGACGTATTGTGCGCTGCAGACTTAGAATGGGACCGGGTGCGAGTTCTGCCCACTGATGAACGCTGCGTACCTGGCGACCATGAGCGTTCGAACGAACGCCTTATCCGCGAGCGGCTGCTGACCAACCGCGCCTCATCGGCGCAATACATCCCTCTTTACGTGCCCGGCGAAGAGCCCGAGGACGTACTGCCGGAACTCGAAAGCCTGATAGCGCCGATCCGCCCATTGTCGGTGTTGGTTCTAGGCATGGGCGAGGACATGCATACCGCGTCTCTGTTCCCAGGCATGGATGGGCTTGAGGCCGCGCTTGACAGTCACGCGCCCCCGCTGGCGGTTGCGCGGACCGATGTGCAGCCCGAGCCCCGGATCACTCTGACTGCTCCGGTTCTGGAAGGCGCCTTGTCGAAACACCTGATTATCTTTGGTGCGGCCAAGCGGGACGCGCTGGAACAGGCCATGTCCTTGCCGCCGGAAGAGGCGCCCATTTCGGCGGTCCTAGGCGGCATGACAGTTCACTGGGCGGAGTAAACGCGATGCAACTGGACAAAATCACCGCCTTAGCCAACGAACGGAAAGACCAGACCATCCTCGATCAGTTCGGCAAGGATGCAAACCGGGCCGGGGTGTTTTCGACCTCGACCGGTGATCTGTTGTTCGACTACTCGAAAACCCAAATCGATGCAGAGATCCGGGATGCTCTGATCCAGTTATGCGACGCGGCCGGGCTGGCCGAGCGGCGCGAAGCCATGTTCTCTGGGGCAAAGATCAACGAAACCGAAGGGCGCGCGGTGTTGCACACGGCATTGCGTAACTTGGACGGTGGTCCGGTCGCTGTTGACGGTCTGGATGTGATGCCAGACGTGCTGGACACACTGCAGCGGATGCGGGTCTTCGCCGAAGAGGTGCGCGGCGGCGCGATCACCGGCGCAGGGGGCAGTTTCACCGACGTGGTGAACATCGGCATTGGCGGTTCCGATCTGGGCCCGGTGATGGCGACCCATGCGCTGTCTCCGTATCACGACGGACCAAGGCTGCACTATGTGTCCAATGTAGATGGCGCCCATATCGCCGATACATTGTGTCAACTTGATCCGATGCGGACGCTGGTGATCGTGGCGTCCAAGACCTTTACCACTATCGAGACCATGACCAACGCCCGCACCGCGCGAGCCTGGATGGTTGATGGCGGCGGTGATCCGTCCAAGCAGTTTGCCGCCGTGTCCAGCGCGGTGGACAAGACCGAAGCCTTCGGCATCCCCGAAGATCGCGTGTTCGGCTTTGCCGATTGGGTCGGAGGGCGTTACTCGGTCTGGGGTCCGGTGGGCCTGCCGGTGATGATCGCTGTTGGCTCGAACGCCTTTGACGCCTTCCTGCGCGGTGGGCAGGCGATGGACGTGCATTTCCGCGCCGCGAACTGGGTCGAGAACATGCCGGTAATACTGGCGCTGGTCGGCATCTGGCACCGGCAGGTTCTGGGCCACACCAGCCGCGCGGTTCTGCCTTATGATCAGCGTTTGCTGCGCCTGCCGGCCTACTTCCAGCAGCTCGAGATGGAATCGAACGGCAAATCCGTTGCCATGGATGGCAGCTCGCTTACCTTGCCTTCTGGCCCGGTGGTCTGGGGCGAGCCCGGCACCAACGGCCAGCACGCGTTTTATCAACTGATCCATCAGGGAACCGACGTAATCCCCTGTGAGTTCATGGTCGCCGCCGAAGGACATGAGCCCGAACTGGCACACCACCACCGATTGCTTCTGGCCAATTGCCTGGCCCAGTCCGAAGCGCTAATGCGCGGCCGGTCGCTGGATGAGGCGCGGCAGCGCATGGCCGACAAGGGCCTGCAAGGCGACGAGTTGGAACGTCAGGCCCGTCACCGCGTGTTCCCGGGAAATCGGCCGTCCACGACCCTGATCTATCCGAAACTGACGCCTTTTGTGCTGGGCCAGATCATTGCACTTTACGAACACCGCGTCTTTGTCGAAGGGGTGCTGCTGGGGATCAACTCGTTTGACCAGTGGGGGGTAGAGTTGGGTAAGGAACTGGCGACCTCGCTTGGCCCGATTGTGGACGGTGAGGAAAGCACGGACGGCAAGGATGGCTCAACCGCCGCGCTGGTCGCCTACGCCCTACGCCACCGGGATTAGGTAAGGGTAATCTCGCAGCCTGTCGCTGCGGAAGGCTGCATTCTTTTGTTGTCAGAAAAATAAATGATTGGCAGGATTTCCTCCCAAGCAAGAGCCTTAACGCCTGGGCATTCGGAATCTCCGGCGCGGGCAACAAATGGTTCCGCCAAACAGAAGCGGGGCAACCAAAGGGAGGACGCCCATGCTGGGACAGATGATGACGCAGCCTTTGCTGATTTCGTCGCTGATCAATCACGCCGACAAATACCATGGTCAGACCGAGATCTACTCGGTTGAAACTGACGGTTCGGTGACCGAGACTAACTGGGCAGAAGTTGCGAAAAACGCGCGAAAACTGGCCTCGGCGTTGACCTCGCTGGGGCTAGGGCCGCAGGCCCGGGTCGGGACCTTGGCCTGGAATAACCGTCGGCACCTGGAAGTCTATTTTGCCACGTCGGGCGCAGGGTTAGTCTGCCACACGGTCAACCCACGCCTGTTCCCAGAGCAACTCACCTATATCATCAACCATGCGCAGGATCGGGTGCTGTTCTTTGACGCAACCTTCATCCCGCTGGTTGCTGCGTTGCAGGAGCATCTGACCGAAGTTCAACACTTCGTTCTGATGGGGCCGCGGAATGAAGACGCGGTTGCCCAGATCCCCGGCGTCCAATTTTATGACGACCTGATCGAAACCGGAGATGCGGGCTTTGAATGGCCCAGCTTCGATGAAAACACCGCGTCCAGCTTGTGTTATACATCCGGCACGACAGGGAACCCTAAGGGGGTGCTGTATTCGCACCGCTCGACCGTGTTGCACAGTTTCGGATCGAACACCCGCGACGTGATCGGGTTCTCGGCAATGGATGTTGTGATGCCCGTGGTACCGATGTTCCATGTGAATGCCTGGGGCTCACCCTATGCCTGTGCCATGTCGGGCTCGCGCATGGTGCTGCCGGGGCCGGATCTGCATGGTGAGGCTTTGGTAAAGCTGATCGATACATACGGAGTCACCCTGGCCCTGGGTGTGCCGACGATCTGGCAGGGGTTGCTGGCCTATGCCGCGCAGTCAGGCACTATGCTTGATAGCCTCGAACGCACGGTCATCGGTGGGGCCGCTTGTCCGCCGTCGATGATCGAAACCTTCCGCGAAAGCTACGGTGTCGACACCGTTCACGCCTGGGGCATGAGTGAGATGAGCCCGCTGGGCACCGCAAACCAGCCCTTGGCCAAACATCGAAACCTGCCGCTGGATGAGCAGCACAGACTCAGGGAAAGCCAGGGGCGGCCGTGTTACGGCGTCGAGTTGAAGATCGTGGATGACGACGGCAATGACCTCCCGCATGACGGTGAAACTCAGGGCGATCTTCTGGTGCGCGGGTACTGGGTGCTGGACAGCTACTTCCAGATGCAGGATCAGGAACTGTTGCAGGATGGCTGGTTCGCCACCGGAGATGTGGCCACGCTGGACCCGGATGGATACATGACAATCCGCGATCGTTCGAAGGACATCATCAAATCCGGGGGCGAGTGGATCAGTTCGGTCGAGCTGGAAAACATCGCCGTTGCGCACCCCAAACTGGCGACTGCTGCCGTGGTTGGCGTGCCGCATCCGAAATGGGACGAGCGACCCTTGTTGGTCGCGGTCAAAGCCGAAGGTGAAGAGCCGACCGAAGAAGAGATATTGTCGTTTTACGATGGTAAGACCGCCAACTGGCAGGTGCCGGATAAAGTGGTGTTCGTCGATGCCTTGCCGCTGAACGCCACCGGCAAGGTTCTGAAACGAAATCTGCGAGCAGATTTCGAGAACGCCTTGACGGGTGGTGCTTCTAAATAGGGGGATATGGCTCCGGCGGTAGGGATCGAACCTACGACCAATTGATTAACAGTCAACTGCTCTACCGCTGAGCTACGCCGGAAC
>NZ_JBXWMF010000016.1:0-123205 GCF_059609725.1 Ruegeria sp. YTSC199
ATCCAGCAAAATCAACCATCTTGCCACCCAACTCAACATGCAATGAATACAACGGTGTGCGATTAATCTCGGTCATGGGTCCAACCTTTCTTAGGTCATAATCTTTGAATGCCGCATTTGCCCGTTCTGCGCCAAGGCTGTTTGTTGCCCAACTTCCCACGCCTGTGTCGCAAGTCAACAGGCAGGGAACTTTGATCTGTGTCAGGGCTCGCCCGTTGCGGGCCGGGTAAAGGGTATACACCCGTATGCTGCACCCGTGTTTCTGATAGGAAACTTTTTTCTCTTACGCAACATCAAAATTCGGAAATCCAAACAGTCCCACGGCCCGCACCCCCTAAGCTGCTGAGATTTTTGCCGGACGTCCGCCGAACACCTCTGGCCCCTGCTTGCAACCTACCCTAAGACTTTGCCCGAGAGGGACCGCCATGTCACATATAACACTGGTACGCCACGGACAGGCTAACACCGACGCGCGCGATGAAAAGAGCTATGACAAGCTCAGCGAGCTGGGTCACCAACAGGCGCGCTGGCTGGGCGCGCATCTGCAATTCACGCGGACCAGCTATACACGTGTCTATTGCGGTACGCTGACCCGGCACATCGAGACCGCCGCCAGCATGGGACTGACCGAGCCCGTCCGCGATCCCCGGCTGAACGAGATCGAATACTTCACCATTGCCAGGCTGTTCGAAGAGCAGCACGGTGTGGTGATCCCGACGGACCGGGAAGGGTTTGTAGATCATCTGCCTCGCACCTTTGCCGCCTGGGCCAACGGTGAAATCAAAGATGCGCCCGAAACATTCGACGCGTTCGAGGCCCGCGTCTCGGGCGCTCTGCGTGACATCGGCACCGAGGGTGGCCCCGCGATTGTGGTGACTTCGGGCGGGTTGATCTCGATGGTGGTGCGGCAGGCCATGGGGCTGGATATTCCGTCGATGGCGCGGGTGGCCCTTGCCATCATGAACACGTCAATGCATCGTCTGCACCCGATTGGCTCGCAGCTGAGCCCGGTTCTGTTCAACGCTGTTCCGCATCTGGAAGCGCCGGACCGGCAATACGCCCAGACCCACCTGTAACCCCGGAGGTCCCTGATGCAGCTTTACTATGCCCCCCGGACGATCTCGGTCGCCGTTGCCATCGCCTTGGAAGAGGCCGGACTGGAGTATGAAGCGATCCGGCTGGACTTTATCGAGGGCGAGCAGACAAAACCGGCCTACAAGCAGATCAACCCCAAAGGCCGCGTTCCGGCGTTGGCCGTAGAGGGCGGCATCCTGACCGAAACCGGAGCTCTGCTGGAATATATCGCAGCGAAGGCCCCCGAGGCCGGGCTGGTGCCCGCTGATCCGGTCTTGGCTGCTCGCATGCGTGAAGTGATGTTTTACCTCGCCTCGACCATGCATGTGAACCACGCCCACAAGCTGCGCGGATCGCGTTGGGCCGACAAAAAAACCAGCTGGAAGGACATGAAAGGCAAAGTTCCCCAAACGATGACCGCGTCTTGTGACTATATCTCGTCCAACGGGTTGCGCGGGCCGTTTGTGCTGGGCGATGCGTTCTCGCTGGCCGATGCCTATCTGTACGTGGTCTGCAGTTGGCTGGAAGGTGACGGCGTTGACGTATCGGCCTTTCCAAAGATTCTCGCCTTCCGTGAGGCGATGGAGGCTCGGCCTTCGGTTCAGGCGGTGCGCGCCGCAGGAATGCTCTGACAAAAGGAAATACGATGACACATCTCTGGGTCCGGGCAGAACAGCGCCCGAACGAGGAACGGGTCGGGCTGACCCCCAAAGGTGCCGCCACGCTGATCGCTGCGGGCATCCGCGTGACGGTCGAGGAAAGCTCGGTCCGCGCCATCCCGATTGACGGCTACAAGGACGTCGGTTGCGAGATCGCGGCTGAGAATTCGTGGCCTGAGGCCCCGCAGGACGCGATCATCTTCGGGCTCAAAGAGCTGCCCGAGGACGGCACGCCCCTGCCCCACCGCCACATCATGTTCGGGCACGCCTATAAGGGCCAGCATTCCGGCCGCGCGCTGCTGGAACGGTTCAAGGCAGGTGGCGGCACGCTGTATGACCTGGAATATCTGGTGGACGAAAATGGCCGTCGCGTGGCTGCCTTTGGCTATTGGGCCGGGTACGCGGGCGCAGCTGTGACGCTCAAGACATGGGCCGCGCAGCAACGGGATGAGGAATGCCCGCCGGTTGGCGTCTATCCCAGCAAAGACGCACTGAATGCCGAATTGCTGACTGAGCTGGACGCCACCGGCACCGACCGTCCCCGCGCCATCGTCATCGGCGCCTTGGGCCGTGTTGGCACCGGCGCCGCAGACCTGTGCGAAGCGATGGGCGTGAGCGTCACCAAATGGGATATGGCCGAGACCGCCAGCGGCGGGCCATTCCCGGAAATCCTCGATCACAACCTGTTCCTGAATTGCATCTTCGCGCGCCCCGGCACGCCGGTCTTTGTCCCGCAAGAGGCGCTGACCGCCCCGCGTAACCTGACTGCCATTGGCGACGTGGCCTGCGACCCGGACAGTGATTACAACCCGGTCCCGGTCTATGATCGCGCGACCACATGGGACGCCCCCGCTCTACGCGTGGCCTCCGATCCGGTGATGGACGTGATGGCGATTGACAACCTGCCATCGATGCTGCCGGTTGAAAGTTCGGAAGACTACGCCGCGCAACTGCTGCCCTCACTGCTGACTCTGTCCGATCTGGACAGCGGCGTCTGGGGCCGGGCAGATGCAACATACAAAGCGCATATCGAAGGGATCTGAGCAATGACGATTCACTGGTGTGGTACCGGCCTGTCGGCCATCCCCGGCCTGCGCCGCCTGATCGAAAGCGGGCACAAGGTCACCATCTGGAACCGGACCATCGAAAAGGCCAAGGCCGAGGTCGGAGACCTGACCAACGACATCCGTACCTTTGATATCGACGCACTAGGCGCAGTGCTGGAAAAAGGCGACGTGATCGTATCAATGCTGCCGGGCGACTGGCACGTGCCGCTGGCGGAACTGGCGATCTCGAAAGAAGCCAGTTTCGTCTCGTCCTCTTACATCGCACCCGAAATGCGCGCGCTGGACGACAAGGCGCGCGAGGTCGGTGTGGCGCTGGTCAATGAGGTGGGGCTGGATCCGGGCATCGACCACCTGATGGCCCACGTGCTGGTCGCGGACTATCGCGCGTCGGACGCGTTCGATCCGCAGAACCACCTGAGCTTCATCTCGTATTGCGGTGGCATCCCCAAGAACCCCAACCCATTCCGCTACAAGTTCAGCTGGTCACCGCTGGGCGTGCTCAAAGCCCTGCGCTCGCCGTCGAAATCAATCCGCGATTACGCTCCGCTGGACGTCACCCGCCCATGGGATGCGATCACCAGCTACATCGCACCCCTGCCGACACCGGAAAGTTTCGAAGTCTATCCGAACCGCGACTCGATCCCCTTCATGGCCGAGTACCAGTTCGAGGAACACTGGCCGGTCAAGGAATTCGTCCGCGGCACCCTGCGGCTGAACGGCTGGGCCGATGCATGGTCGGACGTGTTCACCGAGATCGAGACACTTTCAGGCCCCGAAGGCGATGCGCGTCTGAAAGAGATGTCTGATCAGTTCTGGGCCGAGAACGCCTATGACGAAGGCGAGCCCGACCGCGTGGTTCTGTGCGTGGGCCTGAAGGCGGAAAAAGATGGTATCCCGGTCTGGCACAAGACCTATGTGATGGATGCGTGGGGCGACGCACGCGGCACCGCCATGGCCCGTCTGGTGTCTGTGCCTGTGTCGCTGGCCGTCGAGGCAGTGCTGAACCGCGCCATCCCCGCCGGTGTCCACGCCGCCCCCAGCGACCCGAAACTGGTGCAGGGCTGGATGGCTGAGATCGACAAACTGGCCCAGCATCTGCAGTTGGTGGAACACTTTAGCTGAACGAATGGCACCGTCCTTATCAAGACTAGGGCGGTGTCATCAGTTCAAAGCGACCTGCGTGAGATCAACGAGGTTGCGGCGCAGTTGCGGACTAAAGATATGCTCGTTTATGTATATCCAGCCCGCTTCGTTTTGTTCTTTAAACCCTTCGTAGTATTCAACCTTACCGTCGTTCACGCATTCGAAAGCCCGATGAAGGATAAGGTACTGAGCCGCGCTTTCAGGAGAATTGCCCGGCGAGACAGCCCCCAAATAAGCAGACTGAAAAACCTCTTTGGACTGCCAGCCCCCGCTCTCAATCAACTCCATCACTGTTTTGGTGTCAGTTTCCGCGAATGCTGCTTCGAGCTTTTCAGGGTTCATTTCTACCCACTTCGTTAATGCCTCATCACAGGTCAACACCGGATAGCCTGCCCGACGTTCGGGTAATAAGGGCGGGCACTCAGGTCCTGCAAATGCACATTCTTCAAAGAAGCCTTCCGCCGTTTGATCGTGTGCCAAATCCAACCAATACGCTTCTCTGAATGCGTCAACTGCTGGCCCATACTGCTTCAATTCAAGCCGCATCCGCCCAAGTTCGCGTGGCATCCATAACAAGCGCTCATTTTCCGCAGCCGGATATTTCTCCATCAACCGAGTATAAAATGCATCGGCCTCTTCGTACCGCTCCAACTTTTTCAAAAGGCGAAAACGCTGTTGCATCGTGTAGGTGTTCGCGGGGCCCAGACGATGGGCCTTTTCGATAGCGTCAAACGCGGCCTCATTATCCCCAAATTCGCCCAGAACATAACTGACCCACTGCCAAGCTTGGCGTTCATCTGCATTGAAAGCAACCGCATCCTCGAAGTCCTGCAAAGCACGCTACAGGTCCTCCCGTGTAACACACGCTCGGCCACGATAGATATGGAGGACTGCCATTTCTTTGGGCTTGTAACTCCTGACCTGCAGAAGCCTGCTGCAGCCCTGAACGGCCGCCTCTGGTGTGGTTTCCGGACTATGGTAACCCTCCGCAACCATATCTGCGGCCAAATCATTACGTTGATTTTGCTGATACAAAATAAATGCAGCGGTCAAAATCAGGCACGCCGCTGCCAGCCTCACAAATCGCCAACTCAATTGCCTGCCCCTACAATGCGCCAATCAACTTAAACGCTTTCTTTCTGGCATAGCTTCTGATGAGTGGCCATCTGCCTCCTCGAAAGTCGGCTGACAAAAAAAGCCATCCCGAAAAGTCGGAATGGCTTATTCTCGATCTGAATTCTCTCAGATGTAGCGCTCGATCACGTCGTCGATATCGCTGCGATTGATACCAAGCTCGGCCAGATCCTGATCGGATAACCAGTTCAGTTCCTGTGCGGCACGTACGATGTCCGATCTGATCGCTTGCAGCCGCATCGCCCGGTCAAACAGCAACACGGAACTGGCGTTTACCGATGGTTCGTTGTTGGGTTTGGAATCCAGCATTCTCTCCTCCATATTTGATGCCCGACGCGGCGC
The DNA here is from genome assembly GCF_059609725.1 of Ruegeria sp. YTSC199. Taxonomy (NCBI): domain Bacteria; kingdom Pseudomonadati; phylum Pseudomonadota; class Alphaproteobacteria; order Rhodobacterales; family Roseobacteraceae; genus Ruegeria; species Ruegeria sp. YTSC199. The sequence continues at coordinate 5,420 of NZ_JBXWMF010000016.1, forward strand.
CTGGATCACTGCACTTGGCGGTGATAGGGCTGCTTGTGGTAGACGCTTTCATAGGCGCGCCGATTGATGTCACAGCGGGGAATGCCGATGTCTTCCAATTGCTCGTCAGTCAGCTTTTCCAATGACCGGACGGTTTTGGCGTAAATCCCGCGGCGGAATTGTTCGACCCGTGCTTCGGCGTAATTCGAGAACATACCGAAGAAGAGCCCCTTCTGCGGAGTAACTGTTTGTGCGTATCCCATGACTTTCTCCTTTCAGTCTGAATTGCATTTGTTGTTGCTAAAACAGATAAAGGCAGCCCGCGTTAACGCAGCCGGAGGAGCAGATTAAGACTGGTTAATGTGTTGGGTCAGTGCGCGTTGTCGGATTCCTTCAGATACACATGCGCCAGATCGACAAGGTTTCGACGCAGTTCGGGATTGTATAACCTTTCCGCATCCTCCCGAAGCTCTTCCGCGGAAACTCCACCACCGTCAGGAAAGTGGAATGTGCCCCCGGAAACGCATTCGAACACCCGGGCCTCGACCAATAATCTGCGTGCTTTTTCCGGCGTAGCCCCCTGAGCAAACGAGCGAATGGTCGTCGTGTACACAAACTGAAGCAGAAAGTCTTTTGTCCGGTCTTGTCCTTCAACCTGTTCAACCAATGACGGCTTATCAGCGTCTTCAAAGAGTATTTCGGCCAGATTTGGGTGCAGGGCCGCAAACTCGGCGCTTGCCTGATCACAACTTACGGAAGGATAAGTTGCGCGTGCCCCGGGAAACAACGCCGGGCAATCCGATCCAGCGAGACCACAGGTTTCAACGAATTTCCTGCGCGCATATGCATCGTTGGGATCTTTCCTGAGAGCGCGGGCAAATGCCTGCGCTGACGAAGTGAATTCCTGAGCTTTCCACCGAAAGAAACCAGCATATTTCCACGCCCATGATCCTACTTCATAGTGCTCCACCGCGTGTTCCACAAAGGGTTCGATTTCACTCAACCTGTCCAAACTGCGTAAAAGCTTGGCTTTTGTTTCCATAGAATAGTCATTCCCCGGAGCGATCTTCAGAGCGCCCTCTATCGCTTCCAGAGCCTGCAGGTAATCTTCGCTCCTGATAAAAACCATGGCCTTCCACTGCAACGGCACTTCGCTTTCGGGGTCGGCTGCAATTGCCAGATCGGCCTCACGCTTTGCGGCCTCCCAATCCTTCAACCCCATGTAAAGCCGCATTTTATTGCGGTAAGCCAAAGAGCGCTCAGCCGGATCGGAGACGGTCCAGTCCAACAGCAGATCGCAGGCGTCGAGAGTGGTTTGCACGTCACCCTTATCCGAGCTGCAGATATCAACCAACCTGTCATGTTTCTTGCGCAAAATCGGCAGCGCCACGATACACAGCACGACCAGAACAATGGCAACGCGGACAAATGTCAGTTTGCGTTTCGGGGGATCAACAGGAGTATCAGCGTTCATTCAATCAACCAAAAGTATATTCGGCTGGACTGAATCAAACCTGTACAGGTTTGTAAATTGCCTTGAAAACGATGCCCGCAAAAAGTGCGGGCATTCTATCTACATCAGATCGTTTTCCACATCCTCGGCCGAAATCCCCAGCGCATCCAGACCGTTCTCAAGGTGATCCGAAAGGTGCGGCGTGCCGATCAGGTAGTCGGCGCAAGGGGTCGAGGCCTCGGACTTGGCGGTTGCGATCGCCTCGGCCAGATCCTCGGCGAAAAAGCTCTCGCGCCCGATCCACATGACAGCGACCAGTTCGGCCTGCTCATCTTCGCCCATACGGTCGATAAAGGCGCGCAACTCACCCTCGGCGCGGTTCAGTTCGCGCCCCATCATGGCGACCTGAGCGATTTTTCTTGCCGAGATTTCCAACATGACCCAACTCCTCGTGTTCGCGGTTTCCATCCTAGCACAACCACTCGGCGGCTGCTGAGTCTTTGATCTTACGCAAACAAAGTGGCCTTATGGCTCGCGAATACGGGAAACCGGGTGACCGGGAATGGGGGCGCTGCGAAACGGACGGAACCGGGCTTTTTTGACCCACAGTTTCAACGCCTGCCACAGTATCAGGACAAATGCGCGGCGGGCACCGAACGGGCGGCGCAGCAGCGACCACAGGATTTTGCCATCACTGAGCGGTGCACGCGTCCCGGTCAGCGTTGCAATCAGCCCGCCATCCTTGCGCCCATAGTCGATCCAGACCCCCACCCGGTCGGGGCGATAGTCGAACCGGAAGGTATATGTGCCTTCGACCTTCTGAAACGGCGAGACATGCATCAGCTTTTCCGCCATGATCCGATCCGAGGGCTGGATCGGCGCAAAACCGGGGTTGTGGCACAGGTAACTGTGGCGCGTGCCGTAGGTGTTGGTGACCTCGGCCACCACAGCATAAAGCTGTTCCTCACCGTCGAAGCAAAACCAGAAACTGACCGGGTTGAACACATGGCCGAACACGCGCGGCTGGGTCAGCAGGGTGATACGGGCCGGTTGGGTGACACCCATCTGGTCGAGTTGCTCGCGCAGCCAGACGGCACCGTGCCCTTTGCCCGGCTCTCCGCCGTGATCGCGATTCCGCCAGTTGGTGACATTGACCCGGTTCATGGAAAACAGCAGCGGGGTAGCCGGGTGGCCTTCCGGGTCCAGCAGAATGTAGTCGACGGAATAGCGAAAGGCGTTCTGAACAGCCCCCTTCCGCCCGTGAAAGGTATGGCCTGCGATATGGTCGACCCTGTTCACGCTGCGTTCTCCGCTCTGCCTGTAAACCTTTCAAACGGCATTCTTTTCCTCATCTGTTTGTAACAGATAATACGAAAGTTAGCCCGATACGGATCAAAAACCGCAAACAAAGTGATCCGCCTTGGGCTGCCCCGCGTAATGTGGTTATGTTTACCGAGATCGATACCGCGACCTTGGATGAACCGGTGGCCGAGGGGCCAGCACTCAGGCCTTGGCGCGCTAAAAAACGCATCAGGGGCAAGCCGGTGAACAAAGCGGATGGCAGTTGCGACACCAGAGCTGAGTGGGTGAGCCACGTCAGCCGCATTCGAGATGCTCAGGATCAGGCGGCTTTTGCCGAGCTGTTCCAGCATTTCGCGCCGCGGATCAAGGCGTTCCTGATCAAGTCGGGATCAGACGCGACGCTGGCCGAGGAATGCGCGCAGGAGGTAATGGCGACCTTGTGGCACAAGGCCCATCTTTTTGATCCCACCCGCGCAACCGTGGCGACCTGGGTGTTTACGATCGCAAGGAACAAGCGCATCGACGTCCTGCGCAAACAACGCCGCCCCGAACCCGAGGACTTGTGGTGGGGCCCCGAGGCGGAACCGGAGCAGGACGACGTGATCGCGCTGCAACAGGAAACCGCGCAACTGCGTGACGCCATGGCGGCGTTGCCCGAGGCGCAACGAGAACTGATCGAAAAAGCCTATTTTGGCGATCTGAGCCACCGCGAGATTGCATCGCAGACCGGATTGCCGCTGGGCACGATCAAATCACGCATACGGCTGGCGCTGGACCGCTTGCGCCACGCGATGAACTGAGATGATGACGATGAGCAACAAGATCAAACATCACCTGACAGACGACCTGCTGATGGCCTATGCAGCTGGAACACTGCCCGAGGCGTTCGACCTGATGGTCGCCACGCATCTGTCTCTGTGCGACCACTGCCGCGCCCGAGCCGAGAGCTTTGACGCCGTTGGCGGCTGTGTCCTGCAAGAGCAGGACAGTCCGGTCAGCATGAGCGATGGTGCTTTGGCCGCGACCATGGCGCTGATTGCCCAGGGCGCGCCTATTGCGAAACCGACCCGTCCGGGGTGTTCGGTTCTGCCCGCACCTCTGCAGGATTACGTGGGGGGAGATGTGAACGACATCAAATGGCGCTCTATCGGCATGGGTGTTAAGCAGGCGATCCTGCCGACCTCACGCGAGGCCAGCGCGCGCCTGTTGTTCATCCCCGCCGGTGCAGCCGTGCCGGACCACAGCCACAACGGCGTCGAACTGACGATGGTCCTGCAGGGTGCATTCTCGGATGAGGTGGACCATTTCGCCCGCGGCGATGTCGAGATTGCGGATGAAGACCTGCACCACACGCCGACGGCGGATATCTCGGAAGATTGCATTTGTCTGGCTGTCACTGACGCACCACTGAAGTTCAGCAAACTGATGCCGCGCCTGTTTCAGCCCTTTCTGCGTATCTGAGGCATCGGAGCGGTTCGTGGTACACTAACCCGCTATTGGTCTGGGAGTTGATAATGAAAACGCGTTTGATCCTGAGTTTCGTCTTTGCTGGCCTCGCAAGCGCTGCGTGGGCGCAACGCGCGGCTGAAGTAAAGTTCGAACCCGGAAATTTCGGAACAATGGTCAGCGGAACCATTACCGGAGACGAGTATTTTGATTACAATCTCGGCGCCCAGGCCGGGCAAGAAATGTTTGCCGAGCTTCAAGTCAGCGACACCAACGGCAATGGCGTGATTTACTTCAACATCCTGCCGCCGAATAGCGACGGCGTCGCGATCTACAATGGCTCGATCAACGGCAACACCGCCCGAATCGATCTGCCGGAAGACGGAGATTACACGATCCGGGTCTACCTTATGGGTAATGATCGGGACACCGGCAAGACGGTCGGCTACAATCTGGACCTCTCGATCCAGTAGCCTTACCCCTCAGACTTGCCCAACGGAACGACGTTGGTTTGGTCATCGGGTGCGAGTTCTTCGAAGTCGAAATTGTCCAGCCGCTGCGCCCGGCGCCCGGCCTTCTCTGCGCTGATCTTGATCTCCGAGATGTCCTTGGCCGCCTGCCCGAAATGGCGGTCCAGATTTGACACACGGTCCCCCAGCCGCTCGACATCCTTGTGAAGCAAACCCAATTCCTTGCGGATCGCGCCCGCCTGCTCGCGCATCCGTGCGTCCTTGAGAATTGCGCGCATGGTGTTCAGCGTCGCCATGCAGGTAGTCGGCGAAACGATCCAGACACGTTTCGAAAAGCTTTCCTGCACCAGTTCTGGGAACTTGGCGTGCAGTTCGGCATAAACGGCCTCGGACGGCAGGAACATCAGCGCACCATCGGCAGTTTCGCCGTCCAGAATGTATTTCTCGGCAATGTCGTTGATGTGCTTGCGCACCGTGCTGCGGAACATCTGCACAGCTGCTTTCAGTTCGGCATCATTGGTCGAGGCGATCAGTGCCTCATACGCTTCCAGCGGGAATTTGCTGTCGATCACAATCGGCCCCGGCGGGTTCGGCAGGTGGATCAGGCAATCCGCGCGGCGTCCGTTCGACAGCGTTGCCTGCAGTTGGAAACTGTCCGAGGGCAGCGCCTTCGACACGATGTCGTTCAGCTGAATTTCCCCAAACGCGCCGCGGGTCTGCTTGTTCGACAGGATATCCTGCAGCGACAACACATCACCCGACAGCTTAGTGATGTTGTCCTGTGCCTTGTCGATGGCCGCCAGTCGTTCCTGCAACTGCGTCAGCGAGGTCGCGGTTTGCTTGGACGATCCATGCAGCGATTCCTTCATTCGCTCCTGCATCTCGGCCAAAGCCCGCGCTGATTTCATCGCGTTGTCCGCCAGCCGGTCATTCATCTGCTGCTGCACCGAGGACAGGCGCGATTCAACCGTCTGGATCACCTGCACCTGCGCATTGGCCTGCGTGTCCGAGACATGTTGCAACCCGCCCCGCAACTGCTCCTGCCCCTGCCCCAGTTGCTGCACGTTTTGGCCCAGATGGGCCATCTGCCGCGCCAATGGTTCTGCCATCCGGGCAGACCGCTGCGCCGCCCGCAGCGACAGGAACAGCAGCAGCAGGATCAACGCTATGACGCCGCCCCCGATCAGCATCACGGGGTCATTCAATGCAACTTGGGTGCCAGCAATCTCGATCATGTCGCCTCGGATGTTCTTGTTTTATTCTTCATAACCCGGCAACGCTGCCGGATCAACTGCGGCCGAACAAACGCTCGATATCGCTCAGCTTCAGTTCCACGTAAGTTGGTCTCCCGTGGTTGCACTGACCGGAATGGGGGGTTGCCTCCATCTCACGCAGCAAAGCGTTCATCTCTTCGGCCCGCATCCGGCGGCCTGACCGGACCGAACCATGACAGGCCACCCGGCTGAGGATCGCCTCGATCCGTGCCTGCACCGTCTGGCTTTCGCCCTGATCAGCCAGTTCATCAAGGATATCCAGGATCATCGCACGGGCATCGACCTCACCCAGGATGGCCGGCGTTTCGCGCACAGCGATGGCACCGCCACCAAAAGGTTCCAGCGTCAGCCCAAGGCGCGACAGGTCATCGGCCACCGCCATCAAACGCGCGCAGTCGCCCTCGGACAATTCGACGATTTCGGGGATCAGCAACGCCTGCGCGGCGACGCCATTCTCGGCCATCTGGGTTTTCAGCTTTTCATAAACCAGCCGTTCATGCGCCGCGTGTTGGTCGACAATCACCATGCCATCGGCGGTCTGGGCGATGATGTAGTTCTCATGCACCTGCCCGCGCGCCGCGCCCAAGGGCAGGTCGGCCATTGGCGTTTCTTCTGAAACGGGCGCAACAGGCATCGGTTCAACAACATTGCCACTATAGTCCTGCGATAGTTCCGCAAAGCCCGGAGCTTGCGCCCTGTAGGCCGCCTGACGCGCTGCGGGCGATGGCCGGTCCATCTGATACACGCGCGCAGGTGCAGGTTGAGAGGGGAGCGCCGGTTCGGGTCGCATCGCCCCCAACGTGGCATTGGCAACGGTGGTCGAGGCCCGGTGCCCCGCCTCTGCCAGCGCATGCCGTAGGGCTGAGACGATCAGCCCGCGCGCAACGCCCGGATCGCGGAACCGCACCTCGGACTTGGCGGGATGGACGTTCACATCCACCAGCGTCGGGTCGCAGTCGATGAACAGCGCCGCCGCCGGGTGCCGGTCACGGCTGAGGAAATCGAAATAAGCCGCCCGCAGCGCACCGGTCAGCATCTTGTCTCGCACCGGTCGGCCGTTGACGAACAGATACTGCGCCACCGCCGCGCTGCGGGAATAGGTCGGCAAGGCGGCATAGCCATATAACCGAATACCTTCGCGCGTGGCGTCGATCTGTAACGCATTCTCGGCAAACTCGCGCCCGATCACACGGGCCAGACGGGCATGCAACGCGTCGAACAGATCGCCATTCTCACGGTCGGCACGGAAAGTCACACGCCCCTCACCCCCGCCTGAGACATCGCGCAGGGTAAAGGTGATGGCAGGCTCGGCCATGGCCAGCCGTTTGACTGTATCGGTGATCGCCTGCGCCTCGGCCCGGTCGGTGCGCATGAATTTCAACCGGGCGGGTGTGGCAAAAAACAGGTCGCGCAGCTCGACCACCGTACCAGCTCGCAGGGCGGCTGGTTTGACTGCCTCCATCTTGCCACCAGACACGTGGACCTGCGCCGCGTCGGAGCCCGGCACCCGGCTGGTGATGGTCAGCCGCCCAACCGCGCCCAGCGACGGCAGGGCCTCGCCCCGGAAACCAAACGTGTGAATGTTCAGCAGATCCGAACCGTCGATCTTCGAGGTCGCATGTCGAGACAAGGCAAGCGGCAGGTCCTGCGCCGAAATCCCACAGCCGTCATCGGTGACGCGAATCAACGTCTTGCCGCCATCAGCGATATCAATGGCGATCCGTGCCGCACCGGCATCAATGGCGTTTTCCACCAGTTCCTTGACCGCCGAGGCCGGACGTTCCACCACCTCGCCCGCAGCAATACGGTTGATGGCGGCATCATCAAGTTGCCGGATAATGGGTGGGTTTTCGCTGATATTGGGGTGTGTCTGCGCCATACCACCAGACCTAGCACAGGCGCGCACGATTCTGCCACCGGTTTGGATGCCTGATTTTTGAGGAGGGGGCGTTCGAACAATCGCGCCCTGCCTATTTCAACAAACGGCAAACTGGGTCGCGATTGTCCGAACGATCCGAAGTGAGTGGTGGTCATTCAGAAATATTCTGCAGGCGGCTTAGCACGAATAATGCATAGCAAATCATTAACTCTGCATGCCCTTGCAGTCTGAGCAGGTTTCAGCCGACCGGTCGCGGACAGAGGTGGCAGGAACACGCCGTGTCAAGAGGCCTGGGGCGCTCCGGCGCGGGTACGGCATGGTCCCCACAATGCGGCAGAGGCCAAGATCAGGCCCGACATGGTGGCAATCATGCCCGCCGCGCTGACAGCGTCTGCTCTGCCCAGCCACAGCGGCCCATACCCCGCCAGCACATAACCCGAAACCGCCGAGACACTCGCGAAGACAACGCTCCACGCAATCTGGGTTTCCAGTCGGTTGGTCATCATGCGCGCGGCTGCTGGCGGGCAGATAAACATGGCGATCACGATGATCGACCCCACCGCGTCAAAGGCCGCCACGGCAGATATCGCCGCAACGATCACCAGCGCCATGCCCAGCGCGCCGGTGCGAATTCCGATGGTGCGTGCGAAGCCTTCGTCAAATGTGGAAATCTTCAGCGGTCGCCAGAACAAACAGGTGAACAGGATCACGCCCACCAACGTCAGCGCGATGCGCGGCAGTTCCGGCGGCAACCCGGCCAAGGCCGCCAGGTCCAGCAATGATGACCAACCCACCGCATCCAGCCAGATAAGACTTTCCAGATTGCCATAAAGCGCGTGTTCCACATCCAGATGCACGGTTGAAGTGTCGGTTTGTTCCAGCAACAGTACACCGCCCGCGAACATGGTGGTGAACACAACGCCCATCGCGGCACCAGGCTCGATCTGGCCCAGCCGCCGGATCGCCTCGATCATCACCACGGCCACCACCGCCGCTCCTGCCGCGCCCAGCATCATCGGCCAAGTCGAGATCGCCCCGGCCAGGATAAATGCCACCACGATGCCTGGCAGCACCACATGGCTAATCGCGTCCCCTATCAGCGCCTGCTTGCGCAGCACCAGGAAATTGCCGGGCAGCGCGCAGGCAATTGCAGCGAAGGTGCCAATCAGAAGGGGTGTCAACGAAAGGGGGACGAACTCTTGACCGCTCATCAGGGCACTCCCTGTGGGCCGCCGATCTGGCGGTCGATCTCGGTGATCTGGTCGCGGGTCAACACCGTCTCGATATCGCGCAGCCCGTCATAAAGCGCCGCCGTTGCCTCATGCGCCTGATCGGCGCGGACAATCTCCCAGCGTTTTTCGTCGCGCAGGGCTTTGGCCGCACGGGCCTTGCCGGCCTCGGTGGCGACACCATCGGCGCGGGCCAGCCCGGCGCGTTTCAACAGGCGCACGGTAAGTGGCTCATAGATTTTCTGATCCTGCGCCAGCGCCAGCAGACCTTGCCGGATATGTACCCGGCGCTGAAATCGCAAGTGTTTCAGTACCGCCGCCAGAACACCCCGGACCGGCGCCAACAGCAGGGACAGCGCAAAGAAAGCAAAGCTGACCAGTACGATGATTGGACCCGTTGGCAGGTTCGGAGCCGAGGCCGAAAGCGCCGCGCCCAGATACCCAGCCAAACCACCCGCGAGACCGGCCAGCAGTACCACGCGGTCTGAACGTTCGGTCCAGAACCGTGCCGTAACGGCCGGGATGATCAGCAGCGCCACGATCAGGATCAGCCCGACGATTTTAAGGCCGACTACGGTGACGGCCATCACCAGACCCATCATCGCCAGATCGATGCGATGCACCGGCAAGCCCCGCGCCGCGGCATATTCCGGGTCGAAGGCCACCATCGTCATCGGGCGGCGGATGATCATAACCAGTACCAGTGTTGCCGCCCCGCCAATCGCAATGATCAGCGCATCAGCCCACAGCATCCCAGCAGTTGACCCCAGCAGGAACCCTTCCAGCCCGGCCTGCCGCCCTACGCCCATGGTCTGAATGACGGTCAGCAGCACGACACCAAAGCCAAAAAATACCGATAGCACCGCCCCGATGGCTGCATCCTCGGCCAAACGCGTCCGGCGGGTCAGCCAGTTCATGCAGAGCAGACCGATCCAGGCCGAGATCGCCGATCCGGCCAGCAGGCCGATCAGGTTGCGCCCGTCCCCGCCAAAGGCGACCAGAACAATGAAAGCCAGACACACACCCGGCAGGGTCGCATGGCTGATCGCATCGCTGACCAATGCCCGTTTGCGCAGAAACAGGAACGTTCCGGTGACTCCGGCCGAGATGCCGAGCAAGGTCGCACCAACGGCGACCAGCGTGGCGTTATAGCCAAGCTGCAGGGTAAGAGCGTCCCAAAGCATGGATTAACCCAGCGCGCGTGAAATCTGGTCGATCTGAGCGGTGGCCAGACGGCCCCCGTAAGCCGATTGCAGGGTTTCGGCGGTGAAGGCCTCGGCCACCGAACCCTCGGCCACTTTGCGGGTGTTGATCAGGAAGACGTGGTCGAAATAATCAGTGACGGTGGCCAGATCGTGATGCACGACGACAACGGTCTTGCCCCCCTCTTTCAACGATTTCAGCACCGCAATGATGGCCTTTTCTGTTGCCGCATCGACCCCGGCAAAGGGTTCGTCCAGCAGATAGAGGTCAGCCTCTTGCGCCAACGCACGCGCCAGAAACACCCGTTGCTGTTGCCCGCCGGAAAGCTGGCCGATCTGGCGATCTGCGAAATCGTGCATGCCTACACGGTTCAGGCAATCCATGGCGCGCGACATATGGCGCGCACGGATACGACCCAGCAGACCCAATTGCCGCGACAGGCCCATCAGCACCACGTCGATCACACGGGTCGGGAAGTCCCAATCCACACTGGCGCGTTGCGGCACATAAGCGATACGCGCGCGTTGTTGTTCCAGCGGCTTACCATAGACGGTGACCTGCCCGGACAGCGGTGACACGATTCCCAAAGCGGCCTTGAGCAAGGTCGATTTTCCAGCCCCGTTCGGGCCAATAATGGCCGTCATCGCGCCGGGCTGCACGGTCATGTCCACCGAGAACACCGCTGGCTTCTGACCGTAGGAAACTGTCAGGCCGCGAATTGCCAGAGGGCTATCGTCCAAGCCGTGCTCTGCAACCGAAACACCCTGATTTGTGGCCAACTCCAGCATGACTTAAAACCCCGCCGACAGTTTGCCGTTCATGCCGCGATCAGGCACATCCGCGCCCAGCGCGCCTGCGATGACGGTGATGTTGTGATCCAACATGCCGATATAGGTACCCTCGTAAGTGCCCGGTTCGCCCATGGCGTCGGAATACAGTTCACCACCAACGCCCACATCATGACCTTTGGCCGCAGCCCCTTCGATCAGAGCGCGCATTGATCGGTCAGAGACCGAGCTTTCCACAAACACCGCTTTCAGCTGTTTGTCGACCAGTGTGTCCACTAGCTCTCCGATCCGGTTCAGACCGGCCTCAGACTGGGTCGAGATGCCCTGGATACCCATCACCTCATAGCCGTACTCAGCTCCGAAATAGCCGAAAGCATCATGCGCCGTGACCAATACGCGGTTGGTTTCGGGGACAGACGCGAGCGCCCGACCGGCATAGACCTCCAACTGGTCAATCTCGGCCAGATGCGCTTGCGCATTTGCGGCAAAGATGTCGGCCGAGTCGGGACGCGCTTCGGTCAGTGCTTCCTGCACTTCGACCACCACATCGCGCCACAATGCTGGGCTCATCCACACATGCGGGTCGTATTTATCAGCATAATCATCATGCGCACGCAGTTTCGACGTGTCGATCCCTTCTGCAACGGCGACCACGTTACGCTTGCGGCCCAGGTCGTGAAAGAAATCCTCCATCTGCGCCTCAAGATACAGGCCGTGCCACAGGATCAGGTCGGCACGGGTCATGGCAACGATATCGCTGCGGGTCTGGCGATAGGCGTGCGGATCGACGCCGGGACCCATCAGGCCCTTCACCTCGACCTGATTGCCACCCACCTGACGCGCGGCGTCGGCAATCATGCCTGTGGTGGCGACCACCTTCAGGGGCACCTCGGCCCAGGCCGTCAATGGCGATGCAGCGGCAAATACCAAGGCTGCAAGAAAGCTGCGACGAATCATGTCGGACCCCGATTTGGAACTCAGTTGCAATTGAATATGCGAACCATTCGCAAGTAAGTCAACGCTATTGCGAATTATTCGCAAGAAAATGCCGATTTTGTCCATTTGGTCAAAAAATACACTATTCCCGCTGCTGTATGCCTTTCATTTATCCGCAACCCGTGCGATTTTGACGCAAACCTCCCAAAGGAAGTGAAGATGGATACGCAGAGCTCAGAAAGCCCCGTGCGCACAGCGCATCTGCCGCAAGTGACCGAGCCCAGAAACCCCGGCATGGATCTTGATCTTGACTGGGTGCGCGCCGTACAGGCCAACACCTCGGCGATTGAGCGCCGTGCGGCGACCCTGCCCGGTCGTCGGTCGGTTAAAAAAGAGTATCAGGCCGCATGGCTTCTGAAGGCGATCACCATGATCGACCTGACCACATTGTCCGGCGATGACACCGTGGGTCGCGTGCGTCGTCTGTGCGCCAAAGCGCGTCAGCCAGTGGCACCTTCTATACTGCAGGCGCTGGACATGCCGCCGGTCACAACCGGGGCAGTTTGTGTCTATCACGACATGATCGAAACGGCGGTTGAGGCGTTGAAAGGCACCGGCATCCCCGTCGCGGCCGTGTCGACCGGCTTTCCAGCCGGTCTGTCGCCGTTCCACCTGCGCGTGGCCGAAATCGAGGAAAGCGTGAAAGCAGGGGCGGAAGAGATCGACATCGTCATCTCGCGCCGTCATGTCCTGTCGGGCGACTGGCAGGCTCTGTACGAAGAGATGAAGGCCTTCCGCGTGGCCTGCGGCGATGCCCATGTCAAAGCCATCCTTGCCACCGGAGAGCTTGGCAGCCTGCGCAACGTCGCCCGCGCCTCGCTTGTCTGCATGATGGCGGGGGCTGATTTCATCAAGACCTCGACCGGTAAGGAAAGCGTCAACGCCACCCTGCCCGTGTCGCTGGTGATGATCCGCGCGATCCGCGACTACTATGACCGCACCGGGTATCGCGTCGGGTATAAACCTGCGGGTGGTATTTCCAAAGCCAAGGACGCGCTGGTTTACCTGTCGCTGATCAAGGATGAGCTGGGAGACCGCTGGCTGCAACCCGATCTCTATCGCTTTGGCGCATCGTCCTTGCTGGGCGATATCGAACGGCAATTGGAACACTATGTGACCGGGGCCTATTCGGCCGGTTACCGTCACTCGATGGGCTGAGGACAGAACAATGACAGTCAAAGAGATTTTCGAGACCATGGATTACGGCCCCGCCCCCGAAAGCGCCGCCGAAGCGCTTGCTTGGTTGGTCGATCAGGGCGACAAGTTCGGTCACTATATCGACGGTGCCTTCACCAAACCCGGAAAGGGGTTCGAAAGCCGCAACCCGGCGACCGGAGAGGTGCTGGCCAAGCTGACCCAGGCGAAACAAGCCGACGTGGACGCCGCCATTGCCGCCGCGCGCAAAGTGCAACCGAGGTGGGAGAAGCTGGGCGGTGCGGGCCGGGCGCGGTACCTTTACGCCATTGCGCGCCTGCTGCAGAAACACGCGCGGTTGTTTGCGGTGCTGGAAAGCCTGGACAACGGCAAACCGATCCGGGAATCACGCGACATCGACATCCCTCTGGCGCAGCGACACTTCTACTATCACGCGGGCATGGCGCAGTTGATGGAGAGCGAACTGCCCGATGCGCAAGCGCTGGGTGTCTGCGGACAAATCATCCCGTGGAACTTCCCGCTGCTGATGCTGGCTTGGAAGATCGCGCCGGCGCTGGCAATGGGCAATACTGTGGTTCTAAAACCGGCCGAGTACACTTCGCTGACCGCGCTGCTGTTTGCCGATATCTGCTCGCAGGCTGGCCTGCCCAAGGGCGTGGTCAACATCGTCACCGGTGATGGCGCGGTAGGTGAAATGATCGTGAGCTCGGACGTGGACAAGATCGCCTTTACCGGCTCGACCGTCGTAGGTCGCCGAATCCGTGAGGCCACCGCTGGATCCGGCAAGGAGCTGACATTGGAGCTGGGTGGCAAGTCTGCCTATATCGTCTTTGATGACGCCGATATCGATTCAGCCATCGAAGGTTTGGTCGACGCGATCTGGTTCAATCAGGGTCAGGTCTGCTGCGCAGGTTCGCGCCTTTTGGTGCAGGAAGGTATCGCGGACCGCTTCCATGACAAGCTGCGCGCGCGGATGGACAAGCTGCGCATCGGTGATCCGCTGGACAAATGCATCGACGTGGGCGCTGTGGTGGACCCGGTGCAGTTGCAGACCATCAAAGCAATGGTCGAGAGCAACACCGTTGGTCATGTGCATCAGGCCGCCTGTGAGCTGCCTGAAAACGGCTGCTACTACCCGCCGACGCTGATCTCGGGGCTGGAAACGTCCGATCCGCTGATGCAGGAAGAAATCTTCGGCCCGGTGCTGGTCTCGTCGACCTTCCGCACACCGGAAGAGGCGGTGGAACTGGCCAACAACACCCGTTACGGGCTGGCGGCGACGGTGTGGACGGAGAATGTGAACCTCGCGCTGGATATCGCGCCCAAGCTGGTTGCGGGCGTCGTTTGGGTGAACGCCACCAATCTGTTCGATGCCGCCGCCGGGTTTGGCGGCGTGCGCGAGAGCGGCTTTGGCCGCGAAGGCGGCTGGGAAGGCCTGGCGGCCTACATCAAGCCCAAAGGCAAAGCCAAACCGCTGGCGAAAGTCGAGGTCACAATGGGCGAAGGGGCTCCGGCCGATCCCATCGATCGCACCGCCAAGATGTATGTTGGCGGCAAGCAGGCGCGCCCCGACAGCGGTTATTCCGCACCCATCTGGGGCAAAACCGGCCTGCTGGGCCATATCGGGCTGGCCAACCGCAAGGACGTCCGCAATGCGGTTGAGGCTGCGGCGGGTGCCAAGGGATGGTCCAAGACCACTGGCCATCTGCGGGCGCAAATCCTGTTTTACATCGGTGAGAACCTCTCGGCCCGCGCCAGTGAATTCGCCGCCCGCATCGACGCGATGACCGGCGGGAAAAACGGAGCGAAGGAGGTTGAGGCCTCGATCCAACGCCTGTTCACCGCTGCTGCCTGGGCCGACAAGTATGACGGTCAGGTTCACGGTGTTCCGATCCGCGGCGTGGCAATTGCCATGAAAGAACCGGTGGGTGTCATCGGCGCGCTTTGTGCGGATGAGGCACCTTTGCTGGGTCTGGTCTCGGTCATGGCACCAGCGATTGCGATGGGCAACCGGGCGGTTCTGGTCGCCTCGGAACCCTACCCTTTGGCGGCAACCGACTTCTACCAAATCCTTGAGACGTCGGACGTGCCCGCTGGCGTGGTCAACATCCTGACCGGCAGCCATGCGGAACTGGCGAAACCGTTGGCCTCGCATCTGAACGTGGATGCGGTCTGGTCATTCTCGTCTACCGATCTGTCACAAGAGATCGAGGTCGTCTCGGCCGGGAACCTGAAACGCACATGGGTCAATAACGCGACGGCATTTGATTGGGGCGTAGACCATTCGCGCCGCTTCCTGCAGGCTGCGACCGAAGTGAAAAACATCTGGGTGCCCTACGGCGAGTAGGGCTCCCGCTTTAGGGAGGCCTACATGGACTTTTCAGGAAAAACCGTCATCGTCATTGGCGGCACCAGCGGTATCAATCGTGGCATTGCCGAGGCCTTTGCGGCCTCGGGGGCCAAACTGGCCGTCGCCAG
This sequence comes from Ruegeria sp. YTSC199, assembly GCF_059609725.1. Taxonomy (NCBI): domain Bacteria; kingdom Pseudomonadati; phylum Pseudomonadota; class Alphaproteobacteria; order Rhodobacterales; family Roseobacteraceae; genus Ruegeria; species Ruegeria sp. YTSC199. The sequence continues at coordinate 21,072 of NZ_JBXWMF010000016.1, forward strand.
CCGATCGCAGGCAAAGGTCGATGACACCGTCGCCGCGCTGAAAGAAGCGGGCGCACAGGACGCCATCGGGGCGTCGTTCGACGTGCGCGATGCAGAGGCCGTGGCCGAGGGTCTGAAAAAGTTCCACGATGCATTCGGCGATTTCGACGTTTTGGTGTCGGGCGCAGCAGGCAATTTTCCGGCGCTAGCAGCCGAGATGTCAGTCAATGCCTTCAAGACCGTGATCGACATCGACCTTATGGGCACGATCCATGTGATGAAGGGGGCCTATCCGTTCCTCAAACGTCCGGGTGCCAGCATCATCAATATCTCGGCTCCGCAATCCTATCTGCCATACGAAGGTCAATCCCACGTCTGCGCCGCCAAAGCAGGCGTGGACCAGATCACCCGTACCTTGTCGATGGAATGGGGCGTTGAAGGCATCCGCGTGAACTCGGTCGTGCCCGGTTTCATTGAAGGCACCGAAGGCGCAAAACGTCTGGCCCCCACCGAAAACGCCCATGAAGAGCTGCGCCGCGATGTGCCGCTGGGCCGCTGGGGCCAGCCGCAGGACGTAGCCAATGCCTGCCTGTTCCTCAGCTCTGATCTGGCCAGCTATATCAGCGGCACGGTACTAGCTGTGGACGGGGCGCTGTATCAGCGCGGCTCAGGCAAATTCGGTCAGATGATGGGGCATATGCTTCGCAGCGCAGCGGGAAAAAAGGGCTGAGGCGTACTCAGCCCTTTTTTCATCAATTCGTGGTTTCCAGCCCTTCGGGCTTACCGACGACTGTGAAATGCAGCCCTTCGGGGTCCAGCAACTCGTGGGCTATGCGGTTTACTTCGTCCAAAGTCACCGCGTTCACCTTGTCGTTGCGGGTGGCGATGTAATCGATGGGCAAGTTCTCCATCTGCATCCCGACCATGATCCCGGCGATCCGGCCGTTGCCATCGAACCGCAGCGGATAGGCACCAGTCAGATAGGTCTTGGCCTCGTCCAGTTCGGTCTGGGTCACACCTTCAGTGGCGGCGCGGGCCCATTCGTCGCGGATCACCTCGACCGCTTCTGCGATGCGGTCATTTCCCGAGGACACGGACCCCATATAAACCGAGGCCAAATCCTTGGGCACCAGATAGGTCGCTACGCCATAGGTCAGGCCGCGTTTTTCACGCACCTCCTGCATCAGGCGGCTTTCGAACCCACCGCCGCCCAGAATGTGGTTCAGGATGTAGGCGGCAAAGAAATCGGGATCGTCGCGGTCGATGCCCGCATGGCCGAACAAGACGACCGATTGCGGGGTGTCGAATTCAACCACGCTGACCCCGCCCGGGATGCTCACATCGGCACGATCAGGAATCGGCTTGCCGGTTTCAGGCAGATCAGCCAGCAACTTGTCCAGCAACGCACCCAATTCGTCAGGGGTGATGTCGCCCACGGCACCGACATATAGCCGGTCCTTGGCAAAGACATTGTCATAAGCGGTCACGACATCGGCGCGGGTCAGCGCGCTGACGCTTTCGATCGTGCCCTTGCCCTCGGTGCCATAGGGGTGATCGCCATAGGCCACCCGGGCGAAATTACGGCTGGCTATATCGTTGGGGTCGGTCTGATCGGACCGCAGCCCGGACAGAACCTGCGCCTTCACCCGCTCTACTGCATCCTCGTCAAAACGCGGCTCGTGAATGGTGGTACGCAGCAGGTCGGTCACTTCATCGCGGTTCTCGGTCAGGAATTGCGCAGAGATCGAGACCGAGTCATCAGACGCATTGTAACTGAACGAGGCTGCCAGTGATTCCAGTTCGCGCGCATAGGTGCGGGCATTCATGTCACCTGAGCCTTCCTCGATCAGGCCGCTCATCAAGTAGATGGCGCCGCGTTTGCCGGGCTCGTCCAGTGAGGTGCCGCCGCGAAAACGCATCTCCAGCGCGGTGAAGGGGATCGAGTGATCCTCGACCAGCCAGGCTTTGATACCGCCGGGCGAGGTGACCTCTTCGATCTTGATCTCGGCCCAAGCGGGCAACGCGATGACAAAGGCGATCAGGGTTGCGAATACTCGTTTCATTGCGTCACCTCATCGTCGCGCATCAGCCAACCCGTGACCGATGCTTCGGATTGCAGAACCTCGCGGGCGGCGGCGATGATCTCATCCCCCGTCACTGCCTGCAGAACATCGGGCCAGGCCTGCACATCCTCGACCGTCAGACCACTGGTCAGAGCGCGGCCATAGCGGTTGCCGATCCCGTCCACATTGTCGCGCGCAAAGGTCTGGGCCGCACGCAGCTGCATCTTGATGCGGTCAAGATCTTCTTCGTTGACACCTTCGGCGATAAAGTCAGCCACAGCCTGGTCCATCGCGTCCTCGGCCTCTTGCAGGGACACGCCCTGCGCCGGAACAACCAGCAGATCAAAGGTTGTGTCGTCCAACGACACACCTCGGTAAAAGGCTCCGGCATAAACAACCATTTGCTGTTCAAATTGCAGCTTCTCGTTCAGATATGACGTGGTGCTGCCGCCCAGCAACTCGGCCAGCAGGAACAGCGCCGCGGCTTTCTCCTGCTCACCCGGATCACGCTCGGGGGCCAGATAGCTGCGCTGCACATAAGGCTGCGAAACGCGCGCGTCCTTGAAGGTCAGGCGACGTTCGGAAGTCTGCGGAGGCTCTTGCGAGCGGAATCGTTCGGGCAGGTCAGGATTGGCCGGGATGACTCCGTAATACTGTTCGGCCAACGCTTTGACCGCATCGGGCTCCACATCACCGGTCACCACCAAGATGGCGTTATTGGGCGCATAATGGGTCTGGTAGAAGGATAGCGCATCCTCCATGTCCAGCGTTTCCATCTCGTGCCGCCAGCCAATGATCGGTACGCCATAGCGATGGTTGAGGTACTGCGCCGCGTTCATCTGCTCGCCGAACAGAGCGCGGGGGCTGTTGTCGGTGCGCTGGTTGCGTTCCTCCAGGATCACGTCGCGCTCGGTAACGATGTCCTCTTCACTGAGGCGCAGGTTGCGCATCCGGTCCGCCTCCATCCGCATCATCAGCTCCAGCCGGTCTGCGGCGACGCGTTGGTAATAGGCGGTGTAATCATAGGACGTAAATGCATTGTCGTTGCCGCCATTGGCAGCAACGGTGGCCGAGAACTCTCCCGGCGCCAGCGTGTCGGTGCCTTTGAACAGAAGGTGTTCCAGAAAATGCGCCACACCGGACGAGCCGACCGGCTCATCCGCAGACCCGGCCCGATACCAGACCATGTGCTGCACGATGGGCGCGCGGTGATCTTCGACCACAACGACATCCATGCCGTTGTCCAGCGTAAAGGTTGTTACCGCCTCGTGCCCCTCTTTGGCAATCAAAGGGGTGGCGGCGAATAGGGCGGCAGACAAGGCCAGAGCCCGAACCATGGGGCGTCCTCCGTTTCGTTTAATGATGTTCAAACTACGGTGGTGCGGCGCAGGTTCAAGGCTGATGACGGAAAGTTAAGATTTATTCATCCGCCGGAGGCGCAGAAGGCGTCTCGATCCCCGCACGGCGCGCCGCTTCGTTTTGCGCGTCAGCATCAAGTGCCTGACGCTGATAAACCTGCGTATAGCGGTCCACCTTGAACAGGCGCAGGCGGGTCAGGCGGCCCTGCTTCCTGCGGAATTCGGCATCTTCGGTATCGACGACCTGCCGCGTGTTGGACGGTACGCCATAGCGGCTGGAGGCCGTCACCAGTGCTGCATCGGTGGACGGGATGGCGGCATTGGCATTCAATGCTGCCTCGCTGCCGCCCAGTGCTATGATTGCATCCGCCTTCGGGTTCGGGTCGGTCAGGTTTGTCCCACCCGGCGTGGGCGCAGGCAGGAACTTGTAGTCCTTAGGCTGGGTCAACGGTTCCACTGGCATGACCGAAAACTCGTCCGGCCCCTGACCCGGTGCCTCAAGGTGGCGCAAACCGATATCGGCACATCCCGCTACCGCAAGGATAAGTGTCACAGCAAATATGGAACGCGGCAACCGCATCAGAGTCTCCAGCCAGTTTCAGGCGCTTTTATCGCATATCACCCGGCGCGTCACGAGGGCTTTTTGCCCTCGAACAACACAAGCCCGATGGCACCCGCAAAGATGAAGACATCGGCCAGATTGAACACGAACGGGTTGTTGATGCCGCAGCAGGACATGTTCAGGAAATCCAGAACATAGCCATAGATCACCCGGTCCAGCACATTCGCCAGCGCCCCGCCTATCAGCAACCCGCCACAGAACAGCATCAGTTTCGACGGGGTCGTGCGCATCAGCCAGATCAGCACACCGACCGAGATGGTCAGCGAGACACCGATCAGCACCCAGCGGGCGGTGTCGGTATCACCTTGGAGCAGGCCAAAATTGATGCCCCGATTCTCGCCGTATTTGAAAACCAGCAAGGGTGGCAGCACGTCGATATTGCCCTCAGCCACGCGCATCACGTGAACGACCAGATATTTGCTGATCTGGTCGATCAGAAACGCGGCCAGCGCGGCCCAGAGCAGAAGGCGATAGCCCATCAGTGACGGAAGTGGCGCATGCCGGTGAAGACCATGGCCAGACCGGCCTCATCCGCAGCTGCAATCACTTCGTCGTCGCGCATCGAGCCGCCGGGTTGGATGACGCAGGTGGCCCCCGCCTCGGCAGCTTCCATCAGACCGTCAGGGAATGGGAAAAACGCATCCGAGGCCACGGCTGAGCCAATGGTCAGCGGTTGGGCCAAGTCCAGCGCATCGGCCATGCGCTCAGCTTTCTTGGCCGCAATCAGGGCCGAGTCAACGCGGCTCATCTGACCCGCACCCACGCCCACGGTCGCGCCGTCCTTGACGTAGACAATGGCATTGGACTTGACGTGTTTCGCCACTTTCCACGCAAACAGCAGGTCGCGCATCTGCTCGTCGGTCGGGGCTTTTTTGGTGACCACCTTCAGGTCGTCCATGCCGACAAATCCGTTATCCTTGTCCTGAACCAGCAGGCCACCGGCCACCTGACGCACGGTCTTGCCGCCTGCGGTTACATCCGGCAGGCCGTCCGTGGTCAGCAGGCGCAGGTTCTTCTTGACGGCGAATATAGCCTTGGCCTCATCCGATGCACCGGGGGCAATCACAACCTCGGTGAAGACGCCAGTGATCTCCTGTGCGGTTTCGGCGTCCAGCGGCTGGTTCAGCGCAACGATCCCGCCAAAGGCCGAGGTGCGGTCGCAGTCAAATGCGGCCTTGTAGGCCTCAAGCAAAGTCGCGCCTGTGGCAACGCCACAAGGGTTGGCGTGTTTGATAATGGCACAGGCTGCGCATTGTGCCGGGTCGAACTCGGCCACCAGCTCAAATGCCGCATCGGTGTCGTTGATGTTGTTGTAGCTCAGTTCCTTGCCCTGATGCTGCACGGCTGTCGCAACGCCGGGACGGTTGGTGCCATCAGTATAGAAAGCCGCCTGCTGGTGGCTGTTCTCTCCATATCGCAGGGTCTGTTTCAACTCACCGGCAAAGGCGCGGCGTTTGGGGGCCTCAAGTTCGAGCGCGTCAGCCAGCCAGTTGGACACGGCAGTGTCATAGGCGGCGGTGCGGGCATAGGCCTTTTGCGCCAGCTTGCGGCGGAATTTCGGGCAGGTCGCGCCACTGTGTTGATCCATGTCGCCCAGCAGTTTCTCGTAATCCTCGACGTCTACAACCACGTTCACAAAGGCATGGTTCTTGGCCGCTGCACGGATCATCGCCGGACCGCCGATATCGATGTTCTCGACACACTCATCGTAGTCGGCGCCCTTGGCGACGGTGGCTTCGAACGGATAGAGGTTCACCACCAGCAGATCGATGGCTCCAATGCCGTGTTCTTTCATCGCAGCCACGTGGGTGTCATTGTCCCGCAGCGCCAGCAGGCCGCCATGGACCATCGGGTGCAGGGTTTTCACCCGGCCATCCATCATCTCGGGGAAACCGGTGACCTCGCTCACATCCATTACTGCAAGCCCCGCGTCGCGCAGCGCCTTCGCGGTGCCGCCGGTGGACAGCAACTCGACCCCGCGCTCGGACAGCGCCTGTCCCAGTTCGATCAGTCCGGTCTTGTCGGATACGGAAAGCAACGCGCGGCGCACGGGGTGAAGGTCGGTCATGGGTCCAAAGGTCCTTTTGGCGTCAGTCAAACTCGGGCTCGTCCCGGTGCAGGTCGCGCACGGCATAGGCTGTATCCTGCGCCTTGCTCAACGTCCACTGGATGCGGGTCGCATACTCCATTGCGCGCCCGGATAGAACGATCTGTTTTGTCGCGCGTGGCTTTAATCGACCTTTTTCTAGATAAACGCTTGGTTCGACGGCTAATTTTGCAACACCATCATGGCGGAAAACCCAGATCTCACCGCTTTTGAGCGCCATCGACACCGCTGCACCGCCCAAATCGATGGCCGCATCCACATCCGGATGCAGGTGAAACCGAACGTCATACCGAACGCCCTTGAGGCCCGAAGCATCCATTGCCTTGTCGAACTGCCGCTTGGCTTTGTCGGTAGCGGTCAGCAGAATATCCTCGCCGGTCAATTGACGCCCGTCAAACCGCAGCTCGAAAGTACGGGCATGAGTCAGGCCGAAGGTTTTGGTGTAGCCATCATGTCCGACCATAAAGCGCGCGCCTTCGAATGCCTCTTCCGCATCCACCGGTACCTCTTGCGGCGCATCGATCAGCGCCTCGCTCTCGACGCCATTCCCCGCAGGAGCCAGCCGGGCGCTGGAATAACCATCCAGACACAGGGTTGAATGCGAAGGTGTCGCGCGCCCGGCCCGCCGCCATTCCGACCCGAAGCTTCCGCCCGAGCCGCAATTCACGATCAAAGGCCGCCGCCCCGAGGTCAGTTCGAACGCAAGGGTCGAAGCATGGGCATTCAAGGATGCGGCCCCCTTGGGCGGCGCGCTGGCATCCACGATCACGCTGGTCCGCGCAGCGTAGAGACGGGCAAACCCCATTGCCAAACCACGCGCGTGCTGCGGTCGAACCCCGCTTTGGGCAAGCGCCTGATCCAGACGGCCTTCGACCCCGCGCCCGCCGCCGTGAAACCGGGCCAGCGCACCATCGGAATGGCGCAGGCTACGCAACGTGGGCGCCATCCGCTTAATCGCATCGGCCTGTGCGCCTGGCGTTCCCCGTCCCAGATCGCCCAGCGCGGCCGAAGTCCACGACAGCAGGGTGAAGACATCCAACAGTTCTTCGGGATTGCGGGTTGGAATGCCGCCCTTTGCATCGATCTGTTTTTCGCATTCCTTCGCCAGTGCGCGCAGGGCCGGATCGGCCACCTGTTCAAGCCCTTTCAGCGCCAGACCAGCCTGAACCAGCCCGGCCAATGCCTCGAACCGAGGAAGCCCCGGCGTGGCGGCCTGCCAGCGTTTGGATAGGAACCATGTCTGCTGCGCCAGCGCGTGGAAGAAAAGTTTGGCCTGTTTCTCATCCATACCCCGCAACAGGAACACTGCGTGGTTGATCCACCGCGTCACCCGCCGTCCGGTCAGTTCGGGTGCCCATCCAGGCCCCTGCCCGCGCCCATGCGTGTCGATCCAGCCCCAGACCCAGCGCTGTGCCTTATCCCGCGCCCGCATGTCCCCGACAGCAGCCAGATCATCCAACCAGGAAAAGCCGTGGCGCTCATCGTCGAAACCAGCGCTTGGGGCGGTGACGTCCCACAGGTTGGTGTCCTGTGCCTCAACCAGAAAACCGGCAAACAGCAGATTACCCGCAACCAGCTGCCGCCCACGCGCAAAGGATCCAACAGTGCGCGGCTCAGGCTCGGACACAAACCCGGTGACCGCCTTGCGCCGCTGGCTCAGCCGCGCATAGAGACGGTTCTGAAACCGTGCCCACCGGTTGGTCATGGTATCTGAGTTCGACATGACGCTCGTTACTCTGCCCCTTGCGCTCTGCTGGCGCTTGAGACCCAACGATAGACCGCACGGATCGTCAAGTCACCGAAAAGCGTCGCGTCAGGCGGATTTGTTCAGACAGGCGATATAGAACCCGTCCATCCCGCCGCGATCCGCCCAATAGTCGGGCCGCAGGCGCAGGCCACCCTCTTCGGTGATCCAGCCTGGCTCAATCCCGGCGATGTTCAGCGCATCGCGATCCACTGCCATGTCCGGATAGTGGTCCAGGGCCTCTTCGATCTGAACTTCGCCCTCATCCGGCAGCAGGGAACAGGTGCAATAGACCAGCCGCCCGCCGGGTTTCAGCAGGGTCCAGGCATGGGCCAGCATCTGGGCCTGCAACTCGATCAGCCCGCCGAATTCCGAGCCGTCCTTGGCAAAGGGCAGGTCCGGGTGACGACGAATGGTGCCGGTCGCGGAACAAGGCGCGTCCAGCAGGATGGCGTCGTATTGGCCCTGATGCTCGAGTGCATCGCCCGCGATGACGTTGGCTTTCAGACCGACGCGTTTGAGGTTTTCGCGCACCCGCTCCAGCCGCGATTCCGAGATATCCAGCGCGGTGACCTTGGCCCCGGCTGCGGCCAGTTGCAGCGTCTTGCCACCCGGCGCGGCGCAGAGGTCCAGCACGGTTTCACCGGTTTTGGGCGCCAGCACCTGCACCGGCAACGCCGCCGCCGCGTCCTGCACCCACCAGTCGCCTGTGTTGAACCCCGGCAAGGTTGAGACCTGTCCCGCATCCTGTATCCGCAGTGACCCGGTCGGCAGGGCTTCTCCGGGGCCGTTTGCCCCCGGCTTTAGGGTGATATCCAGCGGAGCGCCTGCGAAATGGGCCTGTTCCATGCCTGTGACAGCCTCAGTACTCCAAGCCATGATCAAAGGCTCACGCAGCCATTCGGGCAAGCGCGGCACCCGCATTTTGGGCCACGCTTCGGGCCCTTCGTCCGCCACTTTACGCAGAACCGCATTCACCAGGCCCTTGAGGCGGCCATGCTTGCGCGACCGGCTAACGATCTCGACCATGGAATTGACCACACCATGCGCGGCCTCTCCGTGGCACAGCTCAACCGCGCCAAGGCGCAGAGCGTTGTGGACCGTCAGCGCAGGCGTCCTGTTCAGGTGGTTGTCCAGCAGACGATCTGCACGTTCGAGACCACGCAGGGTTTCCAGCGTCAGGCGTTGCGCCCGCGCGCGATCTTCCGGGCCCAACCGATCCAACGCGCCTGCAGCCAGACACTCGGGCAGCAGCCGGCCTTCCCCCAGGATCTGATCCAGCAGATAGATCGCGCTGCGTCGCGCCGCTGTTGCGTTGTCGGACATGGAACCGCCTTTGATGTGACCCTCGCCCGCATTGCCAAACGCGGACGGGGGCGTATATCAAGCCCATGCACGGAAAGGAACCCGATGTCATGAGTGACGACCGCAAAGACCTGCCCCCTGCCGCTCAGCGCGCTCTGGCCGAGGCTGCAGAGCGGCGTAAGAAAGCCGAGGCTGAGGCAAAAGAGATGCCCAAGGAACTGGGTGGGCGCGATGGTCCCGACCCGGCCCGCTATGGCGATTGGGAAAAGAAAGGCATCGCGATCGACTTCTGATCGCTTAGCCCCGCAACGCCTGCAGAAAACCGTCAATCAACGCGCGCTGTTTTTTCGACCGCACCCGGTCTTCGGGCCAGGTCAGCCAATAGCCTTCGCGCGTTTCCAGCTTTGGCAGGTCCAACCTGCTCAGTTGACCGGTGCGCAAATGCCCCGACGCCAGCGGCACCGAGCCCAGAACCACCCCCATGCCCTGCCGGGCCGCCGTGATCGCGTGACCCATTGAATCGAAGCTGACCCGAGCGGGTGGCAAATCATCCATCCCCGCTGCTGTAGCCCACTCGCGCCAACCCGGTCGCTCGCCGCGCTGATCGACCAGTGGCGCCCCCCAAGCGACCCCAGGCGCGGTCATCGGCACCAGAACCTCCTGCGCGATCAGAGCGGCCTCGCGCCCCGGCCACGCGCCACGACCATAGCGTATTTGCAGCCATGTCTTTTCCTCATCCAGCGAAGACCGGCGCGCCACGGAATCTGTCAGGACCTGTACCTTGGGCCGCATCTCAAGGAATTCGGGAAGGCAAGGCAGAACCAGCGCATCAATATGGGAGGACAAACCCGCGACGCGCAGCTCACGCGGGGACTTGCCGAACAGATCCTCGGTGTTGCGCTCCAGCGCCTGCAAGCTGTCTTGCACCAGCGGCAGATAGCTCTCACCCTCAACGGTCAGTGACACGCCCCGCGGTTCGCGCACAAACAGCGTCCGGCCCAGCCAGGCCTCAAGATTCGCGATCCGCTGGCTGACCGCAGCCTGAGTCAGCCCGAACTCCTTGGCGGCGGCCGAAAACCCGCCCAACCGCCCGGATGCTTCGAACACCCGCAGCCAGTCCAAAGGCGGCAATCCGATCTTTTTCCTAGCCATAATTTTTTCTAAGCCTCAGCAGAAAGAAGGATTAATTGTCGTAATGCCACGCGGCGCGTATTTCCTCAAGCAAAGCCGCGCTGAACAGGAGACCCCCATGCTGCGCACCGCCACCCATGACGCCTCGGTCGTGACTGTTGAATTCGACACCGGAATCCAGGCCCGCTTTCATGCCATCTGGCTGCGCGACAACGCGCTGGACCCCGAGACCCGCGCGCCGGGCAATGGCCAGCGTCTGATCACCATCGGTGACATTCCCGCCGACATCTCGATCAGTGCCGCCGAGGTTCTGAATGGTGACCTGAGTGTCACCTTCCAACCCGAAAACAAGACCGTGACCTTCCCCGCCGTTTGGCTGGCCGATCACATTTATGACTGCGACCGGATGCAAGAAACCGGCCGCATCGCCCCCGACATCACTACGTGGGAACGCGGCATCGACGCGCCCAGCGCAGAGTGGAACGCAGTGCATGCCAATCCCGGCGCCAAGCGCGACTGGCTGGCTGCCGTGGCCGAATTCGGCTTTGCCAAGCTGACAAATGGCCCGTCTGAGCCGGAATCGCTGCTGAAGGTGGCCAATCTGTTCGGCTATGTCCGTCAGACCAATTACGGCCCCTATTTCGAGGTCCGGACCGAGGTGAACCCGACGAACCTCGCCTATACCGGACTGGGGCTGCAGGCCCATACCGATAACCCCTATCGCGATCCGGTTCCGACACTGCAAATTCTGTACTGCCTCGAAAACAGCGCTGAGGGAGGTGACTCGATCGTCGTCGACGGTTTCCGTGCGGCCGAGAAACTGCGCGACCGGAACCCTGATGGCTTTGCCTTGCTGGCCGGTTACCCGGCGCGGTTCGAATACAAAGGCTCTGACGGCGTCTGCCTGCGGTCTCGCCGTCCGATGATCGAACTGTCGCCGGAAGGTGAGTTGATCGGCATCCGCTTCAACAACCGCTCGACCGCGCCGCTGGTCGATATCCCCTTCGACCGGATGGAAGCTTATTACGCCGCCTATCGCCAACTGGGCGAGATCATCGACGACCCCGCAATGGGCGTGTCGTTCAAGCTGGAACCGGGTGAGAGCTTCATCGTCGACAATACACGTGTTCTGCACGCGCGCCTGGGCTATTCCGGCGTAGGTTCGCGCTGGTTGCAGGGGTGTTACGCTGACAAGGACGGGCTGCTGTCAACTCTCGCGGCAATGGATATGGCCCAACCGGAGGCAGCGGAATGAAACCGGATTTTTCGACACTGGGCCAGAACAATATCGTCGATTTCATCGGCGACATCTTCACCCGTCGCGGCAGCGAGGAATATCTGGGCGAGCCCGTCACCATGGCCGAACATATGCTGCAAGGTGCCACCATCGCCGAGCAAAACGGGATGCCCGAGGAAATCATCGTCGGCGCGTTGCTGCATGATATCGGCCATTTCACCTCCGAGTTCGGCAGCTACCACCCGGACGACACCGAAGACCGCCACCACGAGGACGCGGGTGCTGCGGTGCTGGAGCAGTTTTTCCCCTCGGTCATCACCGATTGCTGCCGCTATCACGTGGCAGCCAAACGCTATCTCTGCGCCACCAAGCCCGAGTATTTCAACCGCCTGTCCGACGCCTCGGTCCATACCCTGGAACTCCAGGGCGGCCCGATGAGCATCGAGGAAGTGGCCGCGTTCGAGTCTAACCCGAACCTGAAAGCGATCATCCAGGTCCGCTATCTGGACGAGGCAGGCAAGCGCCCGGACATGGAAACGCCCGACTTTGCCCATTTCGCACCAATGGTGCAGCGCATGGTCGACAAACACATGGGGACGTCATGAACGCGCCGGAATATATCTTTGAAGCCAGCACCAAACCCTCGCTGCCCTGGCACGAGGTCCCGCTGATCCGCGCCACCAACGAGTCGGTCAAAGGCTATGGCTGTCTGGTCGGTGACCCCGAAGGGTTCGAGATCGAAATCACCCGGTGGCCGCAGCAAGGCTGGCGGCCCATCGACCAAGGCACTGGCGACGAAGGCGGCTGGGTCGAGGGCACATTCTACGGCGAATGGAAGGGCGATGTGCTCTATGGCCGGAACGAAGCGGTGAACGGTCACTATGTGCTGGGATGGTCGACAGATCCACAACAGGCGCAAGCAGAGCGCCAAACCGCGCCGCGCGATCAGGTGTTGTTGTGGCACATGAACTACCATCCCGATGGCGGACAGATGTTTTGGCCGCTGGACAACAAGCCCTTCATCATCCCCGCCGCTCTGCCCGGAGACAATCTGACGCCCGAAAAGGTGGTGGCCTTTTGGTGCGACGGCGCGCGCGGACTCTATATCCATCCCGGTATCTGGCACGAAGGGATTTTCCCCGTTGAGGACAACCAACGCTTTCTTGACCGGCAGGGCGCAGTTCACGCACGGGTCAGCGCGGATATCGGCAAGGAATTCGGCGTCTACCTCGCCTGTCCGCTGCGCGCAGACAAGATAAGGGACCTCTGACGCCGCTTTCAGAAACCCTTAACCTTTGCCGCCAACATCTGTGATACGCTCGAACCAGTCCAAATTGGCATGGGAGGCATCAGATGGGACTGAACAGACGTAGGGTGGTCCAGTTGGGAACTGCGGCAACGGTCGGCACGCTGCTGCCGCGCGTAACACTTGCGGCAGCCGACCAAAATGAGGCGTTCGAACAGGGCTTCAGCGATACGCTCACGCGCCTGAGAACATTATTCGCAGAGGCCGGGTTCACCGAGTCCGAGCCGCTCTCGATGGTATCGGGGGTCGTGGACTACAACGGTGGGCTGCGACACGATTTCGATCAGTCCGTCCTGCCGTCCAACGCCTTTGTCATTCAACCCTTGGCACGGGTGGCGGATGTGGACGAGAAACACCGCCCGGACGTGCTGCCCCTGTTCCATGAGGTCGGCTGTCACCCCACGGACGCCGATGGTCAGACGACGACCCGCCTGATGTTGCGCATTTTGACCGAGGGGATCGGCCTCGATCCATCCCGCATTGCCTTTGTCAGCGTGCCGCAGTCCGAAGACATGCGCCCGGTGCTGGACGAGATGGGACTGCCTTTTGCGGAAAAAGTCCTGATGCGAAATGAGGCCGAGGCTCTGGCAGCCCGCGACGCCTCGGGCTTTTTCTTCCCCGATCCGTTCGGAGAAGACTACATCGTGACCATGGGCGTCTATTACCGTGTCGGCGATACGGATGAACCCGCCCCCTCAGCCTATCCTCCGTCGGCGAACTGGACCGAGATCGGCGAGATCGTTATCGAAGGTGAGGCTGCCCCCCTTGGCATTTCCATCGGGGCCGAGCGCCTTACCTATGCCCGAACCGGCCAGTACCCAACTTGGGATCAGCGGCTGGTGCAGCTCTTTGCAACGGCAGAACAGGGTGGCGCGGAACCGCCCGGTCTGGCCGCGTTTCGCTGAACGGGATTACAGCCCCAGCACATCCACCATGTCATATTGACCAGGCGCCTTGCCTTGCCCCCATAGCGCTGCCTTCAACGCACCGCGGGCAAAGATGGCGCGGTCGGTTGCCAGATGGCGCAGGACGATCCGCTCTCCGGGGGCGGCGAACAGGACGTCGTGTTCACCGACGATGTCCCCGCCGCGGATGGCGTGAAAACCAATATTGCCGCGTTGGCGCGCGCCGGTGATGCCGTCGCGGCCCCGGTCGGACACGTCGGCCAGATTGACACTGCGCCCTTCGGCGGCGGCCTCACCCAGCATCAACGCGGTCCCCGAGGGCGCATCGACCTTGTGGTGGTGGTGACCTTCAATCACTTCGATATCGAAATCTTCATCCAGCGCAGCGGCGACCTTTTTGGTCAATTGCACCAGCAGGTTGACGCCCAGGCTCATGTTCCCTGCCCGCACGATCACCGCATGGCGCGCCGCCGGTTCCAGTGCGGCGATCTGTTCGTCACTCATGCCGGTGGTGCCTATCACATGCACACACCGCGCCTGTGCGGCCAGAGCGGCAAATTCCAGCGTTGCCTCGGGCGCGGTAAAGTCGATCACCGCCTGGGCCTGCGCAAACGCCTCAAGCGGATCATCGGTCACGGTGACGTCCAGCGCCTGACCGCCCATCGCCGTACCCACGTCCTGACCGATCCAGTCATGGCCCGCACGTTCGACCACGCCGACCAAACGCGCCTGATCGCTCTCAGTCACGGTCCTGATCAGCATCTGCCCCATTCGGCCCGAAGCCCCTGTGATGACGATCCCCGGAATATGGGTCATTGCGCTGGTCCTTTTCATAAAGTCGGCTCAAAGCCTCCTACCCCGTTCGCGCCCGCTTGGCAAAGCCCCGCTTTGGGCTTAGATCGGGGATATGGCAAAGAACAAATTCCACGATGGCCCCGGCCCCTCCCAACGACAGCTGCGCGTCGGCGAACTGATACGTCGTACCCTGTCCGAGGTTCTGGCACGCGGAGATATCCACGACCCCGACCTGAACCGTATGTCGATAACTGTTGGCGAGGTGCGCACCTCGCCCGACTTGAAGATTGCCACCGCCTATGTGCTGCCCCTGGGCGGCAAAGGGCAGGAGGATGTGATCGAACTGCTGGCCCGCAACAAGGGTGAGCTGCGGCGCATGGTCGGCAAAAAGGTCGGCCTGAAATTCTCGCCCGATCTGCGGTTCCGTCTGGATGACACGTTCGACCGTCTGGATGACACCCGTCGCATGTTCGAGCAGGACGCGGTGCGCCGCGATCTGGACGAGTGATCCGCGCACTGGCCACGTTGGGCGCAGTCCTTTGGGCGGCACAGGCCTCTGCGGTCACCTGCGAAAAGCTGACTCACGAGGACAAGCGGTACACCATCTGCGAAGTGGATGCCGCATCCGAAGACCTTCGCCTGTTTCTGAAGGACGAAAACGGCGATCTGCTGGGGCATTTCTCCTCGGTGAACGAGGCGCTGGCCCCCGGCGGCAAACGGCTTGCCTTTGCGATGAACGCGGGCATGTATCACGACGACCGCTCGCCGGTCGGCCACTACGTCGAAGAGGGTCAAGAGCAAATGCGCGTGATCCCCAACGCCGGTCCCGGCAATTTCGGCCTGCTGCCTAACGGCGTGTTCTGCATCCGCGACGACCGCGCCGATGTATTCGAGACGCTGGACTATCTCGACCAGACGCCCGGATGCCGTTTTGCCACCCAATCCGGCCCAATGCTGGTGATTGACGGCGAGTTGCACCCGCGTTTCCTGCCCGATTCGACCTCGCGCTACGTGCGCAACGGGGTCGGCACCAGCACCGATGGTACGCGCGCGGTGTTTGCGATCTCGGAAGACTACGTCACCTTCCACGAATTCGGCAGCCTGTTTCGCGACGTGTTGAAAACACCGAACGCGCTATTTTTGGATGGCAATATCTCGCGGATGTATGAACGGGTTGGCAACCGGTCTGATGTCGGCTTCTCACTGGGGCCAATCGTGGGTGTGGTCGAAGACATCCCCACAAATTGACAGGGGCAGAGTGATCCGCTAGGTCGCGCGCCTCGGCAAGATTCAGGGTGTAGAATGGGACGTAAACGCAAGGGTCGCGACATTTCCGGCTGGCTGGTGGTGGACAAGCCTGCAGGTATGACCTCGACCGCGGTGGTCAACAAGGTGCGTTGGGCGATGGACGCCAAGAAGGCGGGCCATGCGGGTACGCTGGACCCCGAAGCAACCGGCGTTCTGGCGGTGGCCTTGGGTGAGGCAACCAAGACCGTGCCCTATATCACCGACGCGTTAAAGGCCTACACCTTCACCGTGCGTCTGGGCCAAGCCACCAATACTGACGATGCCGAGGGCGAGGTCATTGCCGAAAGCGAAACACGCCCTTCGGACGAGGATATCAAACAGGCCCTGACCCCGTTTCTGGGCGATATCATGCAGGTGCCGCCTAAGTTTTCGGCCGTGAAAATCGACGGCCAGCGCGCCTATAAATTGGCCCGCGATGGTGAGGATGTTGAACTGAACGCCCGGCCTTTGTGGGTTGAGGAGCTGATTCTGGTCGACCGCCCCGACGAAGATCACGTCGTTTTGGAGATGACCTGTGGCAAGGGCGGTTACGTCCGCTCGATCGCGCGTGATCTGGGTGAGGCATTGGGCTGTCACGGCCACGTCCGGGAACTGCGCCGCATCTGGTCCGGTCCGTTCGAGGCTGAGGATGGTTTGAGCATTGCGCAAATCGACGAGATGGCTAAGACCACTGCGCTGGACGACTATCTGCACCCGCTGGAGACCGGCCTGTCGGACCTGCCCGAGTTGAAATGCACCCCCGAAGGCGCCACACGTCTGCGCAACGGCAATCCGGGCATGGTTCTGGCCTCGGACGTAGAATACGGCGACGAGGCCTGGGCTTCACTTGATGGCAAGGCGGTGGCCGTGGGGGTCTATAAATCCGGAGAGTTGCATCCCAGCCGGGTGTTTGTGGACCCGACCTGACGGTTTTTGATTGTTGTCCGCTTTACTTACGACCCATTGAAACCTGCACTGCAGAGCCGCCCCAAAGCCCCATTCTGGACGCCGATTGAGATTTTGCGTCTGCATACGATTGGACCAAAAGCCCT
The DNA here is from genome assembly GCF_059609725.1 of Ruegeria sp. YTSC199. NCBI lineage: Bacteria > Pseudomonadati > Pseudomonadota > Alphaproteobacteria > Rhodobacterales > Roseobacteraceae > Ruegeria > Ruegeria sp. YTSC199. The sequence continues at coordinate 37,963 of NZ_JBXWMF010000016.1, forward strand.
AAATCTGATATATTCGACCTTATTTTCTTGGTTTGAGAGGGGCGAATATGTTGATCGCAACCCGAAGTTTTGTTTCAAAAGCACTTGGCATGTCGCTGGCTCTGGCGACTTTTTCGGCCACAGCTGCAAACGCAATTACGGTAACCTATGGGATCGAAATTGACGGTGCGATTGGGTCGTTTGAGGCACCCGACACCGGGGGGGCTGTTGACCAGTTTCAATATCACTATTGACGGCGTCACATTCGATACTCTTGAAGTTGGCACTGGTGCGCCCGTCTACGATGCGGCAAACAATGATATCCGTGGCAATCCCGGCACGGAGGGTTTCATCTTGAACTCCGCGGCAGGGCCAGGTTGTTTGGCGCTAGAATGTGTTCTGGGCCTTGAGGATTCTACTGATCCAGGTGTTGTCCCGCCTTTATTTGCGATCTTTCCGCTGGTTGGTGGATTTCCCGGCGGTGTGACCAACTCTGGTGCATACGCCATTACAGTGCCACCACCGGTGAGCCCGGTCCCGCTGCCAGCTCCGCTAGCCCTGTTGGCAGCGGCAATAGCGGCCCTGGTTACTCAATCTCTTTGGGGGCGGTTCCTGCCCAACAAGCGCCGGAACGGGCGATTGTACGAGGTCGGGTAGGACACAAAACATCGAAAGCCGAGCAGGCGCAACGCTTGTGGTGCCTGCGCGCGAAGCGTGTTACGCGGTTTGCATGATCACCCGAACCCACACCAAGGGCGATGCGCCCTCGACCGCCATTTACTCCGATTGCGAGAAATACCGTTACAGCCTGACCCGCGTCTGGGACACAGGTGGACGCAAGGCGTTGTTTGTGATGCTGAACCCGTCCACCGCGACCGAGGTGCAAAACGACCCTACAGTGGAACGTTGCGAACGCCGTGCGCGGACGCTGGGGTTCGGAGCGTTTCAGGTCACCAACATCTTTGCCTGGCGCGACACCGACCCACGCAAGATGCGCGCTGCAACCGATCCGGTGGGCCCCGAAAATGACAGGGCGATTCTGGACGGCGTGAATTGGGCCGATCAAGTGATTGCCGCGTGGGGCACCCACGGCGCACACTTGGATCGTGGTCCGGCAGTAGAAACCCTGCTACGCGAGACCGGCCAGCCGCTGTTTCATCTGGGGCTGACCAAGGACGGACACCCGAAGCATCCGCTCTATATCGCTTACACCCAGCAACCCGAAGCGTGGTGACAAAAGGTTAACCACAAGATCAGTCTGGCTTTGACCAAGTCACTGATCGCATGAGATATTTACCCTCGGACCAGTGCGTTCACGGAGGGTTCCCATGTTTTTGGTCGGATTGCTTGGACTGGCCGCCGTCGGTGGCGCTGCCTACGCCATGAGCGACGCTTTCATACCCGAAGATGAGCCCGAAGAGGACGACATCGCCGAAGATCAGGTCGACGAAATGATCGAGGGCAATTATCTTGAGATCGATGACGACGTCGAAAATCCCTCGCCCCCCGATGACGCCCGCGAGATAGACGAAACCGTCAAGACCGAAGACCCCGCCCCGTCTACCGAGACCATTATCTCGGAATTCCAGGGCGATCTGGTCATTGCAGGGACCGAAGATACCGATGCCCTGACCGGGCAGGACGGCGTCGATCAGATCAACGGTTTCGGCGCGGATGACGTGATCCATGGCGGTGCTGGTAATGACGTAATTTACGGGGGTGCTGGTGCGGACACCGTCTCGGGTGGGGACGATGACGACATTCTCCACGGTGAGGGCGGCGATGACTTGCTGAACGGGGATGAGGGGGACGACGAGCTCTATGGCCATTTCGGCGCCGACCGGATGGAGGGCGGTGATGGCGACGACACGCTGCATGGCGGGCAGAACGACGACATCCTGGACGGTGGCAAAGGCGATGACGCGCTGCATGGTGGCTATGGTGACGACACACTGCGCGGTGATGCAGGTGAGGATGTTCTGTTTGGCGGGGACGGCGATGACATTCTGACCGGCGAGGATGGTGAGGGCGAACAGGCCTCCGACTTCCTGAACGGCGGTGCCGGAGAGGATACGATTCTGGCCGACAGCGGGGATATCATCACCGGCGGCGATGACGCGGATGCGATCGTCCTTGACCCCGAACCCGAGGATGAAGCCGTGACGGTGATGGATTTCCAACCCGGTCAGGACAAGCTGTTTGTGTCATGGGATGGCCTGGACGACCCCGACATCCAATTCGAGCAGGACGCTGAGAACGAAAACCTGACGCACGTGCTGATCAACGGGCAGGATGTGGCGCAACTGCTGGGGGCCGAGGGGTTGACGGCAGATGACATCCAACTGATCACCGATGCCGAGCTGGCGCAGCTGACCGCGCTGGTCTGACCCGTCAGAATCCCTTTGCCATTTGCCGAAAATGCGCTTATACGCGCGCATCCGCATCGGAATCGGTGCGGTTTTCTCCATGGGCCTGCGCTGGACGACATCCCGGCCTGCGCCATTAACTCTAACCTTCAAAGGAGACCCCGATGTCGATTACTACCGCTGAAAAAGCACGCGTCATGAAAGAATTTGGCACCAAAGAGGGCGACACCGGTTCGCCTGAAGTCCAGGTTGCCATCCTGACTTCGCGCATCACCACCCTGACCGAGCACTTCAAGACCCACAAAAAAGACAACCACGGTCGTCGCGGTCTGCTGAAAATGGTCGCCCAGCGCCGTAAGCTGCTGGACTACCTGAAAGGCAAAGAAGAAGCGCGCTACCAGGACCTGATCAAAAAACTGGGCATCCGCCGCTAAGCACCCTGTGCATGGGCGTCAAACCCGGTTTATCTGAATTCAACGCCCGCCGTTTTGGCGGGCGTTTTTTTTGTTCCTCCGCAAACCGGCAACCACCAGCCAAATCCGCAGTGAATGCCGAAATGCGGTCCCGCTATTGATGCGCAAAGCTATTCGGCCGCCAAGTGTTTCTGACGGCAATAGCAGGACGCGCGCACAGGCACTTCTGCACGCGCGGCGGCTTTGTCGAGTTGCAGCTTGATGTGTGCGGCTTCTACGCTTTCACCCCGGCGGGTCAGACACTCGTGCAATCCGTGCAGGCTCCAGACATTTCCCGGGTGTTGGCAGGCACGGCTCAGCGTTGCGTCAAGTCCGAGATCGGCGCGATAGACAGCCTCAGCCTCTTCGACCTGCCCCTGTTCGAGCAACAGGGCACCCAAGGCGTGGCGGGTCGGCTGCATCCAGCCCCAAGGCTCATCGTAAGGAAGGTTGTCGTCAATTTCGACCGACTTCCTCAGATGTTCGAACGCAACCTCGTGCTGATTCTTCTGATACGCCAGTTCGCCCAGCATCATTTGTTCAGCCACTTTCAGGATATCGCAGCATGTGTTGTTGAACAGCACGCGGCTTTCAGGAACTTTTTCATAGGCTTGATAGAACAGGTCACACTCGGCTTCGGCCTCGGCAATCCGCTGCAGATTGGCCAGCGCTACTGTGCGGGCATAGCGCATCATTGCCAGTGTGACGCTGTACAAGTCCTCATCTGCGGGCAATGTCTGATCAAGGATATCCTGCCAACGCCCAAACCGGATCAGAACATGCTGCTTCATCGGAATAAAGCCTTCGAACCAATCCGCCATTGGCCGTAGGGTTTCCGTGGGCAAGGTCGCGTTCAGTTCTTCGGCAGCCTCCAGCGCGGCAGTCGGCTGCCCCAGGAACATCGCGCCATAGATTTTAAAATGATAGTTGTGACAACGATAGACCGAGTAGAAATTGTCCGGTCCCTCACGGTCCAGAAATTTCCGATCCGCGACAATAGCCGTGTGGTTGCGCAGAACCACATTCATGTAATCGCCGCACAGAACGTCGATATGGGTTGGCATATGCAACAGATGCCCGGCTTCGGGGACCAGTGTGCTAAGCGCATCACCATGACGCAGCGCCCTTTCGGGGTGCGGCGACATTTCCATAAGGTGAATATACATGTGCAACAGTCCCGCGTGCTGCCATGCCCCGGGCAGGCTGTCAAAAGCTGTATCGAGGACCGAGATGGCCTCGAGCGTGTCCGCGCCTTCCGCCGGCTCGCCGGTTGGCAAATCCCAAAGCTGCCATGGCGTGCGGTTCATCAGAGACTCGGCAAACAGGGCACAAACATCAAGATCGTCGCTGAAAGCCGCATGCACCTTGCGCATAGCGTCGGCAAAAGCATCATTCCACGGGCTGAAATCCTCGATATCCGAAGAGGCGGGATAGCGCGATGGTAACGCGTCGATCAGCGCACGCTCGACCGCCGACAGCTGATCCAGCCGTTGGGTAGCCGCGTCGATTGACGCCTTTGCCAGCGCAACGCAGTCCGGCTTTTCCTCATCTTCGAAGGTTTCCCATGGCTTGTTGTAGTTGGGGCCGATGCAATATGCGATGCCCCAATGGGCCATGGCGCAATTCGGATCGGCTGCTAAAGTTTTCCGAAAACACTCGATCGCTTCTTCGTGGTTATAGGCATAGGTCCACGCCAAGCCGCGATCGAACCATAGCTGTGCGTCTTTGGAAGATGTTGAGATCGGTCGCGAATAAGTTCCCAGATCAAAATAGCTCATTACGTTAGCCCCCCTTGCTTCCAGAAAATCATGTCGCAGATTTGGAACCGCTATTGGCCATATGCAAAACGCCCGCCAAGGCGACGGGCGTTTCGCGTTTCACGGCGTCCTTACATCTTTGCCCGCTCTGATTTCAGCGCCAGCCACAGGCAATAACACATCACCAGAACAACCAGCGTAAACGGAATGCCGGTTGAGACCGCAGCGCCTTGCAGGGCCGACAGGCCGCCGCCGAGCAGCAGCGCGATAGCGACCAGACCTTCAAGCGTGCACCAGAACACGCGCTGGATCACCGGCGCGTCCATCTTGCCGCCTGCGGTGATCGTATCGATCACCAGCGAGCCCGAATCCGACGAGGTGACGAAGAACACCACGATCAGCACCAGCGCGATAGGTGCGACAATGCCGTAGAGCGGCAGCTCTTTCAGGAAGCCGAACAGCGCGCCTTCGGGGGCATAGCTGTCGATCACCGTGGCGCGAACGCCTTCCGCTCCGCCTGCGTTCAGCATGTCGATGGCGGCACCGCCGAAGGTCGACATCCACAGGGCACAGACCGCCGTGGGGGCCAGCAGGGCGCAGATCACGAATTCACGCACGGTGCGACCCTTGGAGATACGGGCGATGAACATGCCCACGAAGGGTGACCATGCAATCCACCAGGCCCAGTAGAAGGTTGTCCAGCCGTGGAAATAGCTGGTGTCTTCTCGCCCGAACGGGTTCGACAATGCGGGCAGGTGTATCACGTAATCCGTCATCACGCTGAAGTATCGCGAGATTGCCGTGCCGATGCCGGTCACCGCGATGACAAAAACAAACAGACCAACTGCCATGATCATGTTGATCTCGCTCAACCGTTTGACGCCCGCATCCATGCCCATCAGGACCGAGCCCAGCGCAATCATCGTGATGCCGATGATCAGCAGGACGGTCACGGTCGGGCTGGGTTCGATGCCGAACACCTCATTGAGCCCGGCGGCGACCTGCTGTGCGCCGAGACCCAGCGATGTGGTCAGACCAAAGAGCGTGGCAAACACCGCCAGTGTGTCGATCATGTGGCCCCACCAGCCCCAGACACGCTCGCCCAGAATTGGGTAGAACGCCGAGCGCAGGGTCAGTGGCAAGTCTAGGTTATAGGCAAAGATCGCAAGGCTCAGGCCAACGGCCGCATAAACTGCCCAGCCTTCGAGGCCCCAGTGGTGGATGGTTCCGACGACGCCCGCATATTCATTGCCCGGCACCGCGATATCGATGCCCAGAGGCACTGCGTTGCCGTCCTCTGCGAAATTGTAATAGACCGGCTCCATCACGCCGAAGAACAGCAGCCCGATGCCGATACCGGCGGCGAACATCATCGCGATCCAACCGGCATAGGAATAGTCGGGCTTGGCGTCCTTGCCGCCGATCCGAACCTTGCCGACCGGCAAGAGGATCAGCGCCAGACAGAACAGGGTTATGGCGTCGACCGACAGGACCAGAAACCAGTCAAACGTGCTGGTCAGCCAGGGCCGGAGCCAGCCGAAAAACGATGCCGCAGCTTCCTGATTGGCCAATGCGATCAGAACGAAGGCAAAGATCAGGATACTGGATATCAGGAAGACCGGATTGTGGATATCCAGACCGAACGGGCGGACGTTGTCCTGCCCCAGTTCGTACTCTGTTTCGAAATCATAGATCCGTGGATCCGGATCCAGCATTTTTTTGCTTTGAGCCATTCGATGCCCCTCTGTTTGCCAGATGCAAACGCCAAGGTATTCGGGCGGCCGACGGGTATGAGTGTTCTATCCCCTGGCGCGTTTCCGTCCTTTCGACCGCGGGTTCAGTGGTAACAGCCTACACTGCAACCACTTTTTTACAAAACGCATTCATTTGTCGGAATATTAGCGATAGATGCAACCATTTTCTGCGAGGTGCGGACCGCAACTTTTTGGAACGCCTGGCTGACAGGCAAACCGATCCTGCACACCAAATCCCGGGTTCACACCCTTGGGTGCTGGTACCCGGAACCTCATTCAACGCGCGCCCCTTTTTCGCTTGCAAGCAACTCACCTTTGGGTAGTTCTCTGCACTATTGCCTTTCGTTGATAGTGGTGTTTGAACGACGGAATTGACCCGCCAGAGATTTCGTCGCGCACGCCAGAAAAACCTGATTTACAGTCCGCCCCCATAATGCTCATCCTCAATTCTCTTCTGCTGTCGTTCCGCGTAACACTGTGCATGATCGTCCCCGTACTTGTGATCAGCCTTGCATCAATGGTTGTTTGGACCGTTCTGGGAGTTTTCACACTCGGGATGGCCGGGCATATCAGCGAGCCGGTCACAACGGCTTTTTTCACTCTGTTCGGGATACGTACAGCCCTGGAACTGAAAGGGGACAAACGACACACGGATTACCGAGCCATGGCCCTGTACTCGATGATGTATGGGTTGTTCTGTGCTGCGGTACTGACCATACTGGCTCTTGTCGTCAATTTATCCGCGATGGCTTTTGCCATGTGGCAAGTGGGAGAGCCTCTGTCCTAGGCCGCAATTCAGGATGCCGCGAAATCCACGCAAATTGCATTTGCATTCATCGCCTTAGGCAGCAGTCTGATCGTTATGTCCATCGTACTGGCCGCGTTCTACGCAGCCATGGCCGTGCCCGTTGCCAGCGCTGCGCATTCCGCTGGTCGCCGAGCTCCAAGTCACGCGTTTTTCAACGGGTTCGGACGCAGCTTTGTTCCACTGTTCTGCGTGTTTTTTGCATCGATCTTCTTGCAGCTCTATTTCGGTTTTTTCACAGCCTTGTACGCCCTGTTGCCGATCCTTGTTTCGGTTGTCTCGATCCTTACGACACAGAGTTTGCCAGATTTCGACCTTGAGATCATTCTAAGAGGCATCGCCGCAAGCGGGGCGTTGCTGTGGCTGTATTCCTGGCTCTGGTCAATCTCGGCACTGGCGTTTCTAAAGTCCGAGAAACTCCACGCAGAACACCCGGCACAGACGCCCGAGGCGGAACCCGCGCAAGACATCCGTGCGTTGCGTAAATCGCGTGAGGGATCTCTTTAGGCCGCGATCGCGCCATTCCGAGGCTTATCGGCGTTATATGCCATGCGGTTTCCCTTTCCTTTGACCGCAATCTCATGTATGCGCGCTGCATCTGAGACGTTGTGCCCTGACCCTGGCACTCAGACGAAAGTAAAATGGGGTCGGCGGCAATGGGGCCGCCAAGCAAACGGGAGACCCGCAGGGGCGGGAGTGCTCCCATCTAGGATACGCATATGTTTGATGTAACGAAGAAATCTATGCAGTGGGGCGAAGAGACGCTCACACTGGAAACCGGCAAGGTTGCCCGTCAGGCGGACGGCAGCGTGATTGCCACGCTGGGCGAAACCAGCGTCATGGCAAACGTGACCTTTGCGCGGGCTCAAAAACCGGGTCAGGACTTTTTCCCGCTGACCGTCCACTATCAGGAAAAATACTATGCCGCCGGTAAGGTTCCGGGTGGCTTCTTCAAGCGCGAGGCGCGCCCGACCGAAAAAGAGACGCTGACCGCGCGTCTGATCGACCGTCCGATCCGCCCGCTGTTTGTTGACGGCTTCAAGAACGAAGTACTGGTGATGTGCACCGTGCTGAGCCACGATCTGGTCAACGACCCCGACATCGTCGCAATGATCGCAGCGTCGGCTGCGCTGACCATCTCCGGCGCGCCGTTCATGGGCCCGATCGCCGGTGCCCGCGTTGGTTTTGAGGATGGCGAATACATCCTGAACCCGACCGTCGACGACATGCAGGACCTGCGCCTGAACCCTGAACAGCGTCTGGATCTGGTTGTAGCCGGCACCAAAGACGCCGTGATGATGGTGGAATCGGAAGCGTACGAGCTGTCCGAGGCGGAAATGCTAGGCGCTGTGAACTTTGCGCATGAGCAGATTCAGCCGGTCATCGACCTGATCATCTCGCTGGCCGAAGAAGCCGCGAAAGAGCCGTTCGACTTCCAGGCGCCGGATTACTCGGAACTGTATGCCGCCGTTAAGGCTGCCGGTGAAGAGCAGATGCGCGCCGCATTCGCGATCACTGACAAGCAGGAGCGCACCGCTGCTGTTGCCGCTGCCCGCGAAGCGATCAAAGAAGCGTTGACCGAAGAGCAGCTGGAAGACGGCAACCTCGGTTCCGCGATGAAAAAGCTGGAAGCCGGCATTCTGCGCGGCGACGTCGTCAAAGGCGGCAAGCGGATCGATGGTCGCTCGACCACCGATATCCGTTCGATCGTGGCCGAGACCTCGATGCTGCCCCGGACCCACGGTTCCGCCCTGTTCACCCGTGGTGAAACACAGGCGCTGGCCGTAACCACGCTGGGCACCGGTGACGATGAACAGTTCATCGACGCCCTGCATGGCAACTTCAAATCTAACTTCCTGCTGCACTACAACTTCCCTCCGTATTCGGTTGGTGAAGTTGGCCGCGTAGGTGGCCCCGGCCGTCGTGAGATCGGCCACGGCAAGCTGGCATGGCGCGCGCTTCAGGCGGTTCTGCCTGCGGCGACCGACTTCCCCTACACGATCCGCATCGTGTCGGAGATCACTGAATCCAACGGATCCAGCTCGATGGCGTCTGTCTGCGGCGGTTCGCTGTCGATGATGGATGCGGGCGTTCCGCTGAAAGCACCGGTTGCCGGTGTGGCCATGGGCCTGATCCTGGAAGATGACGGCGATTACGCCATCCTGTCGGACATTCTGGGTGACGAAGACCACCTGGGCGACATGGACTTCAAGGTGGCGGGTACCGAAAACGGCATTACCTCGCTGCAGATGGACATCAAGGTCGCGGGCATCACGCCTGAGATCATGGAGAAAGCCCTGGCGCAAGCCAAGGACGGCCGGATGCACATCCTGGGTGAGATGGGCAAAGCCCTGTCCGAGACCAACGAATTCTCGGTCCACGCGCCGCGCATCGAAACAATGAACATCCCAACCGACAAGATCCGTGAAGTGATCGGTTCGGGCGGTAAGGTCATCCGCGAGATCGTCGAGGTTTCGGGTGCCAAGGTCGACATCAACGACGACGGCGTCATCAAGATCGCCTCGCCCGATGGGGAATCGATCCAGAAAGCTTACGACATGATCCACTCGATCGTGGCTGAGCCGGAAGAAGGTCAGGTCTACACCGGTAAAGTGGTCAAGATCGTCGACTTCGGCGCTTTCGTGAACTTCTTTGGCAAGCGCGACGGTCTGGTCCACGTGTCCCAGATCGAAAACCGCCGCCTGAACCATCCGTCGGATGTTCTGAAGGAAGGTCAGGAAGTAAAGGTCAAGCTGCTGGGCTTTGACGATCGCGGCAAGGTCCGCCTGTCGATGAAAGTTGTCGATCAGGAAACCGGCGAAGAGATCGTTCCCGAGAAGAAAGAAAAGAAAGAGGAAAGCGCAGAGTAATCTGCACCCTTTTTCAAGTGACGAAGGCCCCGGCGGAACCGACGGGGCCTTTTTTGTGGCACGGTGCCCTGGTTGGGAGGGTTTCGCTGAAGCCTGGTTTCCCTCATAAACCTTTGTTCAATTCCCGACCTTTCAACCAAAAGCCAATCGCAACACTATCGCATCACCCCCAGCTCATTCGCATCGCCACAACGCAAAAAAGGAGATGCGATATGGAAACGTTGAAACTGCTGACTCTGACTGGATTGATCGCAACCGCGCCCGTTCTTGCTCTCGCTAATGTCGGGCTGGGTGACAAGCTAGGTACCACCGAGGCTGACATCCGTACGACCCTTGAAGCACAAGGGTACCAGATCGAAGAAATCGAGTTCGAAGACGGCGAGATCGAGGTTGAACTTCTCAAAGATGGCGTGGAGACTGAACTGGTCCTGTCCAAGACCGACGGCGTGGTGACCGCCATCGAGCTTGAAACGGACGACGACTGATCGGATGATTTCGCAGGGGCCGCATGAAGCATTCTCAAACGTCATTGCTTTGGCTCCTTTTGGTGGTGCAGGCTGTCTGCGCCGCCTTTTTCATGACCGACGCGATACTGGACTGGACCGGAGGTGAAAGCGCGGGCTTTCGTCACCTGCACAGTTTTGAGCTGATTCTGGCACTGGCCCTGATCGGAGGCCTTGCCGCGACCGTCACACTGATCCGATCCCAGAACAGGCGTGTGCGCCAGTTGCAGCGGCAGTTGAGCGTGGCGCAAGGCGCGTTTGCACAGCTCATCGATACCCAATTCGGTGACTGGAACCTCAGCGAAGCCGAACGCGACGTTGCCTTGTTGTCGATCAAAGGTTTGTCCATTGCCGAAATCGCCCGATTGCGACAGACCAAAGAGGGCACAATCAAAGCCCAAAGCGCTGCAGTGTACCGTAAGGCAGGCGTTGCCGGACGGCTGCAGTTGCTCAGCTTTTTCATTGATGAATTGCTGTCCGAACCACTGATCAAACAGAGATCCGAGGAGCCGAATTCAGCGCCCTGATCTCGTCGGCCACGGCTCCGTGCCACTGGCTGGCTTATTCACTCACAGGAGCAAAAAAACCTGTGAAACGAAGTGAAGGTCTCGCGTCTTTCCTTCCTGCCGGCATCGCCCACATGTGCGCCATACCAAACTCGGAACAAAGGACATGGTTATGGTTACGCGTCTCATTTTGGCCTCGGCGGCCCTGACGATCAGCGCATCGGGATTGGCCGCGCAAAGCTTGTCGGAAGGCCTGTATATTCATGGCTTCGCCGGTTACAGCCAACTGCAGGACAGCGACTTCAGCGGCACGGTCAACGGGTCGTCGCAGTCGGTGGATACGGATTTTGAGTCCGGCTACGGGGTGGGCATCGCGGTCGGGACTGAAATCCCGCAATGGTCCAACGACCGGTTCGGCACGCGGGTTGAACTGGAACTGTCCTACCGCGACAGCGACGTGGACGGCGTGAACTTCTCGGGCAACGGTCCAAGTGCCGAGGGCAACGTCTCGGGCGACGTTACGCAGACCTCGCTGTTCGCCAACGTTTTGGTCGATTTCAAACAGGCCGGAGCCTTCACACCCTATGTCGGCCTTGGCCTGGGTGCCACCTATTCCGATGTGGATTTCGTTTATGGTCCGGGCGTGGCACTGGATGACAGCGATACAAACTTCGCGGCGCAGATCATCGCCGGTGTTGCCTACGAGATCAACTCGAACGTCGCGCTAACACTGGACACCCGTTATTCCCGCGCCTTTGACGTTTCGTCCGAACGTCTGGCCGCCAACGGTGCTTCCACCGGAACGGTCGAAGACGATATCGACGCGTTCAGTGTCAATGTCGGCCTGCGCTACGGTTTCTGAGTGCACGGGGGAGGCGTTCCTCTCCGGTTTCTCTTTCCCCCCCTGTTCCCGTGTTCTATGCACGGGAACATGCGTTCCTTTGTCATCCATATGTCTTCCAGCACGGTCCGGCGGCCCAATGCCGACCAATTGTGCGCCGACCTGCCCAATGCCGAACTGTTCGAGGCCGTGAACGGTCGCGACCCGGATCAGATCGCCGGGGTCCAACTGTATCCGGGAAACCTGCACCGGCCGCGCTACCCCTTTGCCCTGCGTCCAGCCGAGATTGGTGTTTTCGAAAGCCACCGCCGCATCTGGCGCAAGCTGGTTGAGGAAAAGATCGATCTGGCCATCATCACGGAAGACGACCTGCGCATCGACCCGGACCGCATGGCCGAGGCGCTTGACATGCTGACCCCGATCGCCACCCCAGATCACTATATCCGTATCCCAGTGAAACAACGCGAGGTGCCCGCCCAAATCTTGGCCGAGCAGAACGGGTTGCGCCTGATTCTACCCAGGGTGATCGGTCTGCAATGCGTGTGTCAGGTGGTGGGACGGCGCGCCGCCGAACGCCTGTTGGCCGCCACCAATCAGATCGACCGACCGGTGGATACATTCCTGCAGATGCACTGGCTGACCGGCCAGCCCATCCACGCCCTGCAAGGCAGCGGTAATCAGGAGGTTGCGGGCGAAATCGGCGGCTCGACCATCCAGACCAAACCGCCGCTGTCAGACAAGCTGACCCGCGAAGTCAAACGCGCGACTTATCGGGCGCAGCTCCACCTGCACCCGCAGCGCCCACCTGCTTCACCTGGCTGAAAACACCTACGGGGAAGTCGCGAGGTGGTGCGATTGGGGGGCAGACACCCCCCTGTCCCGGCCTCGCTTTACGACGGTGCCTTGGTCTTGCGCAGATAGGGGAAGATGGTCTCGAACTCGCCGAACTTTTCTGTTGCTTCGTCATTCGATACCGAAGGCGGAATGATCACATCCTCACCCGGCATCCAGTTGGCCGGAGTCGCCACGCCTTTGGCCGACATCTGCAGCCCGTCCAGAGCGCGCAGGATTTCGGCAAAATTCCGGCCCACGGTCATCGGATAGGTCATCGACAGCTTTAACTGTTTGTCCGGACCAATGATAAAGACCGACCGCACTGTGGCGCTGTCCGCAGGAGTGCGGCCATCGGGCAGGTAAGCCTCGGCGGGCAGCATGTCGAAGGCCTTGGATACGGCCAGCCCGTCATCGGCAATGATCGGGAAGCCCGGGTTGGCCTTGCCGTATTCTTCGATGTCTTTCTTCCACTTCTTGTGGTCCTCGACATTGTCCACCGATACACCAATCACCTTGGTCCCCCGCGCCGCCCATTCGTCGTTCAGCTGCGCCACAGCCGAAAACTCGGTGGTGCAGACAGGGGTGAAATCCTTGGGGTGCGAAAACAGGATGGCCCAGCTGTCACCGATCCAGTCATGGAACTGAATGGTGCCCTGATCCGTTTCTGCGGTGAAATTCGGAACCGTATCGTTGATGCGCAAACCCATTGTGAATCTCCTTTTCTGTGAAAAACCGAGTCGGTTGTCGTAAACCTAAACACTTTGCGTAATTGTTAAACCGTCTGTGAGCGTGAAAAAATTTGATCAAATTATCACTTGCCGCGCCTCGGCGCTGGTGCCAGAGTGGCCACAACGTACCGATTTCGGGCCACTGGATCAGGAGGATGCACCATGATCGAAAAACGCGATTTTTACATCAACGGCCAGTGGGTCGCCCCATCGGCTGCCAATGATTTTCACGTGATCAACCCCTCGACCGAGGAGCCCTGCGCAGTGATTTCTCTGGGCGCCAAGGCGGATACGGATGCCGCCGTCGCCGCCGCCAAGGCGGCCCTGCCCGGCTGGATGGGCACACCGGTCGCCGACCGGATCGCATTGGTCGAAAAACTGGCCGAGATTTATCTGACCCGGTCCGAGGATCTGGCGCAGGCCATGTCGCTTGAGATGGGCGCGCCGCTGGACCTGTCGCGCAGCGCGCAATCGGGCGCCGGGATATATCACCTGAAGAACTTCATCAGCGCCGCCAAGGCGTTTCAGTTCGAACGCCCACTGGGCGACCACGCCCCCAATGACCGTATCATCTATGAGGCCGTCGGTGTTGCCGCCCTGATCACGCCGTGGAACTGGCCGATGAACCAGATCACGCTCAAGGTTGGAGCAGCAGCGATCGCGGGATGTACAATGGTGCTGAAGCCCTCGGAGCAAAGCCCGCTGAACGCGATGATCTTTGCCGAGATGATGGACGCCGCCGGCTTCCCGGCCGGAGTGTTCAACCTGGTCAACGGCGATGGTGTCGGCGTGGGGTCGCAACTGTCGACGCATCCGGATGTGGATATGGTCAGCTTTACGGGTTCGACCCGCGCTGGCACGGCAATTTCCAAAAACGCGGCCGAGACGCTGAAGAAAGTGCATCTGGAACTGGGTGGCAAGGGCGCGAACGTGGTCTTTGCGGATGCGGATGAAAAGGCCGTCAAACGCGGCGTACTGCACATGATGCAGAACACCGGTCAAAGCTGTAACGCCCCCAGCAGGATGCTGGTGCAGCGGCCGATCTATGATCAGGCGGTTGAGACAGCTGCCGAGGTGGCAAATATGGTCAAGGTCGGACCGGCACTGGAAGAAGGCCGCCATATCGGACCAGTGGTCAATGAGGTCCAATGGACCAAGATTCAGGAACTGATCCAGAAAGGCATCGACGAAGGGGCCCGTTTGGTTGCGGGCGGCACCGGTCGGCCCGAGGGTCTGAACAAGGGCTACTATGTGCGACCCACGGTTTTTGCCGATGCAAACAACCAGATGACCATCGCCCGCGAAGAGATCTTTGGTCCGGTTCTGACCATGATGCCCTTCGACACCGAGGAAGAAGCGGTCGAGATTGCCAATGATACGCCCTATGGCCTGACCAACTATGTCCAGACGCAGGACGGCGCACGTGCCAACCGCATGGCCCGCGTGTTGCGATCCGGCATGGTGGAAATGAACGGCCAATCACGCGGCGCAGGGTCTCCGTTCGGGGGAATGAAACAATCCGGGCACGGGCGTGAAGGCGGTGTTTTTGGTCTCGAGGATTTCCTTGAGGTTAAAGCCGTCGGTGGCTGGGCAGCGGAATAGGCCAATCCCAGATCTCTGAAGAACCGGGAGAGGCCTTGTGCCTCGCCCTTTTTTATTCCGGACGCACCACAAGTTGCGGTTCGCCGTCCGATGTTTGCCGAGCAGATCGTCCATCCCACCCTATTTCACCCGTCACTCGCTGCCGAAAGGATGAAAAACTGTCGAACCGGACAACATCAACCGGTTCGTCAAATTGCAGCGTCAGACGGCGGTGGGAGCCATCGCCTAACATAGTCATCCCACGGATTTCGGCAGTAAAAGGCTGACCCAGGTAGCGCCCGGAAACACGATCACCCACGCGCAGGTGCATCCGGTTCCCAGCCTGCGCATGAAGGGTATTCCAGTCGCGGACACCATATTGGTGTGCGATCAGTTCCAGAGCTTTGCTGTGGGATATCTGGACGCCTTCACCCAGCAGTTTTCGGCGCAAGCGTTTTGCCTGCGCTTTAAGCTCCTCAAGCGGAGCAATAGAAGTAGTTTCATTCATCATCTGCCTCGTTTCCTTGAACGGGCGCGAGAAAATGGACGGGGTTCGCATTGCCATCCGCGCGCCGTGAAAGGGCAACAGATGATTTTCGACAGGGTTTCACCAAAGCCTAAGGCCGCGAACGGCAGGGGACCCAAACCTGCCGCGATCTTTGGCACCGGCCAGGCCATCTGTCAATCAGGCATCCGCCTGCGCAGCCTCATAGGCCAACATTGCGCGCTTTACCGGCAGACCCCAGTGATAACCGCCCAGGCCGCCGGACTTTCGCAAAGCGCGGTGGCACGGGATCAGCCAGCTGACCGGGTTGCGCCCGACCGCTGTGCCCACAGCGCGCACCGCTTGCGGCGAGCCCACCCGTTCCGCGATCTCGGAATAGGTTGTGACCTGACCGGATGGGATGTGCATCAGCGCTTCCCAAACTTTGATCTGCAAGGGCGAACCGATCAGGAACAAAGGCGTCGGCTCCAGCCGGTCACTGGCTGCACCAAAGGCGCTGAGGACCCATGGGCGCAGGCGCATCGGATCCTCAACGAACTCCGCCTGCGGCCAGCGGAACAGCATGTCTTCCATCGCCTCTTCCTCGCCGGTCTCGGCTCCGAAAGCCATGCCGCAGATGCCTTTGTCTGTACCCATGACCAACGCCGGGCCGAACGGGCTTTCGAACCAGCCCCAGTAGATTGTTAGGCCTGCTCCCTTGCGGGCGTATTCACCGGGACTCATGGATTCCCATTTCAGGAACAGATCGTGCAGACGGCCACTGCCCGAAAGGCCAACATTATGCGCGGTCTCGAGCGTGGTGAAACGTTCGCGCAGCAGTGCCTTGGCGTGGCCCAGTGTTAAGTATTGTTGGTAGCGTTTCGGCGACACACCGGTCCAACGCGAAAACAGGCGCTGGAAATGGGCCGGGCTCATGTCCATCTGGCGGGCCAGTTCCTCAAGGCTGAGGCTCTCGCCGCCCTGATCAATCAACTCGATCGCGCGCCGCATGACGTTGTAGTGATAGCCGCTTTCAGGGGTCTGGACGTTCATGTCTCTCACCTCATTGTCTGGAATAAAGCATAGCGCGCGGGACACGCCCCCGCGACCCGGAACATGCGCATTGGCTTTGGGCTTGTGTCACGGCCCCTCGGGCGGCATTAAGGCCCGGATGGCAAAACAACTCGGATATCACAAGATCCGCGAGATCTTTACCCGCTTTCACCAGGCCGACCCCGAACCCAAGGGCGAGCTGGACCACGTGAACGTCTATACTCTGGTCGTGGCCGTAGCGCTGTCGGCGCAGGCGACCGATGCGGGGGTAAACAAGGCAACCAAAGAGTTGTTCAAGATCGCCGACACGCCACAAAAGATGTTGGATCTGGGCGAAGAGGGTCTGATCGAGCATATCAAAACCATCGGACTGTTCCGCCAGAAGGCAAAGAACGTCATCAAACTCAGCCGGATACTGGTAGAAGATTACGATGGCGAAGTGCCCAATTCCCGCGCTGCACTGCAATCGCTGCCGGGTGTCGGGCGCAAGACGGCCAATGTGGTGCTGAACATGTGGTGGCGATACCCGGCGCAGGCGGTGGACACGCATATATTCCGCGTCGGCAACCGTACCGGCATCTGCCCCGGCAAGCATGTGGACGCGGTCGAACGCGCCATTGAGGATAACATCCCAACCGATTTCCAGCTCCATGCACATCACTGGCTGATTTTGCATGGCCGCTATCACTGCAAAGCCCGCAAACCCATGTGCGGGACTTGTATCATCCGCGATCTCTGCGAATTTGAGGACAAGAATCTATGAAAACCTACCAGCTTGTTGGCATCGGCAATGCCGTTGTGGACGTGATTTCTCAGGCCGATGACAGTTTCCTGGAACTTATGGGCATCGAAAAAGGCATCATGCAACTGATCGAGCAGGAACGCGGCGAAGTTCTGTATGCCTCGATGGAAGGCCGGGTGCAGACGCCGGGTGGGTCCGTGGCCAACACCATCGCCGGGGCCGGTGCGCTGGGTCTGGATGCGGCGTTCATCGGCCGGGTACATGACGACGCCCTGGGCCGGTTCTATGCGGATGCGATGAACGAGGATGGCGTGGACTTCGTGAACCCTCCGGTACCGGGCGGGGAACTGCCGACGTCGCGTTCGATGATCTTTGTTTCACCCGATGGCGAGCGATCGATGAACACCTACCTGGGGATTTCGTCCGAGCTATCCTCGGCAGACGTTTCCAGTGACGTGGCAGGCAAAAGCCAGATCATGTTCCTTGAGGGTTACCTGTTCGACAAGGAAAAGGGCAAAGCTGCCTTTCTTGAGGCCGCGCGCGATTGCCACAAGGGCGGCGGCAAGACCGGCATCGCCATTTCGGACCCGTTCTGTGTTGAACGCCACCGGGTCGATTTCCTGCTGCTGATCGAGAATGAACTAGATTTCGTGATCGGTAACGAGGCCGAGATCAAATCGTTGTTCGAAACCGACGACCTGGAGGAGGCGCTGGCGAAAACAGCCGAGATTTGCCCTCTGGTCGTCTGCACCCGCTCGGGAGACGGTGTGACCGTTCTGCATAACGGTCAGCGCATTGACGTTCCGGTGGAAAAAGTGGTGCCGGTGGACGCAACCGGCGCGGGCGATCAGTTTGCCGCCGGGTTCCTGTTCGGCATGGCCACGGGCCGCGATTACGAGACCTGCGCGAAAATCGGCAATGTCTGCGCCCGCGAGGTGATCAGCCATATCGGCCCGCGCCCCGAGGCTAACATGCAGGAACTGCTGCGCGCCGAAGGGTTGCTGTAAGTTCGCAGAAGCCACGGTGGGTCTTGGGCACAAGACCCATCGCAACTTGCTACTTAAAGAATATTGAAACGCGTTGGCCCAACCGATTGGTTGGGCTGAATTTTGAGTAACGCGTCAAGTCTGTTCTGAGCGACCAGATCGCCCTAAGAACTTGCCTTCCAAAAACGAAACGAGCGGCTCACAGTTAATGGTGAACCGCTGCGCAGTTTATTAAGGCGTATGACATCACGCGGGTGAGGCAGATGACCTCTTCCGGCGCATACGCATTACACCAAGTCCGCCGATGCCACCTAAAAGCAGCAGAAATGGCGCTGGCAGCGGAACCGGTGAGACTTCCAAAGTCACGTCCGCATAGATTGTTTTGGATTTGCCCAACACTAATCCGATGCCCTCTTCGAGCGCGACGCTGTACAAACCTCCGTTTCCAAAGGCAACATTAAACGCGCTTTGCGTCCAATCCAAAGTGCCGAGAGAAATGAAGCCAAAAAAGCTAATGAAATCGGCATCACCCGAACTACTGATTGATCCACCCGGGATATCAAATGCTAAGGTGGTATCCACCTCAAACTCACCGCCCGAGATAAGGCCAGCGTCGCTCAAAAGAACATCAAACAAAGCCACACGCTCTGTTTCCCCTGCGCCGAGCGAGAATGCCGTACCAACCAACGATGCGTTTGGAGTTATGGTCAAAGTACAATTGGTACAACTGGACGTGGAAGTTGTGCCTGATCCCGCACCAACCAAGAAATTAACGGTTGAGGCATAAGCGGATCCAGCCGTTAAACAGACTGCCACCGTGGCAACCTTACATAGTCTCAGAACACTCACTACGTTTCCCCCGCTTCAAAACTTCATACGAAAACAAAGTACACCTCAGCGCACCGTGCCACATTTTGGACACTTTTGCAGTAAAAATTTTGTGTTTAGAGGACTTTAACGTTGTTCAAAGCTAACAAAGCAGCCTTCAGTAACCACTTCGGAAGCCTGCTGCACCTCATTTGCGGCCTCTGTTTGTGTGTTTCCGGGTCAACGCGCATCGACAAAGTTTCTTCAAGAATCGCTCTGAATCACTGTTATTCCGCGACAGTTGCGTCGTTAAGCGCCCAATTGTACTCATATGCAGACACGCGCGATGTTTCATTTAGCCGTGCCTGCAGGTTCAGTTCTGCCGCTTCAGTGATTTTGGCGATCACTGCGCGTTCATCGCGTCCGAAATCCTCTCTGAACCAGATGTAGATCTTCGACAGGATCAGTCCTCCGCGTTCGTCAAACCGGACTCCGCGCGGATCGTTGATATAGGCGCGCTCGGCAGCGGCAAAGTCACGCTCCAGCGTCTCGGCCTGCCAAGCGCGGTCCATTAGGTTTGGGCACCCCACAGCGGCGCAGTTCAATGCGTAGTGAATGCGCGGTTCATCGAAAGTGGGTCGGATGATACGATGCTCGATATCGTTCAGGGTCAGCGTTTGATCACCAACCTGCACCAGCGGTCGGTTCCAGGGACCGATGGACAACGGACCGTTCTTGATGTCGCGGATCGAGGCGACGGGGTAGTTTTCTAGGATCACCTCCACCGTCACGGCGTTATACAGGTTGATCCAATACGCCAATTGCTGATCACGGGTCAGCCGCGTCGGGTCAACGGCTTGCAGATCTGCCAGATAGTCAACTAACCGAACTCGATCCGCCCGCGTCACCTGCCCGTAAGCCATCCGGTTCACACCATCCAAGTCCGGCGCGATATAGCGGGACAGGAAGATGCTCCAGTCGCGGTGATCGACCTGCTGCCCCGGAGATGACGCAAAGCGGGTCAGAGGTTTCCCCGACAGCGCCTCAGGCGCGGGCAGAGCCAGACGTTCGACACTGGCGCAGGCGGCCAGCAGAGGAAGCAACACAAGGATCAACAGCTTTTTCATGAGGTGTCCTTTTGGGTCTGGCGCAGAACCCGCATCTGGCCCTTCAACCGTTTGAGCGGCGCCGACGCCGGGTCGCTCAACTCGGGCAAGTCCGAACGCGCAGACAAACGGGGCACAGCCGCGTTCCACCAGCTTGGTCCGGTGGGTCCGTCAATCCGGTCCGGGCTGGTCAGATGCTGATCGCGCTGGGCATTATGCACGCACATCGACAAGGGGCCATTCGCCGTCGCTACCATGAACACGCACGAGGCACAGCGGTCGTCATCCAACGCATCCGCCGCCATGAAGTTGTGAATGAAAACCGCCTGCCGCCGTACCGGACCACGCAATAAACCCGGCCCCAGACGCGCCACGCTAACTGCCAAATGTGCCAGAGCGCGCAACGCCAGCAAAGGGTGACACCGGATCGCGCGCAGCAGTTTGGGTCGAATTCGGATATGGGCATCCTGCTGGTCGTCCGCTGCTTCCAAGGCGGCCATCACCCGATGCACCAGACGCCGGTTTGACAACAACGACTCCGCGCGGCCTCCGGCGGTGACAACACTGGCATAGCGGTTGCATTTGGAATGCCCCACCGCAGCCGTGCCGAAATGCAGCGGCGCCTCATAACCCGCCTCGACCGCACGTGCGACGCTGTCCTGCGTGATCGCATCAGGTCGCGCACGCAGGACGCCGCGCCCGGTGTCGGCCTGCATCTGAAACGAGACAAAGGCAACCTCGGGGCGATCCCGCAGGAAACGCGCCAAGGCCGGGAGGTCATCGAAATTGCCACCGAAAACGGTCGTATTGAAAAGAATACGCAGCCCCAGTCCGCGTGCCCGGCGGATATAAGCGTGGCGGACGGTGTTCAGCTCAATCTCGTTGCGGAACCCTTTGCGTTCCTGTGTCATGTCCACGTGAAAGGTCACATCGTCCAGCCCCGCTGCTGCCAGTCGCGTCAGAAACGCCCGGCTGGCGCGGATGCCGTTGGTCATCAGACAGGACCGCATCCCCAACCGCCGGATTTCACGGCACAGCGTTGCAAGGTCCTCGACCTTTCGCAAGGTCGGGTCACCCCCCGTCAGTTGCACCGAAACCCCGGTGCCGTAGTGGCTACGGATCGTCGCCAACCGCGCAAACAGAACCGAGAGCGGCGGATCATAGGTCATCTCGGCCCGGTCCGAGAGGTAACACAGCGTGCAGTCCAGATTGCAGCGCTGCGTGACCTCAAGCGCGACGCAGGCGATGGGAAAAAAACGCCCCGCCGTCTGGCCCGCACCGTATTCCCCGCAGCTTTGCAGCCCACCACGCAATAGTGCGCGCTGGTCCGTGCCGTTGAATTTGCGTCCGGTGGGATCGATGACGGGTTGGGCTTGGGCAGTGTCCTTCATGCCCTCCAAGCTAGAGATGTGCCGAAACCCGAACCACGCCCCATCACAGCAAGTTGTCGCGGGGTGAGCAGCGGACCGAAGAGGGTCCCTTAGCCCAGATGGCTGTCAAACGCGTCCACCACTTGCGCGTACACTTCACGCTTGAACGGCACGATCTCATCAATCAGCTTGCCGGGTTCCTGCCATTTCCAGCGGGTGAATTCCGGGTGGTCTGTTTCGATGTTGATCTGATCGTCGCTGCCGATGAAGCGCAGCAGGAACCATTTCTGCTCCTGCCCGCGATAGCGACCTTTCCAAATCTTTGGCACAATGTCGTGGGGCAAATCGTAGGGCAGCCAACCGTCGGTCTCGGCCAAAACCTCAACAAGATCGGCGGTGACGCCGGTTTCTTCCCACAGCTCGCGCAGGGCCGCATCGCGGGGGGCTTCGCCCTTGTCCACACCACCCTGAGGCATTTGCCAGGCATCCGCGTGGCGGTCATTGCGCTGGCCAACGAAGATCTTGCCCTCGGCGTTCATCAGCATCAGCCCGACGCAGGGGCGATAGGGCAGTTTGGCGATTTCTTCGGGGGTCATGCGCGGCCTCGTACATTGCTCTGGCAACTCTGTATCAAGCGGTTCAGGAACAGCAAAGGGTGTGACGTTAGGTTCTGCGTGACAAAGGTGACGTGAACGTCAATCTAACACCGAAGAATCGGGAGGGAGAGTTCGCCATGACTGCGTACCCAAACATGCTGGCCCCGCTGGATCTGGGCTTTACCACGTTGAAGAACCGCGTCCTGATGGGCTCGATGCACACGGGGCTGGAAGAAACCGGCGACTGGAACCGCGTGGCTGAGTTTTATGCCGACCGGGCCCGTGGCGGCGTGGCGCTGATGGTGACGGGTGGGATTGGCCCGAACCTCGAAGGATCGGTTCTGCCCGGCGCGTCAATGATGACCAACGACAAAGAAGTGGCGAACCACTCGATCGTCACCCAGCGGGTGCACGAGGCGGGCGGCAAGATCGCCATGCAGATCCTGCACGCAGGCCGCTATGCCTATGGTCCCAAATGCGTGGCGCCCAGCCCGGTGAAGTCTCCGATTTCCCCCTTTCCGCCGAATGAGCTGGACGAAGAAGGGATCGAGAAACAGATCAGCGACATCGTGAACGCCGCCGTTCTGGCCCGGAAGGCCGGTTATGACGGGGTCGAAATCATGGGGTCCGAGGGGTATTTCCTGAACCAGTTCCTCGTGACCCATACCAACAAACGCACCGACCGCTGGGGTGGGTCCTATGAAAACCGGATGCGCCTGCCCATCGAGGTGGTGCGCCGCACACGTGAGGCCGTGGGCACCGATTTCATCATCATCTACCGCCTGTCGATGATCGACCTGATCCCCAATGGCTCAACCCACGAAGAGGTGGTGGAACTGGCCCAGCGGATCGAGCAGGCCGGGGCCACGATCATCAACACCGGCATCGGCTGGCATGAGGCCCGTATTCCCACCATTGCCACCAGCGTGCCGCGTGCGGCCTTTGCCTGGGTGACCAAAAAGCTGATGGGCAAGGTCGGCATACCGGTGATCACCTCGAACCGGATCAACACGCCCGAGGTTGCCGAAGAAGTTCTGTCCACCGGCTGCGCCGACATGGTGTCAATGGCGCGCCCGATGCTGGCGGATGCGGATTTCGTGAACAAGGCAAGTGCCGGTCAGTCCGCGCAGATCGCGCCCTGTATCGCCTGCAATCAGGCCTGTCTGGACCACACCTTCAGCGGCAAGCTGACCTCCTGCCTGGTCAACCCGCGCGCCTGCCACGAGACCGAGCTGGAGATTGGCAGGGCCGAGACGCCGAAGACCGTTGCGATCGTCGGCGCGGGTCCGGCGGGCCTGTCCACCGCGATGACCGCCGCCCAGCGTGGCCATGACGTGACCCTGTTCGACCGCGCCGCCGAGATGGGCGGTCAGCTGAACATGGCCAAACAGGTGCCGGGCAAGGAAGAATTCTGGGGTCTGGTCGATTGGTACCGCACCATGATGGCCGATCTGGGCGTCAAGGTGGAGCTGAACCGCGAGGTTGGCGCCGACGACCTGACCGGATTTGACGAGGTGATCATCGCCACTGGTGTCACCCCCCGCGACCCGCAGATTCCGGGGCAGGAGCGTGCGAACGTCATCAGCTATATAGACGTGCTGCGCGACAAGGCCGAAGTCGGCAAATCCGTTGCCGTGATCGGCGCAGGCGGTATTGGGTTCGACGTGTCGGAATTCCTGCTGGAGAACGGCCACAGCGTCACCACCGACCTGCCCGCCTGGATGAAGGAATGGGGCGTGACCGACCCGGAACAGCACCGCTCGGGGCTGGCGCCGGAAGGCCCGCAACCCGAAGCCCCTGCGCGCGACGTCACTCTGCTGCAACGCAAGAAACAGGCGCATGGCAAAGGGCTGGGCAAGACGACCGGCTGGATTCACCGCGCAACGCTGAAGATGAAAGACGTCAATTTCGTCGGCGGCGTGAATTACGAGCGCATTGACGCGGATGGCCTGCATATCAGCTTTGGCGAAGAACGCACTGACCCCACCGTGATCGCGGCGGATACAATTGTCCTGTGCTCTGGGCAGGTGTCCCAGCGCAGCCTTGCGGATGCGTTGATCGACCGCGGCATCACTCCGCATGTGATTGGCGGTGCGGATGTGGCGGCAGAGCTGGACGCTAAACGGGCGATCAATCAGGGAACACGGCTGGCTGCGGCTCTCTGATCACTCAGAGAGCGCCAGCTTGATGCCCAGCGCACCGAACGCTGTCGCGAAACACCGTTTGATCCAGGCCATCACGGATGGTCTGCGAATGACGTAGTCCCGTGCAAGCGCTGCACAGGCACCGTATCCGACAAAGACCACAAAGGTCATCGCCATAAAGGCGGTGGCCAGCTTGGCCAGTTCCATACCGGCATTCGCCGTGCCGGCTGGCAGAAACTGAGGCAGGAAGGCCAGAAAAAACAGGGACAGTTTGGGATTAAGAACATTGATCAGCGTTCCGGTCACCGCGATCTTTAGGTGACCCGCCGAGGATTTCTCGGCGTTTACCTCCATAGATCCGCCTTCTTTGACGATACCCCAAGCCATATAGAACAGGTAGAGGACGCCCAGATACTTTATGATCTGAAAGGCCAGCGCGCTGGTATGTAAAAGGGCGGCAAGCCCGATGATACTGGCCAGAGCTGCCGGGACGATCCCCAACGTGCATCCCGCCGCCGCCGCAAGGCTGGCGCGAAACCCACGCCCTAGGCCAACAGCCAGTGTGTAAATCACTCCGGTTCCCGGCAATAACACCACAATCAAGGATGTCAGAAAGAACTCCAGCGACATATCGGCCTCCTGTTTTGGCCGACAAAGTTTCCGACATTCAGATTATTGTAAACCGGTTTCGTGGACGATCCGGGCAACTATTCCACTGTAATCGTAATCACCTCGGACACAATCGGCGTGGCATGCGGTACGTGGCCCGCATCGCCCAGCACCAGTTGCAGCGTGTGCTCACCCGGGGCGAGGTCCAATGTCACCTCGGTCTGGCCGCCACCAAAATGCAGGTGGTTGTCGTCCGAGGGCAGACCATTGGCCAGCTCATCCGCGCCGTCTTCGCCCTCACCCAGCGGTGGGCGGTCGATCAACAGGTGATGATGGCCTGTGTTTTCTTTCTCGGTCCCGGCGGGAGCCACGCCCATGCCGCTGAGGCCAAAGACCACAATTACCGGGGATTGAACGGTGTCCCCATCGGCCAGATTCACGAAATAGACTTTAGCTTCGGGGTTGGATGCGGTTTCCCCTCCGGCCAGCGCAAGGGTTGCGGACAGGCACAGGGCAGCTAGGGCAAGCAAGGCTTTCATGATCTCCTCCGTGGTCACAAATTTGCCATTCTCATCTTAACACATTCGGGCATAAACACCGAAAATCCTTGTCTTGCAGGCTCTGTAGCGGCACCGGAAACCATTGTTTCCGCGTTTCCCATCTGCAAACGATCTGATTCAAATCCCTGATATTATCCCATGTCTGCCCTGTTTCCGCCCAGATTGAAGGCGACAGTCAGGCAAAGATTTTGCACCCGGGGAACGAGAATGGATCGACTTACCGAAATGGAAGCCTTTGCCAATGTGGTGGACCAGGGTGGCTTCACCGACGCGGCCAAGAAGATGGGCATCTCCAAATCGGCTGTGTCAAAGCACGTGTCCAGCCTTGAGGCCCGACTGGGTGCACGGCTGCTGAACCGCACAACACGCCGCGTTTCCCCCACCGAGATCGGGCTGGCCTATTACGACCGCGCCCGCCGCGTGCTGAATGACGCGGGCGAAGCGGATGCGCTTGTGACCTCGATGCAATCCGCCCCCTCGGGTCTTCTCCGGATCAGTGTGGCCACGGATTTCGGCGTGAACCACTTGTCACCGGTTCTGTCCGAGTTTCTGGCCGCCTACCCGGACATCACCGTGAACATGGTGCTGAACAACCGCTATGTTGAACTGATCTCGGAAGGGTTCGACGTTGCCGTGCGCATTGGTGAGTTGGAAGACAGCACTCTGCGCGCCCGCAAGCTGACCGAAACCGTCAAACGGATGGTCGCCGCGCCCAGCTATATCGAGAAATTCGGGCGTCCGCAGAAGATCGACGACCTGAACGAACACAAGCTGCTGCACTACTCCAGCCAATCCTCGGGCAATGTGTGGAAACTGACGGCACCTTCGGGTGAAAAACGGCAGGTGCGCACAGCAGGCTGGCTGAGCGTCAATGACGGACAGTCGCTGTTGAATGCGGCCATCTCCGGGCTGGGGATCGCGTATCTGCCCAGCTACCTGTACGCGGACGCGCTGAAATCCGGTGCGGTTCTGGATGCGATGCCGTCGCTGCCCGACGAGGTGCAGGGCGTCTATGCCGTCTACCCGCCCGGCCGCTTTACCCAACCCAAGGTGCGGGCATTTATTGATTTTCTTGTCGAGTCCTTCAACGAAAAGGGCCCGATGGACTGGTAATATCTCCCCCGGTGAACCTCGACGGCCCGTGCATCTGTGCGGGCCTTTTTTTGTCCGCTCAGAACCGTTCAACCCAGGGGCGCAGGGTCAGCTCATCGCTCCAGGCCGAGCGGTCCTGATGGATCAGATGCATGTATTCCCGTGCGATGGCATCCGGGTCCAGCATCGAGTCGGGCGTGTCGGCCCCTGCAAACCGGTCCGGATTGCGGATACCACCGTCGATATTGACCCAGGCCACATGGATGCCTCGGGGGTGCAGTTCGCGTGCCATGGACTGCGCCAGCCCCCGTTGCGCAAACTTGCCCATGGCAAAAGGTGCCGACAGCGGGAAACCCTTGATCCCTGCCGAAGCACCGGTGAACAGGATCGTGCCTCGTCGGTTGTCGCGCATCGGCTGATCCAACATCCGACGGGCGGCGGCCTGACCCAGCAGAAACGCCCCATGTGCGGTGACTTCTACCGCCTTGCGTACCGTTTCCGGGTCGAGCTCGGTAATCGGGCCACGCTGCCGGGCCGAAGGGTTATAACACGCAACCCGCAGCTCTCCCGGCAGACCGGCAACCAGCGCCGCCACGCCTTGGGCATCCGTGCCATCCAACTGATGCAGCCTCGCCCCTGTCTCGGTGGCCAAGGGTGCCAGGTCCGACACGTCGCGGGCTGTCAGATGCACGGCATATCCGCCTTGCGCCAATGCCCGCGCGAGCGAGGCCGACAGACCGGCCCCCGCGCCAATGATCAATGCCTGCGTCGTTGGTGTCTGGTCAGTCATGTGGGGTCCTTTCGTTTTCGATCGGCCCGCTTGTCAGACCTATGTCACCGGGGTCAATTGACCAGCAGAACCGCCTCGACCCGGCGGTTCACGTCGCGGCCTTCGGGCGTGGCGTTCGAGGTCAGGGGGGCCAGATATCCAATGCCACGGGCCTCGACCCGGTCGGCAGCAACCCCATGCGCTTCGATCAGGCGGGCCCGAACCGTTTGCGCCCGACCCGTGCTGACCGAGATATTGGCATCCAGTGCGCCGGTATCGTCCGTGTGACCGACCAGCGCCAGCCGCGTACCCGGGTTGTCGGCCAGATAGGCCGCGATCCGGATTAGCGAGGCGAAAGGGCCTTCACCCAGCGTGATCTCTCCGGTGCGAAAATGTAGATCGTCCAGAATCACATGCCCGTTCTGTTCCAGCGCGGCCAGTAACCCGCCGGATACATCGGCCGTTTCCTCGATCACCAGGGGTGGTGGGGCCTCCGCGTCAACCGGAGAGACCCGGATCAACTGAACGTACCCGCTGGGCGGGTTACGGCTGACCAGCAGGCTTAGCACATCGTCGTCGCGCGTGGCCGACAGAAAGCGGTAATCCTGTATCGCCACATACATGTCCGGGGTTGGAACAACCTCGGTTCCGAAGCGGAAATCGAACCCACCACAGGTGCGGGCCTCGCATTCAAACAGCACGTCATAGCCCTGCGCGACGATCTGATCGCGCAGCGGGGCCAGCAATTGCAGCGTGGTACTGGAGCCCGATTGCAAGCGCCATGTGATCCGTTCAACCCGCCCCTCGACCAACCGTGTGGGCAGGGTGCCATCGGAAAACGGGCCCGTAGGCAGGTCATAGCTGTCAAGCGGGCTGACCCGGTCGCTGATCTGGCGCGCGCCCGAGGGCAGCGTCAGTTCCTGCGCGATACCCGGCCCGGCCAACAACAACAGGATCAGTGAGGCAAAGCGGATCATCGAGCCTGCGCGTGATAGTCGTCGTTCGGAGCCATCGCCGTGGCGCTGGCGACCCGGTTCGACATGTTGAAAAAGCCGGCCACGTTGGCGATGTCCCAGATGTCGCGATCCGTGAAGCCCACATCCCGCAGGCGCTGGCGGTCGGGCTCTTCGATCTCGGTGCTGGCGATGGTCATCTTGGCCGCAAAGTCCAGCATCACCCGTTGGCGCGTGTCCAGAGGCGCGACACGGTAGTTCATCACCAGCATTTCCCCCAGCTGCGGATCACCCGACAATTGCCGCACCGCCGCGCCATGCGCCACGAGACAGTAGAAGCACTTGTTGATCGCCGATACGACCACCGCGATCATCTCACGTTCCAGCTTGCTGAGGCCGCTATCGCCCAGCATCAGATCGTTATACATCGCGGTGAAGGCGTTCAGCTTGTCGGTGTCAAACGCATAGGCCCGCAACACGTTTGGCACAAAGCCCAGCTTTTCCACGCAGATATCAAAATACTTCTGCGTCTCGGGCGGCAGCGGGTCCACCATCGGCAGGTCCAACGCAGTGGGGGCGGTTTGGTCGGTCACGTCGGGCTTTCTCCTCAAATAAGCTGACGGTAGTGATATTCGCCGGCAATCTCCATCCCGAGCGCGTGATAAAGCTCGTTGGCCCCGGCGTTTGCCTTGGTGCAGATCACGCTGAGCGTATCTGCACCATTATCCCGCGCCCAGAAGGCAGCGGCGCGCATGGCCCAGCCGCCAAGGCCCTGACGGCGATGATCGGGCAAGATTTCCAGCGCGTGAACCATCGCGACCCCGCCGTTAACAGCAACAAAACCGGTCCCCGCAGGTTGATCACTATGGCGCAGAAGCAGGCTGGTTTTCGGACCCTGCACGCGATCCATCACGGCAACCCGCTCGGGACCGATGCCGCCTTTCGCCCAGATCTCGCGCATGATCGCCAGCGGCTCGGACGTGGAAAACACCGTGACGTGGGGGATCGGCATATCCATCAGGTGAACTGTAGGGCAGGCGTAGATGTTGACCGGGTCCAAAATCTGATACCCGCGCGCGGCCAGCTGGTTATCCAGCGCCTCATCGCCCGGGCGCAGGCAGAAGATACGCTTTTGCCCCATCGTCTGCATCGCAGCCTCGGCGGCATCGATATCAGCCTCGCTTGCCAGGCCCAGCGCATTGGCTGCGGATACGCGCGACCCACCGCCTTGCCCCTGACGCAGTTGAAACGGCCCCAGCCGATCATACCGCGCAGCAGGCCATGTGCCATCGACGACGTTCGCCCAGTTGATGCTCACAATTCAAGCTCTTTCGCAAGCCGGGTCGTGGCGGCATCGATGCGCGCGCCATCGGTGCCACGCAACACCACGTTCGCCCCGAAAACGCCGTTGATCTGGAACGGATAACACCCGATGGACAGGTCTGAAAACTCCTCGGCCAGCGCGGAAAGAGTGGCCGCAATATCACCTTCGCCCCTGTTCACACGCAGAGTCTGCGAAAACAACGGGCTGCCCCCGGTCAGGCCGGGCAACACACTGGCCACCATCGCCTGAAACACCGACGGCACCCCTGCCATCACATGCACGTTCCCGATGGTGAACCCCGGCGCAGTCGAGACCGGATTGTCGATCAATTCCGCGCCGTCCGGGATGCGTGCCATGCGCAGGCGGGCCTCGTTAAACTCCAATCCCGACTTGTCATAATGCGCCTGCAACAGGGCGCGGGCATCGTCGCGAATGTCGATATGCGCCCCAAAGGCGCGGGCGATACAATCGGCGGTGATGTCGTCATGGGTCGGGCCGATCCCGCCACTGGTGAAAACATGGTCGTGGCCGCCGGACAAAGCCTTGACCGCAGCCTCGATCGCAGGGGCATCGTCGCTGACGATCCGCACCTCTTTCAGGTCGATGCCATGTTTGGTCAGTTCCCCGGCGAGATAGTGCATATTCGCATCGCGGGTCCGGCCCGAGAGTATCTCATCCCCGATCACCAGCATTGCAGCGGTTGGATTTGCCATGGCGCGCCCCCTCTTGATCGACCCTTAGCGCAGGTATAGGCCCTGACGCATGCGATTTGAAACCCCCCTTGTCCCCGCCCGCCTGATCCGCCGCTACAAACGCTTTCTGGCCGATTGCACGCTGGAGGACGGGCGCGAGGTCACCGCCCACTGCGCCAACCCCGGCTCGATGATGGGGCTGGCCGAACCGGGTGAGAAAATCTGGCTGGAGCCCAATGACGACCCGAAGAAAAAGCTGAAATACGGCTGGCGGCTGGTCGATCATGAAAACGGCCATTTCACCGGGGTCGATACGTCGGTCCCGAACAAGGCCCTGCGCACCGCGTTGAAGGCACGTGAAATCCCCGAACTGGCCGCTTATGAAACTGTCCGCCCCGAGGTAAAGTACGGCGAAAACAGCCGCATCGACTTTCTGCTGACCCAGCCGGGCCTGCCGGACGCTTATGTCGAGGTCAAAAGCGTCACCCTGTCGCGCCAGCCGGGTCTGGCCGAGTTCCCCGACAGCGTCACCGCCCGCGGCACAAAACATCTGGGTGAGTTGGCTGCGATAGTGGCTCAGGGACACCGGGCGATCATGCTGTATCTGGTGCAGCGCACCGATTGCGACAGCTTCGCGCTAGCCACAGATATCGACCCGACCTATGCAGCGGCTTTTAAGGTCGCGCAGGCGCAGGGAGTGGAGCGGATGATTTATGGAACACAGATTTCACCCGAGGAGGTCTCGGTACACCCCTTCCGCAAAGCATTGCAATCATTTGGGTAACGTAGCTGTGCCTTCCGCCCGCATAAGTTGCTAACTAAAGACAAAATTCTTTCTTAGAACCGCCCGCGTTTTGCAGGATTTTCATCACCAAGGCAAAGCGCGGAAACCGGGAGCATTTGACATTTTAATGAGAAGACTTGCTCAGATTATTTTCTTTTCTGGATTTCTTTTGATGCTAACTGCGGCGTTTATGGCGTTCGAGAAGCATATGACCGAAGAGCGCAGAACAGCATCACGTAGCAGCATAAACGCGTGGCTGGACGAAAACAGCGAGCAATATGAACAAAACCGAAAAGATGGGTGTCGTCGCAGATGTGGCGGGTTCGGGTCCTTGTCGCACGCCATTGTCAACCTGCGCGACGGAATCTTCCTGTCCTTACCGTTTTCCCCGAATGACGTTCTGCCGGGCGCCCCAGCCGGTTGGGTGAGATCCGAATATAGCCTTGAAAGGCTCCAAGAACACCTGGGCAATGAGTTTCAAAGGCCAAAGTTTATTTTCGTCACAACGGAAGACAAGATTGTTCGATCGCTGGAGAGAATCCCAGAAAACCCCAAAACGGGGGCGATCGCAATTTACACCAAAGATGACAACGTCATCGTTATGGCGATCACAGTATCGCGCAAAGGTATACGCGCTGCGATGGAAGGCAAAAATCACCGCTACGAGGCGGGATTGGACCCCTATGCAGCACTTGATGGTGTAAAGCTCGACCAGTACTCGCAATATTCGTACAACTCGGACACCAACATATACAAACCAGTGCTCTACCGGCGTTTTTTGATGGAACTACAAGGTCAGGTCGAAATGACGATCCTCGCCAAAACATCTGACGCGGAAATACAGACGTTGTTGTCGCAACTGGATATGGCAACAATCGTCGAAGACCTTCCGGTCATTCCCAAAGGCTATGCGCCCGGAACGGGCGTAATTCTGGCAAACCAGGTGGTGAGCGCCCCCGAGTAATACATGCGGCGTTACCCTGCTGCAGTTTTCGCCTTGTCCTGCACTTCCGGCCACAGATCCGCCTCCAACCCCCTTACAAACGGGTCCAAGTGATCCGCCACCGCTTGCCAGCCTCCGACAGAGGCTGTGTTAACCGGCTGCCGGGCCTGCAAGTTACTGGCCGTTTTGATCGCGTTCCCGGATTTATCCGGTGTCAGCATGGCGTCCTCGAACGGTAGATCACAAACCCGCGCCAGTTCTTCGGCTGTGGCCTTTAGGTTGCCCACCAGAGTCTCATACCGGATATCGTGGATGCGGCCGGGCATAAGCTGATGCCAATGGCGCATATAGCGCTGATACCGGTTGGCCTCGGCCGCCATCCAATTCAGGTCATGTGTGTAATACAGCCCGCCCGCTCCGAAATTCGCGCGCCACATGGACAGGGCGACATCGCGCGGATCGCGCAACACGTTGAGGATCACGGCGTTGGGGAACGCCTGCGCGATCTCACCCAGAAAGGCATAGTTTCCGGGGGCTTTATCCACAAAAGCCTTGGCATCCCCGGGCAGCGTGGGCAGCTTGTCCAAATAGAAATCTGCCAGTTTATGGGTCGCGCGCCATTCCGGTGGTTGTGCTTCGGCCTGCCGGGCCCATTGATGAACCGAGGCCAACTCACCCAGCCCCTGAACAGTAGAGTGGCGGGCCAGAATACGCTCAACCAATGTCGTGCCTGACCGAGGCAGGCCGACCACGAAAAATGGCCGGGGGCTATCTGCGAGTGGTACAGAATCCACGACGGGCAACGGGGCAGCCAATCGTTTGGCGCAGTCTTTCACGCTTCGTTCCTCCCACGAGTCGAACCCGTTGCCCTGCAGTTTGTGGGCCTCAGTCAAGTGCTGCATTTCCTGCGCGGTGTTCTTTTGCCGGCGCGCTAGATTGGCCGCAGCAAAACGCAGTTTCACCTCGTCCTCAGGGTTGGCTGCGGGGCCGCGTTCCAACGTTTTGGAAATCCGGGCCTGCAGTGTGGCGATGTCGTCAAAAGTGAGGTTCGGCAGTCCGGCCATTATCTCCAGCGCGTCCGGATGCTCTGGCGCAAAAGCGAGGGTTGCGCGGGTATTTTTCAGAGCGTCGCCCAATTGACCCAGGCCCAATTGCGATCTGGCCAGTCGCAGCAAGCCGGGAAGGAATTTCGGCTGTTTTTTGACCAGAGCCGTCAGCACATCGACAGCGTCGCCCCAGCGGTGCATCGAATCCAGAATGTCCGCCTTCAGGATCTGTGCGTTTGGATTGGCAGGCTCGCGACTCAAGACCTGCTCGACATCGGCCAGCGCCTGTTCCGGCTGCTGCTCTTGCAGCAGGGCCAGCGCGCGGATGAACTGCAGGGCGGGGCTTAGCGGGCCGCGCGCAGCGACCTTCTCCAGAAACGTCAGTGCATCGGCGGGATCGCCCCCCTGAACCAGGCTGAGCGCATAGTTCTGGATCAACTCGGCGTTTCCGGGATCCAGCCGCCAGGCCTGATGGAAATGGGTCTGGGCCAGTTTGGGTTTTTGCTGCTGCACCGCGCTGATGCCCGCAAGTCTCGGCAGGGCCGCAGCTTTTGGCCATTTCTTGGCAGCCTTGGTGGCCCGCTTGAACGCGCGATCCGGTCGCCCGGCCTTTAGAAGCTCACTGATGCTGGCAATCTCTGTCCTCAACTGGTCAGCTTTTCTTTGCATCAGCCTGCCCTTCCCTGTTTCGTGTGCCCACCCGGACTTGCCTTGTGCTAGTTCATTATTACCTGATGGTCTACATGCGATCGGGTGGGTGGTACTGACATTGCGACCCGACACCCTCTGGTACTTTCTGCACAAGCAGCGTAAAAGGAGTGCTGCGCGAAACATTTGGAGCCTCGCATCCATGAAGGAACATCGTGGCCGTCTGACCAAGGACGGTATCCGCATCTATGAACAGGGAGACTTTGTCGGCATGCACGCGGCAGGGGCCTTGGCCGCGCGGATTCTGGATGACATTGCCGATCATGTCTTTCCCGGCCAGACCACCGGCGCGATTGACGGATTGATCACCCAAATGGTCGAGGACGCAGGCGCAACCTCGGCTACCATCGGATACAAGGGCTATCAGCACGCCAGCTGCATCAGTGTGAATCACGTGGTGTGCCACGGTATCCCCGGCGACAAGCGGCTGAAGGACGGCGATATCCTGAATATCGATGTCACGGTCATCGTTGACGGCTGGTTCGGCGATACGTCGCGCATGTATGTGGCGGGCAAACTGCCGCGCAAGGCCGAGCGTCTGATCCAGGTGACCCATGATGCCTTGTTCAAGGGGATCGAGATGGTCAAGCCGGGCAACACGTTCGGCGATATCGGCCACGCCATCCAGGCCTATGTCGAGGCGCATCGGATGAGCGTTGTGCGGGATTTCTGCGGTCACGGTCTGGGTCGGGTGTTCCACGCGCCGCCCAACGTGCTGCACTATGGCCGTCCGGGCACCGGTGCCGTTCTGGAAGAGGGCATGTTCTTCACCATCGAACCGATGGTGAATCTGGGCCGCCCCGAGACCAAGACACTGTCTGATGATTGGACCGCCGTGACCCGCGACAAGTCGTTGTCGGCGCAGTTCGAACATTCGGTGGGTGTGACGGCAGATGGGGTCGATATCTTTACCCTGTCACCGGGCAACAAATTTCACCCGACCTACTCCTCCTGATCGGCGGCCTGATCGCGCATCAGTTTCAGCAGCAGGGTTTCCTGCCCCCATGGCGTCACCGCGTCGTGGATGAACACCGGCGCGCGGGTGGGTTTCCGCTCGGGTCCGGTGGTTGCGTCGGTATCCTGCGGAACAGTCCAGATCGGGGTATTCAGGGCGCGGTCCATGCTTTAATTCTAGCACGCCCCGGTCAAATCCCCAAAAGCACCGGAACTTCGACCATATCGGTGATCACTTCAGCGCCGAGCTTGGCCAGCTTTTCACCACCCCCCTGCGGCGCATAGGCCAGACAGCGCATATTGGCACGGATTGCGGCGGTGACACCGCTGGCGCTGTCTTCAATGACCACCGGCCGCAAGGCGCCGAACTGTTCCGCCGCTGTCAGGAACATCGTCGGGTCGGGCTTGGCCGTGCCCAGCACATGTGCCGAGAACATCACGCCCTGAAAACGATCCCAAAGACCGTTTTGCCCCAGCGTGATCTTCATCTTGTCGGGCCCGCCGTTGGAGGCAACGCAGAAGGGGATGCCGCGAGAGTCAAGCGTGGTAAGCAAGTCCGAAACCCCCGGCATCAGGTTAACTCCCTGACGCAGACGCTCATACGTTTCGGCGTAGACCTCATCGACCCAGTTATCCGGCAGGTCCGCACCCAGTTCTTTGGCCTTGTCCCGAACACCGGTCATCGTACCGCCGACAAAAAACTCCACGCTGTCCTCAAGGGTCAAGTCCAGACCATAGCGCCCGAGATTGTCGACCAGAACCTGATTTGACAGGGGTTCACTGTCGACCAGAACGCCGTCGCAATCGAAAATGACCAGATCATGCATTCGTGGCATCGCTCCATATCAGAGTGATATGCGTGTCGCCGTATTTGCGGCTGTCTTGCAGGGCAAACCCCTCGGGTGGTTGCATCGGGGCGTTCTCCTCCCATGCGATCAGAGCATCGTCGGCAATCCACCCCTGCGACAGGGCGGCAATAGCCTTCTGCCCCATGGACTTGCCGTAAGGTGGGTCCAGAAAGATCAGATCATAGGGCGTGCCCGGGTTTTCGCCCAGCCGCGTGGCATCCCGGCGGATCAGATCGGTGCGGTCGGCGCTGCGGGTGAGGTCGATATTCTTGCGGATCAGACCCTGTGCCACGCGCCCATCATCTACAAACGTCACATGCGCCGCGCCACGTGACAGAGCCTCGAGCCCCAGCGCGCCGGTGCCCGCAAACAGGTCCAGTACGCGAAGCCCGTCAAAGTCGATCTGGTGGCTGAGCACGTTAAACAGGCTCTCGCGCACGCGGTCGGTGGTGGGGCGCAGATGTGCGCCCGCATCCCCCTTGCCGACCGAGGCCAAGGCGCGGCCCCGGAACTCTCCGGCGATGATCCTCACGCCTTGAGCAGCGGCTTCAGATCCGCGTCAGGGTTGGCCACGATGGCAGGATCAGCTGTCTTACCCGATTCAATCAGGCGTTTGCCGACCATATAGGCGCGTGGATCGTTCATCGCGTCGACCGCAATCAACTGATCACCCTTGTAGTACCAGAAAGAGACAGTCTGGCCTTCTCCCTTCCGGGTCACCACGCGGTCATAACCTGTATTTAATCCGGCGATCTGCAGTTTGACATCATACTGATCCGACCAGAACCACGGCGTTGCGATGTAATCCCTGGCCGCGCCCAGCATGTTTTGGGCCACGATCTCGGCCTGATCGATCGCGTTCGGGACGCTTTCCAGACGGATGCGGGCACCGCCATGCGGGAAAGACGCACAATCACCCGCCGCCCAGATCGACGGGTCGGAGGTGCGGCCATGGGCGTCGGTCTTGATGCCGTTATCCAGCTCAAGCCCCGCCATCTCGGCCAGTTGGGTGCAAGGAACGATACCCACGCCGACAACAACGAAATCAACCTGCAATTCGGTGCCGTCGGTCAGAACCGCTCCAACCACTTTGCCGTTGTCACCAACCAGACGGTCCAACCCAACGCCTTCACGGATATCGGCACCGTATTCGGTATGCAGCGCGCGGAAATAGTCGCTGGTCTCAGGCGCGGTCACTCGTTGCAGGATACGGTCGGCCATCTCGACCAAGGTTACCTTGACCCCACGCTTGGCACAGACCGCAGCCGCCTCGAGCCCGATATAGCCACCGCCCACGATCAACGCGCGCGCGCCGTCTGTCACGCGGGGCTCCATTTCGTCGATATGGGCCAGATCGCGCACCACGTGGACGCCCTCAAGATCGCCGCCGATCGCGGCAGGCAGATAGCGCGGGTCCGACCCGGTGGTTAGCGCCAGTTCGTCGTAAGAGATAACCTCATCCCCCACGGTCACGGTCTTGGCCTGCGGATCGATCGCGGTGACGCGCTGACCCAGACACAGGGTAATATTGTTCTCGGCATAAAAGCTCTCGGGCCGCAGGAACAGGCGCTCCATCTCCATCTCGCCCAGCAGATAGGCCTTGGACAGCGGCGGACGCTGATAAGGCAGATGCGGCTCGGCTCCGATCAGGGTGATGTCCCCGTCGAACCCGTCTTTACGCAGCCTGGCGACAAGCGAAGACCCCGCCTGCCCCGCACCGATCACGACAATATGGCTCATGTTCCTCCCGCCCTGTCGAATTCACGTGGTCTCATCCACACGACCACCTATATTGCGGCTGAGCCCGACTCTGCAAATCCAAACGACAGGAGCTTAAAATGATTTCAACAGGTGACATGCTGCCCGACGCCACGCTGACCCAATTGGGCGCGGACGGCCCCGAAGAGGTGCGGATTTCAGACAAGACCAATGGGCGCAAAGTTGTGATCTTTGCGGTGCCCGGCGCATTTACGCCGACTTGCCATTCGGCCCATGTGCCCAGCTTCATGCGCACCAAGGGCCAGTTCGACGCCAAGGGCGTGGACGAAATCATTTGTGTCTCGGTCAACGACCCTTTCGTGATGAAAGCTTGGGGTGAGGCCACCGGCGCCACCGAGGCCGGTCTGACAATGCTGGGCGACGCAGCCTCCGAGTTCACCAAGGCCATCGGTATGGATTTCGACGCCCCGCCCGCCGGGCTGATCGCGCGGTCCAAGCGCTATGCCATGCTGGTCGAAGACGGTAAGGTGGTCGCGCTGAACCTGGAAGAAAACCCAGGTGCCTGCGAAATTTCGGCGGGTGAGGGTCTGCTGGACGTCATCTGATACCAGTTGGCCTCGGGTACCCCGGGGTCATGACTACCATTTAACTTGATGCAACGCCCTGATCTGCCAATATTTGAATAATACAATCAGGGAGTTTGATTGATGAAACTGAAGATCATAACACTCTTGCTGGGTTCTGCGGGGGCGCTGGCCGCCTGCGGCCCGGCACCGACCCCGCAACAACAGGCGGCGCGGCAGCATGAAATTGCCTGCCTCAGCGGCTCGCTAGGCGGTGCCCTGATCGGCGGCGCCATCGGAAACCAGTTCGGCGGCGGGTCAGGCAAATCCATCCTGACAGCGGCAGGCGCCGCTGCCGGTGCTGTCGAAGGTAACAGATTCGCATGCTAAGGAGAGCCGGAATGACACGTAGACTTATTATCGCTGCGGCCGTTTTGCTGGCCGGTGCCGCCACGGCTGAAACCGTGGGCGAACTGCATGACAACGAGCTGAAAGCCATCGACGCAAACAATGACGGATTCCTGTCCCGGGACGAGTTCGACGCTTTTTCCGATTATGCATTCCAGGAGATGGATGAGGACAAGAACGGTTCGGTGGGGTTGCAGGAAGCCAAACCGTTTCTGGACATCAAACAGTTTCAGGACGTTGACCGGAACAACGATGACTTTATCTCAAGGGCGGAATACGACGCACAGATGAATGATGATTTCCTGTCGGCCGACAAAAACCGGAACGGCCAGCTGGATTAAACCGGACGACCTCGCGCTCAGCGAGGTCATCCACGCGAGGGCGTATTATGCAAAAATGGGGAATTCTCGGCTTTCTGAGCCTGTTGGCGGCCTGTGACGTTCCACAGGCGCCGGTGGTAACCGGGCCGGACGGGCAGACGCGCATTCAGATCAACACGTCTGGGCTGACCTGTTACAACAATCGTTGCCTGGACATTAACCCAGCTGCACGCAGCGTGCGCCAGATCGGCAACCGGACAACGCGTATTCCGGGCGACATCGACGTCAGCAACGGCACCGTTACCCCGACTGAGTTCGAGCAAATGGGCGTGACCGCCGCATTGGCGGGTGGCGTCGGTGAAGGTAACCGCTAGCAGAGACTGTCCATCTTGCGCGCCAGCTTGGCGTCCAGCGCCGAAAGGCCGCCCACATCATGAGTGGCAAGTGTCACCTCGACCGTGCGGTAGACATTGAACCATTCGGGGTGGTGGTTCCATTTCTCGGCAAAAATCGCCACCTGAGTCATCCAGCCGAATGCGTGGACGAAATCCTCGAAGATAAAGGTCTTGGTGATCGCATCCCGGCCTTCGACCATGGTCCAGCCATTCTTGAACAGCGGGTCCAGCAGCGGCCCGCGGGTCTCGATCGACAGTAGTTCGGTCATTGCTGTTCCTCCGGGTTCAATTTCCTGAACGGGCCATATTCCGTCAGGATCTCGATCTCTTCTCCCACTGCTGAGGCCTCGGCGTCCAGATATTTTTGGATCGCATCGGCAAAACCGGGGTCACCAACCCAATGCAAGCTATGCGTGCGCGTGGGCATATAGCCTCGTGCCAGCTTGTGTTCGCCCTGTGCCCCGGCTTCAACCCGGGCCAGACCATGGGCAATGGCAAAATCAATCGCCCTATAGTAGCACAATTCGAAATGCAGGCAGGGGTGATGTTCGACGCAGCCCCAATAGCGGCCAAAGAGCGTTTCGCGCCCGATGAAATTCAGCGCCCCGGCAATCGGATAGCCGTCGCGTTCCGCCAGCACCAAGGCCATATCATCCGCCATGGTTTCATGCGCGATATCAAAGAATTGACGGGTCAGGTACGGCGCGCCCCATTTGCGTGATCCGGTGTCCTGATAGAAGCGCCAGAAGGCATCCCAATGTTCCGGTAGCAGCTCATCGCCGGTCAAAGTGCGAATCTCACCGCCGAACCCACAGGCGTGCGCCCGTTCCTTGCGGATATTCTTGCGTTTGCGCGAGGACAACGCATGCAGAAACCCGTCGAAATCCGCATATGTATCGTTGAGCCAGTGGAACTGCTGCGAAGTGCGCAGCATCAGACCCATCTGCTCACCGGCAATGGCCTCATCCTCGGTACAGAATGTGGCGTGCAGTGACGACACCTGATTGTCGGCGGCCAGTTGCACCGCGCCTTGAACCAGCGCCGATATGCCCACCGCCTCATAGCCCGGCCGCACCAGAAAGCGCCGCCCGGTTGCGGGGGTGAAGGGCACGGCAATCTGCAGTTTGGGATAATACCGCCCGCCTGCGTTTTCATAGGCATGGGCCCAGTTGTGGTCGAAGATATACTCGCCCTGGCTGTGCGACTTGACATACATCGGCGCTGCGCCGATGAGCATCCCGTCCAGATAGGCAATCAGGTATTGCGGTTGCCAGCCCGTGCCCTGCCCGACCGAGCCGCTGCCTTCAAGTGCCGACAGAAAGCGATGAGTAGTGAAAGGGTCCAGCGGCCGCCCGCCATCGGCAGCCTCGGGGCAGGCGCAACTGTCCCAATCTTCGGCAGAAATCTGCGACAGCGATCCCAGAACCTGAACTTCGATTTGCGCCTGATCCATATGCCCTCCGCGTTTGACCTTTATCTGTGACGGTGGGAGAAGGGTTCAACCCGGATGCGGGGCCAAATACCCTTCGAAGGTCACATTGTCGGCAACCTCGCGCGCCTGTGCTTCTTGTTCGAGCGACCGCACTGTCCAGCACAGAATCGGCACGCCCCGCGCTTTCAATTCGGCCACGCGGGGGCGGGACAGGTCTGCGACCTCATGGCTGATGAAACTGGCGCCGACCCGGTCGAAATTGGGAATGTCACGCAGGTGATCGCAGACCTTCTGCGGCAACAGCTCGGCTTTGGGCTGATACGAGCACGTCACGATACCGCGTGGCAGATGCGGGGCAATACGCGCCAGTTCGGCCACAGAATTGGGGTTGAAGGACATCAGCGCCACCGGTCCGTCATAGCCTTGCAGCGCCCGCACTGCATCCGCCTCAAGCGGTCCGACATCGGCCCCCATCGCGCCGTCCTGATCCTTGAATTCGATCAGCAGTGGCACAGTGCCGCCCACCATCTCAAGCACCTCATCCAGCATCGGGATGCCATCATCCGCGTGCAGCAGCCGCGTGCCCTGCGCCTGTGCCGCCGAGACCTGCTGAATCGGGCCGGGCTGCCCGGTCAGACGCGTCATGTCATAGTCATGGAACACCATGGCCCGATTGTCCAAGCTCCGCTGCAGATCGATCTCGATCCCGTACCCGGCCTCGATCGCGGCCCGAATGGCCGCCCGGCTGTTTTCCGGGCGGTTGTCCGAGAGGTCATGCAGCGCCCTATGCGCGATCGGGGTCTGCAGGAACACGGAAGGAAGGGTAGGTGTCATTGGACCTCGAAGATACCTTCGATTTCGACGGCCACGCCCAGTGGCAGCGCGGCAGCACTGACGGCGGAACGGGAATGACGACCGGCATCGCCCAGCGCCTCGACCAGGAAATCGGAAGCACCGTTGATCACCTGCGGCTGCGCGGTGAAATCCGCGGTCGAGTTCACGAAACCGGTCAGCTTGATCACGCGCACCAGCTTGTCGATATCGCCGCCACAGGCCGCCTTGACCTGGGCCAACAGGTTGATGGCACAGATCTTTGCCGCCGCCGCTCCGGCCTCGACCCCCATGTCATCGCCCAGCTTGCCGGTGATCAGATCATCGTCTTTGGAAATCTGGCCCGATACATAAACAATGTTGCCGACCCGTACGAACGGTACGTAGTTTGCCGCCGGTGCCGGCGCGTCCGGCAAGGTGACGCCGAGGCTTTCCAGTTTCGCTGCGATGCTCATGAGGTTTCCTCCATATCCTGAGTCGCGGCGAAGCTAACCGGGAAGGTCAGGTTCGGAAAGACTGAAAACGGGGATGGACGTGCCCGAAAGGTGGGCGTAACTCTTCTTATTCCGGACAGTTGAAGCGGTGTCGCTTTACCTCGGCCCGTCGGACGAGTTAAACGCTATCTGTTTCATACTTGTATTGGAACGTATATGTTAACTCGGATTGGGCCGCGCAATGTGGCCATTGGCAGTATTGATTGATAATTCGGGCCAACGACCCCGAATGGTTTGGAGTGGCTAAGACCGTGTTGAGCAGATTCCGCCTGATACACCTGATCGTTCTGTCCCTGATGACAGTCCTAAGCGCCTGCGCCACGCGGCCGCCAGAGGGTGCGCCTTTGAATGAAGTGTTCGACCCCTACGAAAACACCAACCGGGGCATTCACAAATTCAATCTAGGCGTGGACAGGTTCCTGTTCCGCCCGGCCTCAAAAGGCTACGTGAAAATCGTGCCTGACCCAATGGTGACCAGCTTCAACCATTTTGCTGAAAACCTGACGATGCCGGGGCAAGCGCTGGACTACCTGCTGCAAGGCAATATCAAGCAATCCGGCAATGCGCTGCTGAGATTTGTGATCAACACGACGGTGGGTGGCGCAGGTCTGTCTGACCCCGCCGCCGAGCTGAACCTGCCACCGGTGGATACCGATTTCGGCGAAACCCTGCACGTTTGGGGCGTCGGCGAAGGCGCCTATGTCGAGTTGCCGTTCTATGGCCCCTCAACACAGCGGGATTCTATCGGCGTCATCGTCAACCTGTTCTCGAACCCAATCAATTTCTCTCCGGTCCGGCCGGTCGACAACATCGGCGTCTATGCCGAGGTTGTACGCCGGATGGGCGACCGGGGGCGGTTCTCGGACACCATCGATTCTATCCTGTATGAAAGCGCCGACAGCTACGCGCAGGCACAGACAATTTTCATCCAAAACCGTCGCTTCGAACTGGCACGGGATGATGAGGAAACCTATCTGGGTCTGTATGACGACCCCTATGCAGATACCGGAACCGACCCTGTCAGGGACCCCTATCTAGACCCTTACGAGGACCCATATGCAGAATAACCATTTGAACAGACGCGGTTTTATCGCCACCGGCTTGGCCGGTGCGATGCTGACCGCCTTTCCCGCCTTTGCCCAGACCGAAGCCAGCGCCAAAGCACTGGTTGTCAGTGTCGTGGACGATATCAACCGCGTGATCGCCTCGGGCAAATCCGAAAAAGCGATGATCCGCGATTTCGAGAAGATTTTCGTGCAATATGCGGATGTGCCGATCATGGCGCGTTACGTGCTGGGGGCGGATGGCCGCTCGGCCAGCCCGTCCCAGTTGCGGCAATTCACCAAGGCGTTTCAAGGCTATATCTCAAGCAAATACGGCCGTCGCTTCCGCGAATTCATCGGCGGTCAGGTGACCGTGCGCAATGCCCGCAAGATCAAGGCAGGCTATGAGGTGCGCACCTCGGTCAAGCTGCAGGGCTCGTCACCGTTCGAGGTGACCTTCCTTGTGTCGGACAAATCGGGCCGTGACAAGTTCTTCAACATGTTCATCGAAGGTGTGAATATGCTGCTGACCGAACGGACCGAAATCGGAGCGATGCTGGATGCACGGGGCGGAGACCTGAACCGTCTGATCAAGGACATGAACCGGAACAAGGTCGGCTAACCTAGTTTGCAGTTTGAAAAAGCGCCGCGCGATTGGGTTCGCGCGGCGCTTTTTTGTTAGTTTAAGCGCTCGCCGGTTTCCTTGGCAAAGTAGGACACTTTGCTCATGTCAAAGGCGAGGTTCAGCATCTTGCCTGCCTGCGCACTGGTTTCCGCGTGTAGACGCGCGGTGACCTGCTTGCCGCCCAGTTCCGAGACCACATAGGTGTCGGCCCCGGCTGGTTCGACCATATCGACCAGGCATTCAGCCTCTTGCACGCCAGCCCCGGCGCGGAACCCGGCCTCGGCAATATCTTCAGGACGCAGGCCAAGAATCACGTCCTTGGGCAACGACAGATCACGCGTATCTCTAAGCACCAGAGTCTCGCCCGTATCACGCGCGATGGCGATCTCTGTGCCCGAGCCATTCTTGGTTGCCTGCGCCGGGATCAGGTTCATCGCGGGCGAGCCCATGAAATCGGCGACAAACAGGTTGGCCGGGTTGTTGTAGATCTCGGCCGGGGTGCCAATCTGCTGCACGACACCGCCTTTCAGAACCACGATCTTGGTGGCCAGCGTCATCGCCTCGATCTGGTCGTGGGTCACATAGACGATGGACGCATCAAGCGTCTGGTGCAGCCTCTTGATCTCGGTCCGCATCTCGACCCGCAGCTTGGCGTCGAGATTCGACAGCGGCTCATCGAACAGGAACAGCTTGGGATCGCGCACCAGCGCCCGGCCCATCGCCACACGCTGACGCTGACCACCCGACAATTGGCTGGGGCGGCGGTTCAGCAGC
The DNA here is from genome assembly GCF_059609725.1 of Ruegeria sp. YTSC199. Taxonomy (NCBI): domain Bacteria; kingdom Pseudomonadati; phylum Pseudomonadota; class Alphaproteobacteria; order Rhodobacterales; family Roseobacteraceae; genus Ruegeria; species Ruegeria sp. YTSC199. The sequence continues at coordinate 82,113 of NZ_JBXWMF010000016.1, forward strand.
GGTTCGATCTGAAGCAGCGAGGCGACCTCCTTCAGTTTCGCGTCTTGCGTGGCCTGATCGACGCCGCGGACCTTCATGCCAAAGGTGATGTTCTTGGCCACCGACATGGTCGGATAGAGCGCATAGGACTGAAACACCATCGCGATGTCGCGGTCCTTGGGGCTGACATGGGTCATATCATTTCCGCCAATGGACAGCGTACCGCCGGTGATCTCCTCCAGCCCCGCGATACAGTTCAGCAGAGTGGATTTGCCGCAACCCGAGGGGCCGACCAGGACCAGGAAATCACCCGGTTCGATCGAAATGTTGATGTCCTTCAGAATCTCAGTTGCGCCGTAATTCTTGTAGAGTTTGTTGATATCAAGGATGGGAGCCATGGGTCTTATCCCTTCACAGAGCCAGCGGTCAGGCCGCGGATGAAATACTTACCGGCAACGACATAGACGAGCAGCGTCGGCAGCCCCGCGATGATCGCGGCGGCCATGTCGACGTTGTATTCTTTGACGCCGGTGGTGGAGTTTACGATGTTGTTGAGCGCCACGGTCACAGGCTGTGTTCCCGCCTGGCTGAACGACACGCCGAACAGGAAGTCATTCCAGATCTGCGTGAACTGCCAGATCACGGTCACCACGATGATGGGCAGCGACAGCGGCAGGAAAATCGACCAGAAAATCCGCAGGAACCCGGCCCCGTCGACCCGGGCCGCCTTGGTCAGTTCGGACGGAATCGTGACATAGTAGTTGCGGAAGAACAGCGTGGTGAATCCGAGCCCGTAGATCACGTGGACAAAAATCAGACCCGGAATGGTCCCGGCAATTCCCATCATGCCCAGCAGACGTGCCATCGGCAGCAGCACGACCTGAAACGGGATGAAACAACCGAACAGCATCAGCGAGAAGATGATGTTGGCCCCTTTGAACCGCCACTGCGCCACGACATAGCCGTTCAGTGCGCCCAGCAAGGTCGAGATGGCCACCGCAGGCACCGCGATCAGGACCGAGTTCCAGAAATAGGGACGCAGACCTTCACACTGGATACCGGTACAGGCGCCGGACCATGCGGTTTTCCAGGCGTCAAAGCTGACCTCGCGGGGCAATGAGATCAGGCTGCCGGTGCGGATTTCCTCAAGGCTTTTCAGCGATGTGGTCAGCATCACGAATAGCGGCATCAGGTAATACAGCGCGAACAGGCCCAGCAGGGCATACAGCAGCCAGCGCAAGGCAATCTTGCCCGTAGCACTTTGGGTGCGGGTTTCGGTATGGGGCATCGACAGATCAGTCATTTTTAGCCCTCAGCTCTGAGTAAAGGTAAGGAACCACGATGGCAAAGACGACCAGCATCATGATCATCGCGGACGAGGCCGCCTGACCGATATCACCGCGCGAAAAGGCCATTGCATACATGTAGGTTGCCGGCAGATCGGTCGCGTAACCCGGACCGCCGCCCGTCAGGGCGATGACAAGGTCAAAGCTCTTGATCGCAAGGTGGGCCAGCACGATGAAGGCGGACAGGAAGATCGGGGCCATCGACGGGATGATGATCGCCGTATAGATGCGCCATGTGGGGATGCCATCGACCTGCGCGGCCTTGATGATCTCTCCGTCCACCGACCTCAGACCGGCCAGAAACAGCGCCATGACGAAGCCCGAGCTTTGCCAGATCGCGGCGATCACGATGGTGTAGATGGCGTAATCGGGGTTCACCAGCCAGTCGAACTCGAAATTTTTAAAGCCCCAACCCTGCACCATGGATTCAATGCCCAGACCCGGGTTCAAAATCCACTTCCACGCAGTACCGGTCACGATCATCGACAGCGCCATCGGGTACAGATAGATCGTCCGGATGGCCCCTTCGACGCGGATTTTCTGATCCAGCAGGATCGCCAGCAACAGACCCAGCACCATCGCGATCACAATGAACAGCGCGCCAAAGATATACAGGTTGTTGATCGCCGTATCCCAGCGGGGCGAGTCGAACAGGCGTTCATACTGGATGAACCCCTTGATCTCGTATTTCGGCAATAGTTTCGATCGTGTCAGTGACACCCAGGCCGTCCATCCGATAAAGCCGTAGACAAAGATCAATACGGCAATGAACGACGGTGCCAGCACCACCTTGGGCAGGTGGTTTTCCAGCCATTCGGACATTTTTTCCTCCGGGAGAAAAGAGGTTCCGCCCCGCAGTATAGGGGCAGAACCGGTTCGGATCAGTAGCTGTTTGCCACTGCGTCCGCCAGTTGCTGAACCGCGTCAGCCGAGGACATATCCGAGTTAAAATGCGCAGTCACAACGTCGGTGATCGCTCCGGCCTGCGCACCGCGCAGCGCCATACCGTGGGCATAGGACGGCAGCAGCGAGCCCGCGGCCGAGGTCGACCCCATGTCTTCTGCCGACAGGTTGGCGCAAATGTCGAAGTCATCCAGCGCCACGTCGGTCCGCGCCGGGATCGAGCCTTTGTTCAGGTTGAACACCTTCTGAAAACTCGGCCCAACGATCAGCTTGGCCAGCAAATCCTGACCGGCACGATTGTCGTCACCTTCCACGTTGAACATGGCAAAGCTATCGACGTTGTACAGATAGCCGTCGCCGGGGGTCGAGGCGCACAGGAAATCTTCGCCGGGTTTCTTTCCAGCCGCCAGGAATTCACCTTTGGCCCAGTCGCCCATGATCTGGAACGCGGCCTCGCCATTCATCACCATGGCAGTGGCAAGGTTCCAGTCGCGGCCCGAGAAGTTTTCGTCCACGTAACCGCGCAGCGTGCGCATCTGATCAAAGACCTGCACCATGGTGTCCGAGGTCAGCGCTTCGGGGTCCAGATCGACCAGCGCTTTCTGATAGAACTCAGGGCCGCCCAGACCCAGCACAACCGCTTCGAACACGGTGGCGTCCTGCCAGGACTGGCCGCCATGGGCCAGCGGGATCACACCGGCATCCATCAGCTTGACGGCAGCCGCATTGAATTCGTTCCAGGTGGTCGGCATTTCAATGCCATTGGCTGCCAGAACGTCCGCGTTGGCCCAGATCCAGTCCACCCGGTGCACGTTCACAGGGGCCGCGCACCATGTTCCTTCACACATCATGTGGCCCGCGATCGACGCTGGCAGTACGTCGGCCCAGCCTTCGGCTTCGGCCACGGCCGAGATATCGGCCAGAACGCCCTCTTCGTACCATTCCTGAATAGCAGGACCTTTCAACTGCACGGCAGTCGGCGGGTTTCCGGACAAGACCCGTGCGCGCAGCGCGGTCATCGCCGCGTCCCCTGCACCACCAGCAACCGGCATGTCGGTCCAGGTGCCACCGTTCGAAGCGAACTCTTCCTGCAACACGGCCACCGATTTGGCCTCACCACCCGACGTCCACCAATGCAGAACTTCCGCCTGTGGCTCGGCCACAACGGACGACGCGGCCGCGACAGCCAGCGTCGAAACAGTGGCAAATGCAAAACGATTCATTTCGTGTCTCCTCCCTGAGAACTTTGTGACTGCCGAAGCAGCGATCCCCGCCATACTGAGGCCCTGTCATCGCCTGGCAACGCGGAATCCGCGCCAAACCTTCCCCACCGTCCAAATATTCACCGCTTTTGTTACAGCGTGTTACGTTGACATTGAATCTGTTTCCGTTCGTTACAATGCATGGTGTCGGAGGAGCAGAAATTGGGAGGACAAGCCGCGTGAGCATTCCGCGACTTTTGGTGGTGGATGACGACCCCGAGATGCGGTCGATGATGACTCAGTTCCTGCAACAGAACGGGTTCATCGCCCTGCCTGCCAGTTCGGAAAACGAAATCCGATCGCACCTGACTGCAGGCCGGATCGACCTGATCCTGCTGGATGTGATGCTGGGGGATGAGAACGGGGTTGAGATCTGCGCTCGCCTGCGGGCCGAGCAGGATGTGCCGATTATTCTGGTCTCGGCCCTATCCGCCGATCATCAGCGTATGGCGGGCTATGAAGTCGGGGCCGACGACTATATCGCCAAACCGTTCAACCCCCGGCTGATGCTGGCGCGGGTCCGCGCGGTAATGCAACGCGCCCGGCGCACGCCCTCGCTGGCCTATCGCCGCCGTACGCGCAACTTTCGGTTCAACAACTGGACATACGACGGCAAGCGGGATGAGGTGCACTCACCCGAGGGCTATTTGGTGTCCCTGTCGCAACGGGAAACCTCCCTGCTCAAGGTCCTGCTGGCCAATCCGCATATCCCCCTGACCCGGGATGAGATCGCCGCTGCACTGGACGTCACCGGTAGCGCCGACAAACCCGAGGCACAGGGTCGTGCCATCGACATGTTGGTCGGGCGGTTGCGGTCAAAGATCGAGACCAACCCGAAAGACCCGCAAATGCTGCGGACCGAACGTGGCGTCGGCTATGTTTTTGCCGCTGAAGTGTCAGTGGAAGAGGACGCATGACAGCGCGTGCACCGCGCCTGCGCAGCCTGGGCTGGATCTGGACCGGGGCGGCTTTTGCCTCAGGCCTGTTGTCTGCAGGGTTATGGTTTTCCTCGGCCCGAGCCTGGGATGACTTTCTGACCCGCTCCTATGTTTCAGGCTTTGCCGTCTACGAAGAGTTGCGGGTCGGGATAACTCCTCCGCCCGGAGTTACGGTTACGTCCTTGTCGCCCGAAGCGGCGAAACTGGCCGATGCAGGTCAGTTCGAACAGTTACCCGGCCTGTCTGACCGCAGTTTTGTCACCAACCTTTCGATCCTGACCGATAATAATGCCCCTTTGGCCGGACGCGAACTGACGCTGGCGGTGATGTCGGATCGGCTGGTCTATCCGGTGTCGGATATCCTTTCACGCATTGATCAGACCGGGGCTGAGAAGATGGGCAACCTGACCCGCCTGCTGGCCACCTATTGCAGCGAACCGATCCTGATCGCCCGGTTCGGGCGCAATGACTGGCGACAGGTGGATGGCACCGATGTCTGGGGCTGCAAGGCCGCCCCCGCCGACCTGCGCCTGCCTGCCATTCTGGCTGCGGTCGTGGCGCTGGCGGTCATCCTGACCTCGGTCGGCAATGTCTCGGATACCTTCACCCGGTTTGCAGGCGCGCTGCGCGACCGCAAGCGCCGGGGTGGGCCGAACAGCTATGAAGCCGATGGTCCGGCGGAACTGCGCGAGATCGTTTCGGCGGTCAACGACCATCTGGACGCCGAGCGGGCGCAGCTGGAAAAGCGCGCCACCGTTCTATCTGGCGTCAGTCACGATCTGGGCACGCCCGCCACCCGGGTTCGCCTGCGGGCGGCACTGATCCCCGATGACGAACTGCGCGAAAAGCTAGAGGCGGATGTAGATCAGATGACCGGCATGATCGAAAGCGTGCTGACGTACACCCGCTCGGAACTAAGCGTTGAAGAACCGCGTCAAATTTCACTGACCGCGCTGGTCGAGTCTCTGGTCGCCGACTACCAGGACACGAACCGGCCGGTGTCATTGAGGAAAATTGCCCCGGTCGCGGTCGAGGGCGCGCCGTCGCTTTTCATGTCGCGACGTGGACACGGGTCGCTGCCGGAAACGCGACGGATGCTGGTCATGGGGCGGCCGATCTCGCTGAAACGCGCATTGACCAACCTGATCGACAACGCCCTGAAATATGGCCGCCATGCGGAGGTGCAGATGGAAACAGATGCCCGCACAGCCACCATCACCGTCGAGGACAAGGGGGCCGATCTCTCCGTTTCAGATATCGAGGCGCTGATGGCCCCGTTTCGCCGCGGGTCCAATATCGGGTCCTCGGACGGGTTCGGCCTTGGCCTGACCATTGTAGCCACGATTGCCGAACAGCATGGCGGCTCTCTCAGTTTCGAGGCCGGGGATCAGGGCCTGCGTGCGCGCCTGCAGATCACACGGCAGTAACCACTCTAGGTCATGTAACTGCGTACCAGTGCTCCGGCGATCAGCGACCAGCCATCCGCGATGACGAAAAACGCCAACTTGAACGGCAGCGATACGGTCGCGGGTGGCACCATCATCATCCCCATCGACATCAACACCGCCGCCACCACAAGATCAATGATCAGAAACGGCAAGAAGATCAGAAATCCGATCTGAAAGGCGCGGGCAATCTCGGACAGCATGAAGGACGGCATCAGGATCGACAGCGGTGCCTCGGGTGACAACGCGATAGCGTCGCCGCCGGGGCGCAGGGCTGCCATGGAATGAAACGTATCGGGGTCCAGCCGCGCAGCCATGAACGAGCGGAACGGCTGGATTGCAACTTCAAGCGCCGGCTCAACCTCCATCCTTTCTTCGACCATTGGCCGGATGCCGGTGGTCCACGCCTCGGTAAACACCGGCTCCATGATGAAATAGGTCAGGAACATCGCCAGGCTGACAATCAGCATGTTGGGCGGTGATTGCTGTAACCCTATGCCCTGCCGCAGGATCGCCAGGACGGTGATCAGAAACGGAAAACAGGTCACCATGATCGCCAGCCCCGGCGCGAGGCTGAGCACCGTGATCAACAGAATCAACTGAATGGTCCGCGCCGAGATTGAGCCGCCCTCTCCCAAAGACAGCGACAGATCCTGCGCCGCGGCAAGGGATGGGGACAGGGTAGCTAGCGCAACGACCAGCCAGAGAAAAACCCGCATCAACCGATCCCGTTTTGCAGATCCGCAATCTCGGTCAGGCGCACCGCCAGTTGCCCGGCCTGATCGCCCTCCATCTCTTCCAGCAGGCCACGGGCCACCAGTTGATCGCCGACATAAAGGTCAACCGGGTCCTCGATCCGCTTGTCCAGCGTCAGCAAGGTATTCTCCCCCATGTTCAAAAGATCGCGGATCAGGGGCCGTGCGCGGCCTACCGAGACTGTCACCTCGATCGGAACGGCCTCGAAGGGGTTGGCTTTTTCGGGTTTCGGGGTCTGGAAATCACTCATGGGTCACTGCCTCTTTGGCCTCAAATACAAATGCGTCGAATGCCCCGGCGACCGAGGCCAGCAGGCCGTTGCAATCCACTTCGCGCTGAGAGGTGCCGACTTGCATTCGGGCCTGCCCGGGCTCCAATGACGAGCCCTCGATCACACGGGTGGGAGAGGAAAGATCCTGCGGTAACAGGGCCTCAACCTCTCCCCCGCAACCTGTGGGCACGAAAATCTGCATTGGCTGGCCGATCTGTTCGCGCGCCATATCGGTCAGCTGTTCAACCAGCCGCGCAGCAAAGCCGCGATCCAAAGTCTCGGGCAGGACAACCTGTACCAGGCTTTGAAACATCGGCTCCAGCGACAGGGTCATCCGGGTGACGGCCTCGTGATAGGTAAAGGACATATCCTCAAGCGACTTGGCCAGTTCGGCGGAAACCTGTCCCCGGCTTTGTTCCTGCGCCTGAACTGCGTCTTCCCAACCGGCGCTGTAGCCTTGTTCAAACGCGGCCAGCCTTTGTTCTTCCAGCGTGTCCTCATCCAGTAGGTGCAGCTTGCCGCCCCCGGCCTGTAGGGTGAAATCCTCAAGAAGATGGGCAATCGACATCAGACACGCTCCTCACCTTCTTCGAGCCAACTGCGAAGGATCTCAACGGTTTCTTCCTGTTTGTCGCCGATCATCGCGCGCAAACGATCCACCGGATCAGCTCCCTGCTGTGCGACCAATGCCGGAACGTCGCTCGCAGGCGCCTGCCCCGGAAGTGATGCGAATTGACCGTTCTCGTCGGTTGCGATTTCACCGGTCAGATACGCCTCGGGCTCAGGAGTGGTACCGGCGGGCAGCAAAGCGGGCGCCATTGCCGATTTCGTCAGGATCGGACGGATCACGAACAGACCGAGCACCAGCGAAACAATCGCCAGAACCGCCATCTGGATCAGCGACATCGCGTCGAAATGAACCTTTTGCCAGATCGAAGCTGTGGCCATCGTACCCTGCGGTTCAACCACCGGAAGGTCCAAAGATTTCAGGGTAATGACATCCCCGCGCGCCTCGTCAAACCCAACAGCCGAGGCCACCAGCTCTTTTAGCGCGTCCATCTCGGCCTCGGGCATCGGCTCAAAGCTTTCGATCCCGGCGGCATCGACGTTTCGCGTGCCGTCGACCAGAACCGCCACGGTCAGTCGCTTGATTGCACCCGGCGCATTGTGCACCTCCAACTCGGTCTCGGAGACTTCATAGTTCACCCGTTCACGCGTCTGCGTCTCGTTGAAGTTCGACTCGTCACCGCCGGCACCATCGCCATCGGGCAAGTTCGACGCTACGGTGACATCAGCAGACTGGTTGCGGGCACTGTCGGACCGCTCCTCGATATCGGTGCTGATGGCAACACGGCCATTGGGGTCAATACGGCGTTCGCGTATGGACTCGGTCTTGGTCACCGTATCAACACTGACCTCAACCACCGCATTCCCGGCGCCAACGCGCGCCTCGACCAACCGCATCACCCGTTCACGCAGCTGTCTTGCCTTGTCATCTGCTGTGTCGGCAGTCACGGCCGTTTCTTGCGCCCCGATCACTGCTCCGTTCGAATCGACAACGGTGACATTCTCGGGCGCCAGGCCGCTGACTGCAGAGGCTACCAGAAACCGGATCGCCTTGGACTGATCGGACGTGACCTGGGCCCCCGACGGTACCAGATAAACCGAGGCCGTCGGCGCAACACTGCGTTGAAACGGGTTGGTCGACCCGTTGGCGATATGAACCCGCGCCTGGCTGACATGCGGACTGCCGACAATGGTCCGGGCCAGCTCACCTTCTTTTGCCCGCCAATAAGCGGCATCGAACATCTGCGACGTGGTGCCGAAGCCGCTGAGCGAATCCAGCAGTTCATATCCCTGATTGCCATTCGCGGGCAGACCCTCGCTGGCCAGGGTCATGCGCAGTTCATCCCGCTGCGAGCCGGGCACATAGATCGAACCGCCGCGTATCTCGTACGTAACCCCGCGCTGTTCCAGCGAGCGGACGATATCCCCTGCGGCGCCGCTTTCCAGCCCGGCATAGAGCAAGGTCATCGACGGTGCCGCCACCAGACGACACATCGCAAGGACGCCAAGAAACACCAGCACGACCGCACCGGCAATGATGATTTGTTTACGCTTGTCCAAACTTGCCCAGACAGTTCCGATCTGCTGCACGCTCACCTCCGAATCGCCGACATTCTGCCCGGCGCATCCCCTGTTTGGACGATTGCCCTTAACAATCGGTTAGTCCCTGCCGGGTTATGACGATTGCAGAACGGACAAATGAGGACGTCATGACTGACGCGACTGCAGAACAGGCGGAAGCCACGGAAAAGTCAGGGAAAAAAGAGCTGATCATCGGAGTGATTCTGGCCGTGGCCGGGGCAGCAGGCGGGTATTTCCTGACCACATCCGGAATGTTGCCTTTCGGCGGCAAACCCGCGGTGGAAGAGGCCAAGGAAAAGGGTAAGGACAAGCCGGTCAAGGCGTTGCCGCAAGTGGGTTTCATCGACCTGCCGCCGGTGATCGTGTCGGTGCACGCAGGCGAATCGCGGCATCTGAAATTTCACGCTCAGCTCGAGGTAAACAGCGAATACGCCGCCGATGTCGAGAAGATGAAACCGCGAATCATGGACATCCTGAACGGCTATCTGCGCGCGGTCGAAGTGACGGATCTTGAGGATTCGCTGGCCCTGATGCGCATCCGTGGACATCTGCTGCGGCGCATTGAAATCGTCGTCGGCGAGGGGCGCGTGCGCGATGTCCTCGTGATGGAATTCGTATTGAACTAGGAGGCGAAGTTGGAGCTGATTGCAGATATTTTGCTGGTCGCCGGCGCGCTGGGTGCGGGTCTTTATTGTTTCGTGCTGTCCCGGCGGCTTAAGCGGTTCACCGATCTGGAAAAAGGTGTTGGCGGCGCGGTTGCCGTGCTGTCGACTCAGGCCGATGAGCTGAAAAAGTCACTCGACGCGGCGCGTGAGGCGTCGGATCGGTCCGGTGAGGTGCTTAAAGAGCTGACGCAACGGGCGGAATCGGTTGCCCAACGCCTCGAATTGATGATGGCCTCCATGCATGACGTCGTTCCGCCCGAAGACGAGGCCGTAAAATCAGCGGAAACGGAACCTGCCAAGCCTCCAACGGAAACAACCGCAAAACCCGAGACGGATGCGGAAGCAACTGCGGCGGAACCGGAGGAAACAATTGAATCGAGCGAAGAAACAGCAGAGCCGAAAGACAATGTTGAAGCGGCAGATCAGCCCACAGATCCGGAAGACACCGCTAACGCGACCGAAAAGCCCACAGAGCCGGAAACCGAAACACTTGCCACAACTCCGGTCAAGCGGCCCGATGGCTTGATGTTCTTCCGGCACGACCGTTCTCGGGGTGAGGCTGCGACATGACCCGCAAGCCAACCGAAAAACGCCCAAAGAGCGGCGTGCTGACGGTCATCTCGTTGCTGATGATCGGATCCGCCGCGATTCGCATTGGATTGGAGGCTGGTCCCGCACTGGCAAAAGGCGCCGAGCCTTCATTGCCCGAAGCCAAGCAGGCGCGGGCCGAATTGCCCGGGGCACAGGTTTTGCTGACCGAGTTGCTGCACAGGGAAGATGCGCTGGAACAGCGCGAGGCGGCAGTTCTGGACAAGGAAAAAGCGCTGGCCATTGCCGACGAGGCGATCGAAACACGCCTGGTTGCGCTGCAAGATGCTGAAGCAGCCCTGCGCGAAACGCTCGCCACTGCCGAAAAAGCCGCCGAAACCGACCTGACTCGCCTGACCGATGTTTATCAAAGCATGAAACCCAAAGACGCCGCCGCGTTGTTTGAGGCGATGGACCCGAGCTTTGCCGCTGGCTTTCTGTCGCGGATGCCACCGGATGCGGCTGCAGGCGTTCTGGCCGGGCTGAGCCCCGAGGCTGCCTATACAATCAGTGTCATTATGGCTGGCCGTAACGCCGCGACGCCGCAGGAATAGCATTTCAACCCCGCAGAGAACTTTGCTGGAGACCACCCATGATCGGATTAATCGGAATTGTCGTCATTTTCGCCATGGTGTTCGGCGGCTATCTGGCTGCAGGCGGCAAGATGGCCATCATTATGAAATCGCTGCCTTTTGAGATGATGATGATCGGCGGCGCTGCTGTGGGGGCCTTTCTGATCAGCAACGACATGAGCGCTGTCAAACATACCGCCAAGGATATGGGCAAAGTTTTCAAAGGTCCGAAATGGAAGCCCGAAGATTACCGCGACCTGCTGTGCCTGCTATTTTCGCTGATCCGCATCGCCAAGGCCAACCCGGTCGAGGTCGAGCAACACATAGAAGAACCGGAAAACTCGTCGCTGTTCTCGGCCTACCCGAAAATTCAGGCTGACAAAGAAGCGATCGACCTGATCTGCGACACGATGCGGTCCGCATCGATGAATTATGACGATCCGCATCAGGTAGAAGAAGTGCTCGAAAAGCGGATGGAGGCGAATTTTCACCACGCCATGCATTCCAGCCACGCCCTGCAAACGGTTGCGGATGGCCTTCCCGCCTTGGGCATCGTGGCGGCGGTTCTGGGGGTGATCAAAACGATGGGCTCGATTGACCAGCCGCCGGAAGTGTTGGGAAAACTGATTGGCGGTGCGCTGGTAGGGACCTTTCTGGGCGTTTTCCTGGCCTATGGTTTGGTTGGCCCCTTCGCGGGCAAGCTGAAGGCAGTGGTGGAGGAGGACAACCATTTCTACCAACTGATCAAAGAGGTTCTGGTCGCCAACCTGCACAACCACAACGCCGCCATGTGTATTGAAGTCGGGCGTCAGAACACACCGACCCATAACCGCCCGGGTTTCACTGAGCTTGAAGAGGCGTTGAAAGAACTAAAACAGGCCGCGGCATGACCCGGTTCGCGATCTTAGCCTCCGCACTGATCGCAGCGACCACCGGTGCCGCCGCGCGGGAAGTGACCGTGCGCTCGGGCGAGCATGACGGGTACACCAGACTGGTTGTCCAGGTTCCGCAAAACACCGACTGGGTTTTGAAACAGACTAAGAACGGTGCACGCCTGAACGTCGCGCTGGAGGAGGTGGCGTTTCAGACAGGGGCGGTGTTTCAACGCCTGACCCAGAATCGCCTGGCCGCCCTTTCGCAGGCTGAACCCGGTGCTCCCCTTGAGCTGGAGTTTGGCTGTGACTGTGTCGCCTCGGCCTTTTTGTTCCAAAACACGATGATCGTGGTGGATATCGCGCCGGGCACCTATCTGCCGCCGCTTACCAGCGACATTCCTGCCCCGGTCCCGCCCAAAGCCCCCGAGCACGACAAGACGCCAGTTCGCGATCAGACTATTGCTGCGTTGGAATTGCCTTTGTTGAACCTGAACGCGAGCGGCTTCGAAGACCAGCTTGCAGCGCGTCTTTTGCAGGGTGCTGACCGCGGCATTGTAGATCTGAACATTGCCCCTGTTGGGCCACGGGCCTCTATTGGCAACCAAAGACTGCTCATGCCATCTGACGTGGAATTGAACGTCCAGGTGACCTCAATTCTGGGCGACCTGAACGGGCTTTTGGGTCCGGATGTGCCACAGCTGGAACGTCGCCCCCCCTGCGTGTCCAGCGCCGAGCTGGCCTTTGGCGATTGGTCCGATGAACGCCCGTTTGCCGAACAGGCTGCGCAGTTGAGGGCGAGTCTGTTTCAGGAATTCGACACCATCGACAAGACCCGCACGCTGCAACTGGCGAAGCTTTACGCCTATTCCGGGTTCGGTGCCGAAGCCATCAGCGCGCTGGATTTGTTGGGCGAGCGGTCCCTGGAAACCGAACGAATCGCCGCCATTGCCCTCATTCTGGATGATAGGCCGCTGACCGGATCGAACCCGTTTTCGGGCCTTCAGCGTTGCGATAGCGATGCCGCTTTGTGGGCGGTCCTGACCGAAGGCAACCTGCGGGATGACGCCAATCTGGTGGCGATCGAACAGACTTTTGCACGCCTGCCGGATCACCTGCGCCGCTATGTCGGACCGATGTTGTCGGACATTCTGGTGGACGGGCAGAAATTGGAGGCCGCCCGGCGCATCTTGCGCTCGGTGGACCGTGTTGAAACTCAGACCAGCGCCGACACCACACAGGCCAAGGCAAAAATCGCAACAGCCGAGCAAGATGCCTCCCGAGCCGAGGCCTTGCTGAGCGAAGTGATCGAGGCCCCGGATGCCACGCTTGAAGCTCCGCTGGCGCTGGCTCAGCTGGTTGACAAACGTTGGCTGGAACGCGGCGCGGTCTCACCGCAAGAGCTGGAACTGGCGGAATCCTACACGGTCGAGTTTCGCCGGTCAGATATCGGCCCGAAGACGCAACAAACGCACGCAGTTGCACTGAGCTTGGGACAGGAATTCGACGCGGCGCTGGACGTGGTGACAGAACTGTCAAAGGGTGACGACTCTACGGAAACGCTCAACCGGGTGGTGTTTGTTCTGACCGAACGAGCCGACGATACCACCTTTTTGCGACGCGTCCTGAGCCTGGCGTACGCTCAGACACAAGGGCTGACAACCGATGCGGCAATCGTCGTTGCAGACCGGCTGGCCAAGCTGGGCTTTGCAAGGCAGGCGCAGGCCTTGGCGAAACGTCCTCAGGACAGGCTCAAACGTGGTGAACGGGCCCGGTTGCGGGCGAAGGCGGCGCTGCTGGCCCGGCGCCCGCATCAGGCAATGCTGGAACTGGCCGAAGATTCCACCGAAGAGGCTGTTTCACTGCGGGCCGCCGCCCTGCAAGCGGCGGGTGATTTCGCGGCGGCTGGCGACCTGATGCGCGCCGTAGGTCACACAGATGAAGCAAACCGGTTGTTCTGGCTGGCCGATCTGACGGAGAAGGTCGAGCGAGATAGCGGGACGAAGTTCAGCCGCGTTGCGAAAGCGACCCGGGACCTTTCGGTCGCGCCGACACGCGTGTCTGAAAAACCATTAGCCGATGCGGAGGCCCTGTTGCAGGACAGCGCGGTCGCCCGACAGAGGGTTGCTGATCTTTTCGAGGCTTTGAAAGAAGAGTGATACAGGCTCTAACACTACAAAAACTTGGCCCCAGGACGTGTGCGACCCGGATCTGTGGTCGAAAACGCAATCTTCATGGGCCAAAAACAAATGGTGACAAATCGGAGTAACGGGAGTCCGGGGCGACCCAGCCCAGAATGACATTGCGGATCGCCTCGGCGCGCGACACCCCGATGGCCGGGGTCGCGAACTCCATATATTTGGCGATCACTTCATCCCGGCTGATCGGTGCCTCGGGACCGCCACGGGCGTGAATGTCTCCGGATTTCCAAACCCGCCCATCGGTGGTTGTGATGCTGACATCCGCCCAGCGACCTTCGGGGAATCGGGCGTTGTGGCGCTCATTCTCTGTCACCTGGATGCGCGCCATAAGTTCCGCCACTTCCGGATCAGTCAGACCGGTGCCGGATATGTGCTCTACGCCGATCCGTCCGTGAATAGCCTGCACAGCCACGGCAAAGGGCAGAGAATACTGGGCCTGAGACGTCGTGCTCGGCATCCCGGCATACAGACAGGCCGCCTGATGGAAACTGTTGATCTGAATGGATTGAATCTGGTCGTGGGACAGGGTGTTGTCCCGCATCACTGCCCGGACGCCATCAATCGCCGCATGCGCCCATCGGCAGATGGGATAGGGTTTCACGTATTGATGCTCGATTTGCCAGAACTGCCCCAGATCGGCCCAATGAGGGGCGGCAGCTTCAGCTTCGATTGTGATGGCGGGCGCCCCGGTAAAGCCGCGCTCGGCCAGAATGGCAGCGGAAATGCCAACCAGCGCGCCCCAGCCAGAGCCGTCATGCAGCATAGTGGGGTTGGCAATCTCGCGCATCATCTGGCTGCGCGGGCCGTGGTACTCGGCAATCCCCATCGCCTGCCGCATCTGCTCGGTTGTGAAACCGCGCAACCGCGCCGCCATCGCCACGACGCCCAGCGCGTTCCACGCGCCCGAGGTGTGGTAGTCGCTGACCGAGGCGTGCAACGACAACCCGGCACGACCGGCAATTTCATAGCCGGTGATAACGGCGGCCAAAGCTTCGGGTCCGGTCAGGTCGGGGCGATGTTCGGCCAGGGCGATCAACGCAGGCAAAACCACAACCCCGATATGCCCTTTGGTTGGGTTGTACCCGTCATGCCCGTCAAGATTGTCGGTCTGGGTTGCAGCTGCATAGGCCGCTCCTGCCACGCTGACCGGGCGACCATCGAACATCATCCGCGCGCTAAAGGCCGGATCGGAACTGGCAAAGAGCAGCGCCGCCGTGTCGCGCGCGATCACCCCTGCCTCCATCGGACCGGAGGCGATCAGGATGCCCATCGTGTCCAGCATCATCAGCGCCGCAGCCTCTCTGGCGCTGTCGGGCATCTGGTCGGCCGGGCGGTTCAGGGTGAAATCGGCAACACGCGTGAAAATATCTGTCATGAGGCCGCCTCCATCACCGGTTGGATGTCGCGCAACCTGTAACCTTTGGGATCAAAGGGCGGTTCCGCAAGGATTCTGGCCATGTGCGGCTTGCCAAGAATGAAAATCTCGACCGTATCGCCCGGACCTGCCACCTTGGCGTCGGCATATCCGATGGCCAAGGACTTATCCACAGAATAGCCAAATGCACCCGAGGTCACGCGGCCAACGGGGGTGCCGTCGGGGGTAAAGATCGGCTCACCACCTGAGGCATCCGCCACATCGGCGTCAACCTCGAAGATCGACAGAACTTCGCGCGGTGGATTGTCCTTGATGGCCAGATAGGCCTCCTTGTGCAGGAACGCCTTGTCCAGCTTGACCAGCCCTGCCAGCCCGACCTCCTGCGGCCAGTATTCCTGAGAATATTCGCGACCCCAGGACCCGTAACCCTTTTCGATGCGCAGCGACCCCAGCGCGCGGCCGCCGGCGGGTCCGCCGTTGAACGCCTTTGCAGCCTCCAAAAGCGCGGAATAGAGCCTGATTTGGTCTTCTTCGGCACAATGCAACTCCCACCCCAGATCGCCGGTAAAGCTGACGCGGATGGCCAGACAGGTGACCCCGGCAACCTCAATCGTGCGGGACCGCATGAACCGGAAGCCCTCGTTGCTCAGGTCTGCATTGGTCAGTCGCTGCAGCAGGTCGCGGGATTTCGGCCCGGCTACGTTGAAACCTGCGATGCGGTCGGTAGCGACCTCAAAGGTGGTACCCTCGGGCAGGTCGACCATGTTGAAAAAACGCTGATGATAGCGCTCGGCCATGCCCGAGCCGATTATCATGTATTTGTTGTCTGCAACCTTGGTGACGGTAAAATCCCCTGCAACGCCTCCACGGACCGAGATCAGCGGGGTCAGGCAGGATCGCCCAACCTCGGTCGGCACCCGGTTGGCAACCAGACGGTCCAGCCAATCATAGGCCCCCGGTCCTCTGATCACATAATTGGCGAAGTTCGAAATATCGATCACGCCCACATGATCGCGCAGCATCTGCACCTCGCGCCCAACCGGTTCCCACCAGTTCTGACGAGTGAAACCGTTGGTTTCCACCACGCCGGGCTGATCGGCGAACCACAGCGGATGCTCCCAACCGCAGTTCAGGCCAAAGACGCCGCCAATGTCTTTCTGCATCTGGTAGGCCGGGCGCACGCGGGCGGGACGGCCAGCGCTGCGTTCTTCGTTTGGAAAGTGGATGGCGAAGCGGTGTGTATAGACGTCCTCTACGCGCGCCTTGGTGAAGGTCTTGTCAGCCCAATCGCCAAACCGCGCCAGATCCCAGGCGAACATGTCATATTGCGGTTCACCCTCGATCATCCATTGCGCTGACAACAGCCCGAGGCCGCCCGATTGCGAAAAGCCGGGGATGATACCGGTACAACAGAAGTAGTTTTTCAACTCCGGCACCGGTCCCCAGATCGCGTTGGAATCCGGAGACCAGATCATCGGCCCGTTAATAACCCGCTTGACGCCAGCGGTCGCAGCCACCGGCACACGTTCGGTGGCGCGGATGACGTTCTCCATTATGCGATCCAGATCGTCGGGGAACAGGTCATGGGCAAAATCCAGCGGTGTGCCGTTTTCAGCCCAGAACCGCATGTCTTTCTCATAGGCGCCGATCAGCAGGCCGTTGCCTTCCTGTCTGAAGTAATACTCGCCATCCCGGTCGGCGATCGAGGGCAGACGGCGACCCAGATTGGCAACTTCATCGATTGCCTCGGTTACGAAATACTGATGTTCGGTCGGTTGCAATGGCAGTTCGATCCCGGCCAGCGCCGCGACTTCGCGCCCCCACAGGCCACCGGCATTGACCACCCATTGCGTGTGGATATCGCCCTTTTCGGTGCGCACAAGCCACGAGCCATCGGGTTGATGTTCAGTCCCTATTACAGGGCAAAACCGCTCAATCGTGGCCCCCATCGCCCGCGCGCCGGCGGCATAGGCGTGGGTCACGCCCGAAGGATCGACATTGCCGCCATCAGGTTCGAACATGATGCAGCGGATGTCGTCGAACTGCGCCAGCGGGTGCAATTCCATCGCCTGCTCACGGCTGACCTCATAGAAGTTCAGGCCGTAGAACTTCGCCTTGGCTTCCTGCAAGCGCAACTGGTGTTCGCGATCCTCGGTCTGCGCCAGATAGAGTGAACCGGACTGGAACACACCACAACCCTGCCCGGTTTCCTTCTCCAGCTCTTTATACAGGTTCATCGTATAATGCTGGATGCGGGTGATGTTGTTGTTGTCGTGCAACCCGTGGATATTGGCCGCCGCATGCCAGGTCGAGCCCGAAGTCAGTTCATCACGTTCCAGCAGAACCACGTCGGTCCAGCCGAGCTTGGCCAGATGGTATAGGATCGAGCAACCGACAAGGCCGCCTCCGATCACAACGGCCTGAGCGTGGGTTTTCATGGGCTGACCTCCTGCTTGCGGGCTAAGCGCTTGTTGGAAAGTCAGCCACAGGTCAGGAACAGCTTATGCTCTGTTCCCGACGCGAAATGTCGGGAACAGAGCTTGGATCGCCGGTTTTGATTAGTAGGGCGCCTCGACATCATTCATCGAGACGTAAACCGTTTTCATCTCGCTGAAATGATTGATCGCCAGTTTCGAGTTCTCGCGACCAACGCCCGACATCTTGGACCCGCCGAACGGCGCCTCAACCGGAGCGAGGTTGTAGGTGTTGATATAGCAGGTACCCGCCTCGAAGCCGGCCACGATGCGGTGGGCACGGGTCAGGTCGTTGGTGAAGACGCCTGCGGCCAGACCGAATTCGGTATCATTGGCACGAGCCATAACTTCTTCCTCGGTGTCGAAATCCAGCACCGACATGACGGGGCCGAAGATTTCTTCACGCGCGATGGTCATGTCGTCGGTGACGTCGGCAAAGACGGTAGGCTGCATGTAGAAGCCGTCGCCGTCGATCCGATCGCCGCCGTATACCAGACGTGCGCCCTCGGCCTTGCCTTTCTCGATATAGCCCAACGCGATGTTCATCTGGTTTTCGCTGACCATGGGGCCAAAATTGACCTCTTCATCCAGGGGATCGCCGATCTTTGCGGTCGCCAGACGCTCGGCCAGGCGTGAAAGGAAGGCTTCTTTAATGCCTTTCTGGACGAAAACACGGGTGCCGTTCGAACATACCTGACCCGAAGAATAGAAGTTGCCCAGAATCGCGCCGGAAACAGCGTTTTCGATATCGGCGTCGTCGAACACGATCATCGGGGACTTGCCGCCCAGTTCCATGGTCACGTGCTTCATGCCGTCCGCTGCAGCAGCATAGACTTTACGGCCCGTCGGAACCGACCCCGTCAGCGAGACCTTGGCCACGCGCGAGTCGGTCACCAGCGACGCACCGACGTCGCCATAGCCCTGCACCACGTTATAGACGCCTTTGGGCGCTCCGGCTTCGATCAGGATTTCGGCCACGTGCAGCGCCGACAGAGGCGTGGTTTCGGACGGTTTGAACACCATCGTGTTGCCACAGGCCAGCGCAGGCGCGCCTTTCCAGCAGGCGATCTGGGTCGGATAGTTCCAGGCACCGATCCCAACACAGACGCCCAGCGCCTCGCGGATCGTGTATACAAAGTCGCCGCCACCCAGCGGGATATGCTCACCGGTCAGTGAGGCTGTCAGACCGCCGAAATACTCCAACGCATCCGCGCCACTGGTCGCATCAGCCACCAGTGTTTCCTGCAGGGGTTTACCGGTATCGTGGGTTTCCAGGATCGACAGGTCATAATTGCGCTCGCGCATGATGTCGGCGGCACGACGCAGTACGCGGCCGCGCTCGGTTCCGGACATGGCCGCCCACTCGGCTTGAGCGTTTTTTGCGCTGATTAGAGCCTGATTCACAATCTCGGGTGTTGCAGAATGCAGCCGCGCGATGACCTCGCCAGTGGCCGGGTAAATGACGTCGATTGGGGCGCCATTGGTGTCTTCGACATATTCACCATTGATGAAATGGCTTGCCTTGGGCTGAAACTTCATGCCGCATCCTTTTCTGACTGGAGGCCCCCCCTTGAAGCCGAAGGGAGTGCGTTTTTTGCGGACTTACAGGTTATTGATTGGCCAGTCAATAAAACCTGTACCTGGCAAAATCCTGCCGAGTCCACACCGTCCCCCTTGAAATTTTTGGTTAATGTTCCACTTATGTTCTATATAGTCAGAGGAACATCCGATGGCCCAATATCAGCGAAGCTCTGCCCCAAGCGGCCCGTCAAACGATTATCACCTGTTGCCCGTCACGGACCGGCAGATGCGCTATGCCCGCGCCATTGCCGAACGGTCAGCACTGGAAATCCCGGTCGAGGCACAACGGGACCGCAAGTTGCTGTCCGACTGGATCTCGGCGCACAAACCTGCCGCAACTTCCCCGTTTGACAACTATCCGACGGGCAAACAAGTCGCCTTTGCCGAGCGCATTTCACGCAGCAAACGTCGCCCGATCCCGTCCGAGTGTTTTCGGGACAAACAGATGATGTCGCGCTGGATCGATCAGAACAAATAGGCTGAACGCAGGTTCAGTGCGGTTGGTGGTTGCGGGAATAGATGCTGACCGCTGCTGCTACGAACATCCCCAACAACACATAACCCGTGACGGCCTCAGCCGCTGCCAGCGCGCGACACAACCCAACAGGAGCCATGTCGCCATACCCTACCGTGGTGAAGGTGACGTATGAGAAATACAGCACGTCCGCCGGCCCTTTGGCACCAATCACACAGAGGTCATAATATCCGAAAGCCCCGTAAGCTGCAGCGAACAGGAACGGAACCACCTGTATGAAAGACACGCCCATCAGGAACACCAGCCGGCGTGGGGACTTTACTTGCGTCATGTAATACCAGGACTGCGAAACGATCCAGATCACCAATCCGACCGACGTGATCGTTCCGATCGTATCGCCGGCCGCCGCCTCGCTGAGACGAGACAACCCATACCAGGCCAGGAAACTGGCCACGATCAGCCCTAAAGCTGCGACAAGAGTCGACTTCCACTCTGTCAGGGTTGTTGGTTCACGACGCATGACGCCTCCGATACCGTGTATGCGGAAAGATGATCCGCTTTCCGGGACGCGCCCGCAACCTTGTTTATCAGAGAGTTAGTCGGAGCCCAGATGCTCTTGACCGCGTTGGCGCGCCAGTTGGATCTGTTTCTGCCGCTCGCGGAACCGCGTCTTGTCGGCCTCAGAGGTCTCGTTGATGCACTGGTGGCAGGACACGCCGTGTTCGTATTCGGAACGTTTCATATCCTCGGGCAGGATCGGTCGACGGCAGCCGTGGCACAGGGTGTGCGGCCCCTCAACCAGCCCATGCCCCACGGAGACGCGGTTGTCGAACACGAAACATTCACCCTGCCAGGTGCTGTCTTCGGCGGGCATCTCTTCGAGATAGCGCAGAATGCCGCCCTTCAGGTGATAGACATCCTCGACCCCCTGCCCCAGCAGGAAATTGGTGGATTTCTCGCAACGGATGCCGCCCGTGCAGAACATGGCCACGCGCTTGTTGTGGAAGCGGTCCTTGTTGTCCTCCCACCAGGCGGGAAAATCGCGGAAACTGGCCGTTTCAGGGTCTATTGCGCCCTCGAACGTGCCAATTGCCACCTCATAATCGTTGCGGGTGTCGATCACCACCACATCGTCCGAGCGGATCAGGTCGTTCCAGTCCTCTGGTTCGACATAGTTGCCCACCTGGGCGCGCGGATCGATATCCGGCTGGCCCATGGTCACGATCTCTTTTTTCAGGCGCACTTTCATCTTGCGAAAGGGCGGGTGGTCGGCGGTGGCCTCTTTCCAGTCCAGATCGGCACAGCCCGGCAGCGCCTGAATATGCGCCAGCACCGCATCAATCCCGGCACGCGGGCCCGCGATGGTGCCGTTGATCCCCTCCTGCGCCAGCAAAAGCGTGCCTTTGACCGATTGCGCGCGGCACAGGTCCAGCAAAGGGTCGCGAAGCGCGGCAGGATCCGGGAAACGGGTGAAATGATAAAGGGCAGCGATCGTGTACATGCGCGTGATCTAAACCTGCTGGGCCAGTGCCGCAAGACATCAGGCTGTTGCCCGGCGCAAGATTGACGATCCCGCCCGCACCCCGTACCGATAGAAAACCCCAAGGAGACACCGTGATGACCCACGCCCTGCTTGTAATCGACGTCCAGAATGACTTCTGTCCCGGCGGTGCGCTGGCCGTGCCCGGAGGGTATGAGATCGTCGCCCCGATCAATGCGATGATGGATGATTTCGACGCCGTGATCCTGACGCAGGATTGGCATCCGGCAGGCCATTCCTCCTTCGCCAATTCGCACGCGGGAAAAATTCCCTATGACATGACCGAAATGCACTATGGCCCACAGGTACTTTGGCCGGATCATTGCGTTCAGGGCACATCAGGCGCAGCGTTTCATGCCGATCTGCGCACCGATGGTGATCTGATCCTCCGCAAAGGATTTCGCAGCGCCATAGACAGCTATTCAGCGTTTTACGAAAACGATCAGACCACTCCAACCGGTCTGGAGGGCTATTTGAGAACGCGCGGCATCGACAAACTGACATTGGTCGGTCTGGCGACAGATTTCTGCGTCCATTTCTCGGCGGTAGACGCCGCACGGCTTGGGTTTGACGTAACCGTCCGGATGGAAGCCTGCCGGGCCATCGATCTGGATGGTTCCCTGGCCGCTGCCGAAACCGCAATGCGCGCGACAGGCGTCACTTTGGCCTAAGGCGTGGCACCCGCAGCCGCCAGATATCTGAGCACGGCAATCACGACCACCGCCAACGCAAGAGCTAACCCGATGCGCCCCTGAATCGAGCGCCGATTGGGTTTTGCCCCGCCCGATTGTTGCGGCTTTTCTATCCTGTTCTGAACTTCGGGCGGCACGTCTTCCAGTGGTCGGGCCGTTTTTACGTCGTTCAGAAACTGCCGGATATCGAAATCACCACAATACTCACCCTTAACGCCCACTGCCCTGATATTGGCAAACAAAGCGAGGAGGATACGGTCCCGCTCGACCGTGTCCTGCGCGCGATAATAGCCGTGTGCAAAATTGCTGTTGGTGGAGTCCAGGTCAAACCCGGCTTCTTCAAAAACCAGCCGAATTTTGGGAGAAGATGCCCGAAGAGCTTCCGCCGTTTCGGCACGACGAAACACTGCACGCACCGCCCTGCCGCCGGGCGCTGCGGTCTTCGCTGATCCGGAATTCGTATCGTCAGCGTCAATCGTTACAATATCAAAGTCGTACTCGAGACCCATTCACCGACTTAACCTTGTCCTTCCATCCCCTTCTTCTACTAACCAACGAAAAGATCACACAATATGCTCGTTTTGTGTTCTGACCTTGTCATTGTCCTCAATCTAGCGACTCTTGCCAATTCGCGCACCTATTGATCTAACAACGGAAATCGCAGGAGTTCCCCATGGTCGATATTGCGACACGCGTGTACAATCATAAATGGAAGATTGACCCGATTGTCCGGTCTTTGATCGACACGGATTTCTACAAACTGCTGATGTGCCAGTCAGTGTTTCGAAATAAGCCCCAAACAGATGTGGTTTTTTCCCTGATCAACCGGTCGAATCACATTCCGCTGGCCGAATTGATCGACGAAGGCGAACTGCGCGAACAGCTGGACCACATCCGCTCGCTCAGCCTCAGCCGGGGCGAAAGCACATGGCTGCGCGGCAACATGTTTTATGGGAAACGGCAGATGTTTCGCTCGGACTTTATGGAGTGGTTCGAGAATATGCGCCTGCCGCCCTACCACCTTGAGCGTAAGGGCGATCAGTACGAACTGACCTTCGAGGGTAAATGGCATGAGGTCATGCTGTGGGAAATTCCGGCTTTGGCGGTGCTGATGGAACTGCGATCCCGCGCGGTTCTGAACGACATGCGCCGGTTCGAGCTGCAGGTGCTCTATGCCCGCGCCATGACACGTGTTTGGGAAAAGATCGACCGGCTGCGCGGAATTGACGGGCTAGGCATCGCCGATTTCGGCACCCGCAGGCGACATTCCTTTTTGTGGCAGGACTGGTGCGTACGGGCGATGATCGAGGGGTTGGGCGCGGCGTTTTCCGGCACTTCGAACTGCCTGATCGCCATGCGACGCGAGGTCGAGGCCATTGGCACCAACGCGCACGAACTGCCGATGGTCTATTCCGCGCTGGCCGAAACCGATGAGGCGCTGGCGCAGGCCCCCTATGACGTTCTCAGCGACTGGCACGACGAACATGACGGCAACCTGCGCATTATCCTGCCCGACACCTATGGCACGCAGGGATTTCTGGACCGTGCCCCCGATTGGCTGGCAGGCTGGACCGGTATCCGCGTCGACAGTGGCGATCCGGCGACCGGGGCCGAGATTGCTATCAACTGGTGGAAATCTCGCGGCGAAGACCCGAGGCAGAAACGGGTGATCTTCTCCGACGGGCTGGACGTGGACAAGATCCGCGAACTGCACAGCCAGTTTGCCCACCGCACCAAGGTGTCCTTTGGTTGGGGCACCTTGCTGACCAATGATTTCCGCGGACTGGTCCCCGATGACGCGCTGGCACCGTTCTCGCTGGTCTGCAAGGCAGTGTCGGCCAATGGCCGCCCGACAGTGAAACTCTCGGACAACCCGGAAAAGGCAATGGGTCCGCAGGACGAGATCGCACGCTATAAACGCGTGTTCGGCGTCGGCGCTCAGGATCCGATCAAAGTGATCGTTTAGACCCTAACCATGGTGTGCCGCCACGGTTTTCAGCTGCGAGAACCCGTAAAGGGCCTCGAAGCCTTTCTCGCGGCCATGGCCTGATTTACCCACTCCACCGAACGGTAATTCGACGCCTCCGCCGGCGCCGTAATTGTTGATGAACACCTGACCCGAGCGCAGCCGTTTCGCCAACCGCATCTGCCGCGCACCATCGCGGGTCCAGATGCTGGCGACCAGTCCGTAATCGGTGTTGTTGGCAATCCGAACCGCTTCTTCCTCGGTGTCGAAGGGGATCAGGACCTGAACCGGGCCGAATATCTCGTCGCGTGCCAGAACGTGATCCGGGGGAACATCGGCAAAAAGCGTCGGCTGCACATAGGCACCCTCGGCCGGGGCATGGTCAACGATCTGCCCCTGACCCGCAATGCACAGATCAGAACCCTGGGTCAGAAACCCGGTCACGATCTCTTTCTGCCGGGCCGAGATCAACGGACCGACCCGCAAATCCTCCTGCGCCGGGCCAATGGTCAGCTTAGCATAGGCCGCCGCCATTCGGGTTTTGACCTGCTCGTACACCCCGCGCTGCACCAGAATGCGGGACGATGCCGAACAGGTCTGACCGGCGTTCTGAATGCCCGCATTCACCAGAAACGGCAGCGCGGCGTCCAGATCGGCATCGTCAAACACCAGTTGCGGGGACTTCCCGCCCAACTCCAGCGTCACAGGCACCACATTGCGCCCCGCCGCCTGCTGAACCAGCGCACCGGTGGCAACCGACCCGGTGAACGAGATGTGGTCGACACCCGGATGTCCGGACAGAGCCGCTCCGGCCTCGGCCCCCAAACCGGGCACCACATTCAGCGCGCCCGCAGGCAAGCCGGCCTCCTGCGTCAGATGGGCAAAAGCCAATGCGGTCAGACAGGCCTCTTCCGCCGGTTTCAACACGCAGGCATTGCCCATCGCCAGCGCCGCCCCGACCGAGCGGCCGATGATCTGCATCGGGTAATTCCACGGCACGATATGGCCCGTCACCCCATGCGGTTCCCGCAGGGTATAGACAGTGTAGCCATCCAGATAGGGGATGGTCTCGCCCATTACCTTGTCGGCGGCGCCACCATAGAACTCACAGTACCGCGCCAAAGCGACTGCATCCGCACGTGCCTGCGTTAATGGTTTGCCCACATCCATTGCCTCGATCAGCGCCAGATCGTCCACTCTTTCCAGCACCAATTGTCCCAGTCGAGTCAGGATACGCCCCCGCTCCAACGCTGTTTTGCGCCCCCAATCGCCATCCAAAGCGAATTGCGCGGCCTGCACCGCAGCGTCGATATCCGCCGCGTCCCCGCGTGCAATCCGGCAAATCTCGGACCCGTCCGACGGGTTGACTAACGGAATGTCCGCCTGTGACGCGGGACTGACCCATTTGCCACCGATCAGACACAGGCCGGGATTGAACCAGAGGGGATTGGGCATTTGGTCTTCCTTTCAGGCTCTAACAAAAGGTTTAAGCGACGTTTGCCCCGATATCCGGTAAGACCGGCGCGGCTTCGATCAGGGTTCGGGTATAGGGGTGCTGCGGGTTGGCAAAGACCTGTTCGGTCTCACCCTGTTCGACGACACGCCCCGCCTGCATCACCATCACCCGGTCGGTAATGGTGCGCACAACGCTAAGGTCATGGCTGATGAACAGATAGGCCAGCTCATAGGTCGCGCACAGCTCGGCCAGCAGGTCGAGGATCTGCGCCCGGACCGAGACGTCCAGCGCCGAAACAGCCTCATCAAACAGGATCAGTTCGGGGCGGATGATAAGGGCGCGGGCAATTGCAATGCGTTGCCGTTGTCCGCCCGAGAATTCGTGGATGTACTTACCCGCGTCATCAGGGCAGAGGCCGACGGCCACCAGCATCTCGGCAATGCGATCCTGACGTTCGGACCCCGTGGGAGGGGTGTCCAACAGATGAAAGGGTTCGGTGATCAGACGGGCCACTCGGTGACGCGGGTTGAAGCTACCATAGGGGTCCTGAAACACTACTTGCATCTTGCGGCGCACGACCAGGTTCGGCCTGTGCCCAGAGAATACCGGCTGCCCGTCCAAGCGGATTTCACCGCTCTGCGCCTCTTCCAGCCCCAAAATAGCACGTGTTAGGGTCGATTTTCCACAGCCGGATTCACCCACCAAGCCCAGACGCTCCCCCTTGTTGAGAGTAAAGCTGACCCTGTCCACCGCGCGGTGATGCCCCGGAGTGCCAAACAGCCCCTTGCGGGGCAGACGGTAGTCGCGGATGACCTGTGTCACCTCAAGCAGGGGGTGTGGGTTGGTAGTCTCAGGCAACGTCACCTGATGGCCCGATGCTTCGAACAGCATCCGCGTATAAGGGTGCTGCATATTGCGCAGCAGGTGGGCTGTTGCGCCGCTTTCAACCACTTCTCCGCGGCGCATCACCACGATCTGGTCAGCCATCTCGGCCACCACCGCCAGATCATGCGTGATCATCAGCAAACCCATGCCATATTCGCGCACCAACCCTGTGAGCAGGTCGAGGATCTGTGCCTGTGTGGTCACGTCCAGCGCCGTTGTCGGCTCATCCGCAATCAACAGTTTGGGACGCAGGGCAATGGCCATGGCGATCACCACGCGCTGGCGCTGGCCTCCGGACAACTCATGCGGATAGCGGGACAGGGGAAACCGGTCGGGCGGCAGGCCGACGCGGGTCAGAACCTCTTGCGCGCGCGCCAGCGCCTGCGGGCGCGGCATGGCCTTGTGGATCAGGATCGTCTCCATCACCTGATCGCCGATGGTCTTGACCGGGTTCAGGGCCGTCATCGGCTCTTGAAAAACCATCCCGATCGCGGCCCCGCGCAAGGCGCACATCTCGGCCTCGGGGCGGTTCAGCAGGTCCTGCCCCTCCAGCCGGATCGCGCCCTGTGTCGCAGCCCCGTTCGGTAACAGTTGCATCACCGCAAAGGCAGTCATTGATTTGCCCGAGCCACTTTCCCCGGTCACGGCCACGATCTGGCCAGGGTCGATGGACAGGCTGACCTGTTTCAGGATTTCCGCGCCATGAATCGTCAGCGAGAGAGTATCTATCTGCAGCAGACTCATGCCCGCGCCACCCTGATCCGGGGGTCCAGCCAGTCACGCAGCCCGTCGCCCAATAGATTCAACCCCAGCACCGTGACGATGATCGCCAGTCCCGGAATCAGAGCCAAATGCGGGGCAAAACTGACCATAGTTTGCGCATCGGCCAGCATCCGGCCCCAGCTGGGTGTGGGCGGTTGCGCGCCAAGGCCGACATAGGACAAACCAGCTTCGGCCAATATACCCAGCGAAAACTGAATGGTCCCTTGAACGATCAGCAGGTTCGCCACATTGGGCAGGATATGCTCGGCCGATATCCGCGCCGCCCACTTGCCCGAAACGCGGGCAGCGAGGATGAATTCGCGCTCCCACAGCGACAGTGCGCCACCGCGGGTGATGCGGGCGAAAACAGGGATGTTGAAGATGCCGATGGCGATGATGGCGTTAATGGCTCCGGCGCCGAACACGGCGGTGATCAGGATGGCAATGACCAGCGAGGGGAAGGCGAAGACCAAATCGTTACCGCGCATGATCACCTCATCCAGCCACGACCCCTTGCGCGCAGCAGCGGTCAGGCCCAACGGCACGCCCAGCGCCATGCCAATGCCCACCGCCACCAGAGCCACCGCAATCGACGTCCGCGCGCCGACCATGATCATCGAGAACATATCGCGCCCGAAATGGTCGGTGCCGAACCAGTGCTGCGCATTGGGCGGTTGCAGTTTGTTGGGGATATCCAATGCCGCATAGTCATAGGGCGTCCAGACAAAGGACACCAAGGCCGCCAGCAGGACCAGTGAGGACAGCACCGTGCCAAGGATCAGGTTGCGGCTCATGTTCGGCTCCTTAGCCTTGGATCGACGGCGGCATAAGCCAGATCGACCAGGAAATTCACCGTGATGACAGCGAAGACCAGCAGCATGACAACCGACTCGACCACGATCAGGTCGCGCGCGGAAATGGCCTGAAACACCAGCCGTCCGAGGCCGGGCAGGTAGAATACCTGCTCGATGATGATCGAACCCGCCAGCAGGAACGAAAACTGCAACCCGATGATGGTCAGCACCGGGATCAGAGCGTTGCGCACGCCGTGCCGCCACAGCGCCTGACGGCGCGACAGACCCTTGGCGCGGGCAGTGCGCATGAAATCCTCACCCAGAATGTCCAATAGCGAAGACCGCATGACCCGTGCCAGTATCGCCGCTTGCGGCAAGGCCAAAGCGATGGCGGGCAGGGTCAGCGAGTGCAGACCGCTCCAAACTCCTTGGTCCCAGCCCGCGAACCCACCTGCATTGAACCAACGCAGGTTGATGGCGAAAACCAGCACCAGCATCATCGCAAACCAGAAATTCGGCACGGCAATGCCTAGCTGGGTCGCGCCCATGACCGTCAGGTCGCCGGGCTTTCCGCGGCGCGCGGCGGCATAGATCCCGGCAGGAAAAGCGATCAGTGTGGACAATGTCAGCGCATACAAAGCCAGCGGCAAGGACACCCACAGCCGATCCGCGATCATCTGCGACACCGGCGAGCGATAGGTATACGAGGTGCCGAAATCCCCGACCAGCATCCCGCTAACCCAGTTGAAGTACCGCTGCGCCTTTGAGACGTCCAACCCAAGTTCGGACCGCAACGCGGCCAGAGTATCCTCCTGCGCATTAACCCCCAGCATGAACGAGGCCGGATCACCCGGTGCAACCTCGATCACCGCAAAGATGACGACCGAAGCGACAATCAGGCTGATCAGCAGTGAAATCAGGCGTTTGAGGGCATAGCGCAACATCGAGGCAACGTTAGGCACACATTCCGCGCGGGTCCAGCGCCTATGGCACCAGTAGATAGACGAAAACCGCGTATGCGACGATGGCGGCATAGCCTAGCGGGTAAATCCACTTGATCGCGTAATTGTCCAGCTTTCTGGCCGCGTCCTCGCGCCCGGACACTTTCAGTTTGCGCAAAGCCACGTTGAACACGATCAGCGCTCCGGTCATCAGGAACATGCATTGCAGGATGAAATCCAGGAAAGTCAGATAGCCCAGCTTGGGCAGATCGGCCGATATGGCCCAGTTGAAAGCAACAAATACAAGCAGATTGCCCCCAGCGATCTCGATCCGGCGGCGGTATTCGTCAAGGAAGAACAGCGCCCAACCGACCGCGATCAGAACCAGCATCGGAAGGAACACCCGGATCACATAGTAGGTCAGGTGCCGGTTGCCCTCGAAGGCCAGCGCGATCTGATCGCTGTCCCGGCCGGACAAGCCGATGACCGTCGAGTGTTCTAGCCGCGCGTTGTCCAGTATCCACTCTTCTTCGCCCAGCATATCACCAAGGCCCGAGTACTCCTCGAGCGGGTAAAAGGTTACGTATTCGGACGGAAAGACCGAGACGACTTCGAAAAAGAAGTCCTGCTTATCAAACGGGTACTTGCGGAAATCGAAATGCGGCGCCTGCAATGTCAACGAGGACTTCTCGACATAGACCACATGCCCGTCATCGCGCAGCGAGGCAGCGGATTGGTGGATCCATTTGTTGGATTGCTGATTGTGGATGACAAACGCAGGTACAACCGCGCCAAGATCCCGCGCGTGATCCGCCAAGGCCGGAGGAT
Source organism: Ruegeria sp. YTSC199 (assembly GCF_059609725.1). NCBI lineage: Bacteria > Pseudomonadati > Pseudomonadota > Alphaproteobacteria > Rhodobacterales > Roseobacteraceae > Ruegeria > Ruegeria sp. YTSC199. Next base: position 111,828 of record NZ_JBXWMF010000016.1, read on the forward strand.
TGAAGACCTGAATTTCGCGCCCAACTTCATCGCGGTCAAAGGCCAGCGCAGGGTCAGTCCATTCGGCCCGCAGAACAACGACGGCGCCATAGTTCTCGGCCTTCTGATCGACGCTTGTGACCTGATCGATGCGGATGCCGATCCCCACCCGCATCGGGTTGTCAGGCGTACCAACCAGCGGCCCCACCCCGCCTTCCAGCCCATGTTGTGCCTGCGCCTTGCCGCCCGATGCAAGGAGGCAGGCAACAACAACACAGAAGATACGGACCAGGTTCATCGTCAAACTTGTTCTGAAACGGGACGCCGGGGCCGATCGCAGCCCCGGATCGGGTTATTCTGACCAGCTGATCTGGGTCAGGTCGATCGCGGCGGTCGGCGCGTTCTCCCACAGGCCCTGAACACCTGCCTTGGCGATCCCCAGCTTAGGCAGTTGAAACAGATAACCGTTGACATAGTCAGTCGCGATCAGGCGCTGCATGTCACCCAGAAGTTTCTCGCGCTCTGCCGGGTCAGTGGTTGCGTTCAGCGTCTCCATCAGGGTCTGGGCATCCACGCTGTCATACTGGAAGTAGTAATCCGGGCGCGCGTAGATGCCGATATCCATCGGTTCGGTATGGCTGATGACGGTCAGGCCGTAATCTTTGCCCTTGAACACCGATTCCAGCCACTGCGCCCATTCCACGTTGACGATCTCGGCCTTGATGCCGACTTCAGCCAGTTGCGCGGCGATGATCTCTCCCCCGCGGCGGGCATAAGAGGGCGGCGGCAAGTGCAACGTGGTCTCGAACCCCTCTGCATACCCTGCATCAGCCAGCAGTTCGGCCGCCTTTTTCGGGTCATGGGCCGAGGTTCCGGTCAAATCGACATAAGCCGGATTGTGCGGAGCGAAATGCGTACCGATCGGGGTACCGTAACCAAACATCGCACCGTCAATGATTGCCTGCCGGTCGATAGCATGAGCCAGCGCCTGCCGTACCCGGATATCGTCAAAAAGAGGGTTCTTGTTGTTGGTCGACAGGATTGTCTCACCCTCGGTCGAACCAACCAGCACCTGAAAGCGCGGATCAGCCTCGAACTGAGGCAGGTTTTCCGGTGCGGGGAAGTTGTCGAACACGTCCACGTCCTCGGCCATCATGGCGGCGAAGGCGGCGGTCGGGTCCGAGATAAATTTGAACGTAGCAGTCTCTAATGCAGGCTGTTCACCCCAATAATCCGGGTTTTGGATCAGCGTGATACTATCGCCCTGCACCCAGTTGCCAAAGGTGAAGGCCCCTGTCCCCACAGGGTTGGTCTTGATGTTCTCGATGCTTTCGGGGGACACGATCACCGCATCGCCCCAGGCCATGTTGAACAGGAAATTACCATTCGGCTCGGATAATGTGACCTTGACGGTCAGCGGATCGACCACCTCAACGCTTTCGATTCCGGCAAACAGCGCCTTTTGCGCGTTGGCGCTGTCTTCGGCACTGGCGCGATCGAGGCTGAACTTGACGTCCTCGGCGTCCATGGCGACGCCATCATGGAAGGTCACGCCGTCGCGCAGCTTGAAGGTATAAACGGTTCCGTCCTCGGAGATCTCCCAGCTTTCGGCCAGCCCGGGCACGACCGAACCGTCGCCCATGAACCGAGTCAGCCCTTCGAAGATATTGGTGTACACCACCGAATCGATGGCCTGTGCCGCGGCGCTGGTCGGGTCTAGATGCGGCGGCTCCAACTGCATCGCAATTGTGATATCCGACTTGGCCCAGGCCTGGCCAGCAATCAGGCTGGCACCCACTGCCAGCGCTGAGACAAAAGTCCGAAACGTCTGCTTTGTCATAAAAATATCTCCCCGTTTCAAATGGGTGACCCTGCATTTTTTCGGGCCGTTCTACTGGTAATGTCCCTTTAAACCTAAGGTCATTCAAGGAAATGTTCGCGCAACCGGGGTTTCTATAACCTTGTTCAATCTGCTATGCCGCGCTGCAACATGAACCCCGGAGGAGCGAGCATGAGCGCGACCGCCCATAAAAAAGCCCCAAACGCCGAGGACATCCGTGCCCGAAAAGGGGGTACGCCTCTGGTCAGCCTGACCGCCTATACCACGCCGATGGCGCGGCTGATGGATACGCATTGCGACTTTGTTCTGGTGGGTGACAGTGTGGGTATGGTTTTGCACGGGCTGGAGTCGACGCTTGGCGTGACGATGGAGATGATGGTAATGCACGGCCAGGCCGTTTCGCGTGGCCTGGACAAGGCGATGATGGTCATCGACATGCCCTTTGGCAGTTATGAACACTCTCCGGCGGACGCGTTCCGAAATGCCGCGCGCCTGATGGCTGAAACCGGCGCGGGCGCGGTCAAGCTGGAAGGCGGCGTTGAGATGGCCGAGACCATCCGCTTTCTGGTCAAGCGCGGCATCCCGGTAATGGCGCATATCGGCCTGACGCCGCAGTCGATCAACACGCTGGGCGGCTACAAGGTGCGGGGCCGGGACGAACAGGCACAGACCGTGCTGTCCGACGCCCGCGCCGTGGCCGAGTCGGGCGCGTTCTCCGTGGTGCTTGAGAAGGTCCCGCAGGGTCTGGCCGACCGGATCACGTCTGAGGTCGCGATTCCGACCATCGGCATCGGAGCCTCTGCTGGCTGCGACGGGCAGATTCTGGTGGTTGACGACATGGTGGGTTTTTTCACCGCCTTCAAACCGAAATTCGTCAAACGCTATGCCGAGCTGGGCCCGCAGGCCGAGGCCGCCATCGCCGAATACGCCGCCGACGTACGCGCCCGCGCCTTTCCGGCCGACGAACATGTGTTCGCGGATCAGGCGCCCTCCAAAGGACCCAAGACATGACTGCCCCTATCCTGCGTCGCCTGGCCGACCTGCGCGCGCTGACAACCGAATGGCGCCGCGGCGGTGAAACCATCGGCGTTGTCCCCACCATGGGCGCGCTGCATCAGGGGCATCTGTCGCTGGTCGAGGCCGGCAATGCCGGTACCGACCGTGTCATCGTGACGATCTTTGTGAACCCCAAACAGTTCAACAACCCTGAAGATCTGGCAAAATACCCACGTACCGAGAATGAAGACGCGCAGAAACTGGCTCCCTTCGGTGTCGACGCGATCTATGTACCCGAGCCCGAAGAGATTTATCCGCGGGGTTTTGCCACCAATGTGTCCGTCGCAGGCCTGACCGATGTGATGGAGGGTGAATTCCGCCCCGGTCACTTTGACGGCGTCGCCACCGTGGTCGCCAAACTGTTTCTGCAAACGCAAGCGGACAGAGCCTATTTCGGGGAAAAAGACTTTCAGCAATTGATGATCGTCCGCCGGATGGCGCGCGACCTGGATATTCCCGTCGAAGTGATCGGCTGCCCCACCGTTCGCGAGTCCTCGGGTCTGGCGATGTCGTCGCGCAACCTGCTTCTGTCGGCCGAAGGGCTGGCGATTGCCGCCAATAAGCACCGGATCATGCAAGGTCTGGCTCAGTCGCTGAAAGCCGGTGCTGCGTTTGACGCGCTGGCTGCGCGGGCCGAGACCGATTTGCTGGCCGCAGGTTTCGCGCAGATCGAGTATATCAACCTGCGTTGCGCGGAAACGCTTGAGCCTTTGACCCATGCCGATCGTCCCGCGCGACTGTTCGCGGCGGCTTGGGCGGATGGGGTCCGGCTGATCGACAACATTCCTGTCTGAACGCTCTGGCCCCCGCGCCGATGTTTGCGCTAAAGTCCCGCAAAACCAAACGGGAGGGGCGCGAGGGATGACCTATATTCTCGCCATTGATCAGGGCACCACATCATCGCGGGCCATTTTGTTCGACGCAGACATGCAGCGCGCAGGCACCGCACAGCACGAGTTTACCCAGCATTTCCCGCAGGAGGGCTGGGTTGAACACGACGCCGAGGAAATCTGGGAAAGTGTCCTGCGCGTCTGCCGCGAAGTGATGGAGAGTATCGGCGTCACCCCCGATCAGATCGCCGGCATCGGGATCACCAACCAGCGTGAAACCACCGTCGTCTGGGACCGGGTCACCGGTGAACCCATTCACAACGCAATCGTCTGGCAGGACCGCCGCACCGCCGAGATTTGCGCACGCTACAAGCAGGCCGGGTGCGAGGATGACGTGACCGCACAGACCGGCCTACTGCTGGACCCCTATTTCTCGGGCACCAAGGTGAAATGGCTGCTCGACAATGTTCCGGGCGCCCGCGACCGCGCCGAGGCCGGAGAGCTGATGTTCGGCACCATCGACTGTTTCCTGATCTGGCGCCTGACTGAGGGGCGCAGTCACGCCACCGACGCCACCAACGCCGCCCGCACCCTGCTTTTCGACATTCACAAGGGTGAATGGAGCGCCGAGATCTGCGACCTGCTGGACGTACCGATGAACATGCTGCCCGAGGTGCACGATTGCGCATCGGATTTCGGTAATACGACTCTATTTGGGGGAAATATCCCGATCCTGGGCGTGGCCGGGGACCAGCAAGCTGCCACCATCGGTCAGGCCTGTTTCCAGCCGGGCATGATGAAATCCACCTATGGCACGGGCTGTTTTGCGCTGCTGAACACCGGGGACGAGCCGGTTGAATCGAAAAACCGCCTGCTAACCACGATTGCTTATCAGTTGGACGGCAAGCGCACCTACGCGCTGGAAGGATCAATCTTTGTGGCCGGGGCTGCCGTGCAGTGGCTGCGCGATGCGTTGCAGATCATCGATTCCGCCCCCGAAAGCGGTGAACTGGCACAACAAGCCGATCCGAACCAGCATGTGGTGCTGGTGCCCGCCTTTACCGGCCTCGGTGCGCCTTATTGGAAGCCTGACTGCAGGGGTGCGGTGTTTGGCCTGACCCGCAATTCCGGTCGTGCCGAATTCGCCAAGGCCACGTTGGAGAGCATCGCCTACCAAACCCGCGACCTGTGGCACGCCATGCAGGGCGACTGGGGCGCCGAAACTGACGTGACTCTACGCGTCGATGGCGGCGCCAGCGCATCGGACTGGGCAATGCAAGGTTTGTCGGACTATCTCGGCGCCGAGGTCGACCGCCCCGTTATGCAGGAAACCACTGCATTGGGCGCGGCGTGGCTGGCAGGGATGCGCGCAGGCGTTTACCCAGATCAACAGGGATTTGCAGACACCTGGGCGCTGGATCGTCGGTTTGAACCGGAACTGTCCGCCGAGGAACGCGACGCCGCCTATGACCGCTGGAAACGCGCCGTTTCGGCGGCGATGGCGTTCTGAAGCCGATGAAGGATCAGCTGTGATCCTTCATCAGCCGCTGTTTCTGACGTGACCAGTCGCGTTTGGCCTGCGTCTCACGCTTGTCGTGCAGCTTCTTACCCTTGGCGATGCCAATTTTGATTTTGGCGCGGCCCTTGTGGTTGAAATACAAAACCAGCGGCACCAGCGTCATGCCTTTGCGCTGGGTCGCGTTCCACAGGTTGGCCAGTTCCTTGCGCGACACCAACAGCTTGCGGCGGCGGCGTTCTTCATGCTTGAACACCTTGGCCTGCTCGTAGGGCGCGATATAGCTGTTGACCAGCCACAGCTCTCCGTCATCGACCGAGGCATAGCTTTCGGCAATATTCGAGCCGCCCGCGCGCAGGGATTTGACCTCGGACCCTTCCAGCACGATGCCGCACTCGATATCGTCCTCGATCGCGTAATCGAAGCGCGCACGCCGGTTTTCGGCGATGACTTTGTAATTCGGGTCGGTCTTCTGCTTTTGCTTGGCCATGACGCGTTGATTTAGGCGGCTTGGGCGGCCCTTGCAAGCCGTAGCGGTCAGGTCTTGGCCGAGATGATCAGATCGGGGCCAAAAATCGTGTCGGCGTGGTTGTGCAGATAGATTTTCAGCCACGGCGTGAACCGCGTGGGATGGCGCTGCACTTCGGCCAGCAGATCATGGTAGTCGATCCAGCGGATATCCATCACTTCATCCGGGTTCGGTTCGATCGTCAGCGGGCCACGCACATGCGCCAGAAAGACATCAACCACCTCATGTTCGACCATGTTGTTGCCTACATCGGCATGATACTCCAACCGGTGACGGTATTCGGGATAGAGCCCGGTTATCCCCAACTCCTCGCGCAGACGACGCACGGCGCATTCCGAGGGCGTCTCACCCCAATCGGGATGGGTACAGCAGGTATTCGCCCACAGGCCCGGCGTGTGGTATTTGCCCATCGCCCTGCGCTGCAGCAGAATCTCGGTGCCGCGGACAACGAAGACGGACACAGCCTTGTGTTTGAGGCCCTTTTCATGCGCCTCAAGCTTGTCCACGGGGGTCAATTCGCCATCAACCCAGGCCGGGATCATGATTCCCATCTGTCGTCTCCTGCTGCCGATCTGCCTGAAGGGCCAAACACTCGAAATTGACTAAGGCCGGATCGGCTTGGCTTTGCGCAATCATGCGGGCAAGGCATGACGGGTCGCGCATACCCAAGGTGGCGCCGATTTTTCCTGTTATCAAGCGCACGAAAGGCCGCAGGGGCTGCGGCCTTTTGTAACCTTAAGAGATACGTGGCGTCAGGCGTTATTCGCCCGAAACACTGACGATATAGGCATAAACGTCTTCGCCGCCCTTCTTCAGTTTGAAGGTCATCTTGGACTTGGCGGCGGTGTCATCCAGATAGGTTTTCAAGAATGTCTTGGGATCCTGTGCATATTCGACAAAGGTGGCTTCGTCCCAGACCAGACCGTTTTCACCGGCAGCAACGATGCTGTCGCCATATTTGAACCCTTCGACGGTGCCCGCGGTGCGGCCTGCGATACCGTAAAGATTCGGGCCGGTTTTGCCGCCTTTGACGATTGCCTCGCCATCAGGGCCGGCGATTTGGTGACAGGACTTGCATTTGTTGAAGGTTTTCTTGCCGGCTTCGGCGTCACCTTCAGCATATACGGGTACGGCCAGCAGGCCGACGATTGCGGTAGCGAGGATGCGATTCATAGCTTTTGCTCCGATACAAATTGGCTGCGCCGAATGGACCTTCGGCGCGGAAAAGAGTCAACGCGCAGATTGCCGCGCGAGAGCACTGTGCCACTGCGGCATAGTGGCAGTCCTTAACTTATGTCATGTGGCGCGGACCAACAGGGCAAAATATCGCCCACCTCCGGGGTTGCCAGGTAGATCGCCCGCGCGATGGCCCGCGCAAGGCAGACCGAGGCCGCATGGCCGATCAGCCCCAAATCCGATTCAACCGCGACCGGGTGCGCGCCTGTGCTGACCCCGAACACCAGATCGCCATCGCCCGGCGTGTGGGCGGGCAGAATCGCCCGGGCAATACCATCATGCGCCGCCACCGCCAGCCGCTGGCATTGCGGTTTCCACAGTGCAGCATCGGTCGCCACAATGGCGATGGTCGTGTTTGCCTTGTCTGGCTCTGCCAGTCCCATGGCTTGTGCCTTGCGACTGGGTGCAGGCAAGCCCAGACCTGCGCCGGGATCAGGCCCTAATCCGCCAAATTCCCCGTCAAATTCGAAGGGCGCAGCCCAGAAATGGCGATCGCCGGGCGTGGTGACACTGCCCAGCGGGTTGGCCGCAACCAGGGCACCAACGGTAATCCCACTGTCCAGAACCAGCGAGGCAGAGCCCAGCCCACCTTTGTGCCTGGAGGTCAAAGCTCCGGTACCCGCTCCCGCCGTGCCCAACGCAAAGTCGGCAGCGGCGGCTTCAACAGCGGCCAGACCAAGGGCACGATAAGGGTTTTCGGTCCAATCCTTGTCGCCGCCATTCAGCAGATCGAACAGGATCGCTCCGGGTACGATTGGCACCACGGTGTCGCCAACCGGATACCCCCGGCCTTGCGCGCGCAATGCATCCGACACTCCGGAACAGGCATCCAGCCCAAAGGCCGACCCGCCGGACAAGGTTATCGCGTCAACTTGTGCGACCGTCTTGTCCGGTGCCAGCAGATCGGTTTCCCGCGTCCCGGGTGCCCCGCCCATGACATGGACCGAGGCGATAAAGGCCTGATCTGACGTCAGGACGGTTGTCCCGGATTTCAACACATCGTCCTGGGCATTGCCGACCAACAGACCGGGAACGTCGGTGATCAGATTTCGGGGTCCGGGGATCATGGGCGTACCTCAGATACAGCGGCCACCGTCGACCTCCAATGCAGCGCCGGTGATCATGCTGGCCTCGTCCGAGCACAGGAAACAGGCGGCGTTGGCCATGTCCTCGGGGGTGGAAAATCGGCCCAGCGGGATGGTCGCCAGGAATTTAGCGCGTATCTCGGGGGTGTCTTCGCCCATGAAGGATGTCAACAGCGGTGTTTCCCCGGCCACTGGGCAGATCGCGTTTACACGAACGCCCGAGGGAGCCAGCTCCACAGCCATGGTCTTGGTTGCCGTGATCATCCAGCCTTTGGAGGCGTTGTACCAGTTCAGGTTGGGACGTGGCGACAGACCGGCGGTCGAAGCCACATTCAGAATCGCCCCTGCCCCGCGCGCCTTCATCGCGGGCACCAAGGCCCGCGCAGTCAGGTAGACGGATTTCATGTTTACGTTGAAGACGCGGTCGAAATCTTCTTCGGTGACCTCCTCCAACGGCATCGGTAGATGCGTGACGCCAGCATTGTTCACCAGAGTGTCCAGATGCCCGAACCGGTCCCGCACAATGTCCGCCATCGCCTGCACCGAGGCTGCATCGGCAACATCCACCAACTGGGCAATCGCATTCGGGCCGAGTTGCCTGGCCTGAACCTCGGCAGCGTCGCCATTGATATCTGCAATAATGACCCGCGCACCTTCGGACAGGAATTTCTGCGCGATCCCGGCACCAAAGCCCGACGCGCCACCGGTGACGATTGCGGTTTTTCCCTCTAACCTCATGATCTTGCTCTCCCTTGCGGGATCAGACTAGCAAGGCGCGGCGAAACTACCAGATCAATCTTCCGCGACCTTGCCGCGCAGCGCTTTGACATCGCCGCGCGCCTTTTTCGCCGCCAGCCGCCGTTTGACCGAGCCATAGGTGGGTTTGGTGGCAATCCGTCGCTTGGGTTTGACCAGCGCGCGGGTGATCAGCTCGGCCAAACGGGCACGGGCAATCTCGCGGTTGCGGGCCTGACTGCGGGTTTCCTCGCATTGAATGATGATCGCACCGTCTTTGGTCCAGCGTCGCCCTGCCAGCCGTTTCAGCCGCGATTTGACCGGATCGGGCAACGACGGAGAACGCGCCGCCTCGAATCTCAGTTCTACTGCTGTCGAGACCTTGTTCACGTTTTGCCCACCGGGACCGGACGAGCGGACAAAGCTCTCGGTAATCTCCCAGTCTTGCAGGGTAATATCATCGGTAATGCGCAACATGGGTCGGACTTTACAGCCCGCATGCAGAAACAAAAAGGGCCGCCCCAGCGGGACGGCCCTTCGAAAGTTCAGGAGGTCGGGTCGGTTAGATCAATCGACCAGCCGGAGCGCTCGCTCCGCCAAGGGCTGCCCTAACGGGCGATCCCCCCGGTTGTTCCGACACCTCTCTCCAATCTCTTTCTCGACACTGGATCACCTCCTTTTCTATCTGTTGCGGTTAACTTTGAGCCTGACACAAGATGCGCCATTCTCAAAGCACTTTTTTACGCAGGCTGTGCGGTCAGGCGCGCGACGATCACTTTGAACGGGACCAACGCGATTAGCGCCAGCGACAGTTTCACCAGCCAATCGGCAAAGGCCAGCGTCACCCACAGCGGGGCCATCGGGCCGGACAGCATGAAGGGCACAGGCTCCCACGCCCAGTTGATCGCAGCGTCAGCGTTGGCGCCGAAGAACGTGACCGAGGCCGAGAAGGCGATGGTGAAAAACAGCGCGGTGTCCAGCGCCGATCCGATCAGTGTCGAGACCAGCGGAGCGCGCCACCAGCGGCCGCCGCGCATCGCGTTGAACACGGTCACGTCGGTCAGCTGTGCGATCAGGAAAGCGGTACCCGAGGCCACGGCAATCCGCAGCGGTACCGCGGCATAGGTAAACCCGTCACCCTGCAGCATGATCTGGCTGCCGATCAACGAGCAGATAACGCCAGTGATGAACCCGGCAAAAACCACTTTACGGGCGGTGGCCACGCCATAGACGCGGTTCATGATGTCAGTGACCAGAAAGGCCAGCGGATAGGTAAAGGCACCCCAAGTCAGCAGCCCGTCAAAAATCAGGAACTGAACCAGAATGTTCGAGGCCACAACGATAGAGGCCATGGCAATGATGCCGGGAATAAAGCTGCGTTGCATGTACAGATGCCCGTTTTAACAAGGTAGCGGCGACTTGGCCTCGGGCTCATCCCGAGGCAAGCCGTGCGTTTAGACCTTTGTCCACCTCGAGTCAATCGGGCAGCAGGTATTCCACCAGTTCTGTCCGTTGCAGGGCCAGAAAGTTGTCGTCTGAGATCATCGTGGCGCGCAGCCGCCCCTGATCGTCCCGCCAGATCGATAGCCCCTCGAGGTTGTCATGCGCTCCGGTCCCGGATTCGAACAGGATTTCTTCGGCTTGAGGCATGTCCTCGGTGATCTGCCATCGTCTGAGGCGCGATCGAAACCCAATTGCAGACACAGCACGTTCCAGCACATAGAGCCTGCCACCTGGTCCGAAATCAGCGGCAACGGGCAGGAACTTACCGCGCTGCGGCAGCACAAATGGCAAAGACCATCCGCGACCATCCCAACGATAAACAGGGATCTCGCCACGAACTGTACGGCTCTTTTCGGTCAGGGTGTAAAGCCGCCCGATGTTGTCAATCGCCAGCGCTTCGAACGATCCGTTAGGCTGTAACGCCTTAAAATCCATTGGTATCGGCAGGACCTGCGCGTTGGTTCCGGGCGCAGTATAGTAGGCAACGCGATGAATGCCTTCAAACGAGATGTAAAAACCACCATCCGGCGCAATGGCGAATCCCTCGGAATCTCCGGCAGAGCCAGTCATGCGTCGACCCTTGCTGGAAAGAACTGGCCACTGACCCAGAATCTCGACATCCATGATTTGGCCAGCGTCACGCGTGATCCGAGCAGACACCAACGTAGCCCGGTCGCTGAGAGCGATCATACGGTAGCCATCATCGGAAACATGGATCGCCGAAAACCCGCCGAACCAGTCGGCAGTGTGCCGCCAGGCAAAGCTGTTCAGGTGCGTGCCCGTTTTGACCTCGACCGCCCAGACCGAACCGGCCAGCAGAACCGCAATCAGTTGGATTGCAAGACGGCTGCGCATTGCTGGGGCAAATCAGCCAGAACATATTCCCGGCGTTTCTTGGGCGGCGGCGCGTTCGGATCGGGCGGTGGCGGGTTGAGGATATTGTTCACCCATTCTTGAGCCTGCGCGCAGCCATCCCCCTTGGGCGGCGGGTCCTGGTTGACACAGCCGCGCGAACCCTTGGGGCATTTCAGGCGCACATGGAAGTGGTAGTGATGACCCCACCACGGAC
>NZ_JBXWMF010000017.1:0-116571 GCF_059609725.1 Ruegeria sp. YTSC199
CTTGAGCGCTCCAACCTGAACACACGTCGCATTCTTCGCCGCCAACTGCAAAACAGCACCATAAATCATCGGGGCCGGTTCAGGATCGAGATCAACAGTTGCCGGGTCAGTTCGGTTTTGCGGGATTTGGCATCGTCTCTCATCAGTCCCCTCCTCGGACGTGCGGCGCGAATCGCGGCGTGGCTGTGATGAGTTGCTTGTATTCCAATAAAATACAATATGTATACAAAAATATCATGCGTCATGCCCTTCGATTGCGCCAATCTAATCGGGGGATTCGATGAGCCAGTCGGACACATCACTTTCATTCTGGTCGAAGTTGGCTTCTGAAAAGCAGGCATCGACCACTGCGCAAGCCGCGACGCGTTTCTGAAGGCAGTCCGCTAAGTAAACTCTGTGTTCAGCAACTTTGTGGCCGACGTGACGCCGAATCTGATCGGTAGAGCCCAGCGTTAAGGACGAACCATCGGTGTCGCTCAGCTGGCTGGGGCGATCCACATTATGCAGAATTGGTTCAATGCTCCGGTGTTGCCGCTTCGGATCGCCATGGGCTGGGCGTCCGAAAGCCCCAGCATCTTTCGTAGATGTCCCGGTTTTAGCGCTACGCCACGTGCTCAGAAAGGCAAAATGGATTGAGTATCAGCGGCGGGGGGAGCTGCTCTGTCCGTTGGCGAGCCCAGTTGGTCAGGCGCTCACCCCCTGATCCCGCTCGTACCCCCTCGTTAAATTCAAACTCGTAAACTGATCAGCAGGATTGAGTTTTGATATGTGTGAAAATGGGCATAACTATTACGAGATCGTGTCAGATCTATGTGTTTTGCAGCCCAAATCACAGCGCGTGCCCCAATTCGCACTACGCGAAAAAACCGCAAAGGGGCAAATGTTGGCCACCTGCGATCACTTATGTTTGCGTTAGAACTGGCTTTATGTCATTTTTATTTAGCCAAGAATGGGACAATTTCTGTAAATAATGGCGTTAAATCGCAACCGAATTTGTTCGAGAGTTTCCAAGTCCTCATCAGGAGTTAACTTTGGAGGACTGATATGAATTTGGAATCCCACCACGCCGCAGTGGAACTTGCGCCGCGTATCATTTCTATTGCCAAGCGCGAGCAGCAGATTTGTCAGGCGTCCAAAGCAGCCGAGGCCGCGTTCCAACGTATTACAAACGCGGCCAATGATGGTGTTGCAGTGCAAAGTGAATTGCAGAACCGGGTGTTTTCCATCTTCCGCTGGTATTTCCTGTCCGCTTTTTGCACGCGCCTGCTGACGGATGCTGCGCATCGGTTGGAGCATCAGACCCTGCAGGTGTCTGTGGATATATTTAGCGCGGTTAAAATGGTCCTGACGGAAAGTGAGATTGAACGCTCGATGGCGCTGGTAAGTGTCGAGCGCACGTCTCCAACGGTGGTCCGCGCCAATGACATCGGCAGTCGCGGGCACACGGTGGGTTGGGTCGCCGCAGGGCTTCATGAAGAAGGTCAGAAGTTTCCGGCCGAGATTCAGAACGCCCTGGCTGGAGCGTTAGCGGCGTCGGCCAGGATCAACTGATCCCCGGCAGTGGTTGCCCCTACGTCAGAGCCTGACTGCGTAGTTTACACATGCACAAATCCTTGCGTACGATCCGGTTAAATTCTTCCGATTGTTTTAACGCAAAGGATTGAAGCCGTGTCAGAAACACTAGACCTTCATAAGTTCGAAAACCTAAGTCCTTTTCAAATCAAAGACGAACTCATCAAGTTGGCCGAGAAAGAATCGCGCCAGATGGCCTTGCCTTATCTGAACGCAGGACGCGGCAATCCCAACTGGATCGCCACCAAGGCGCGCGAGGCGTTTTTCCTGCTGGGCCAGTTTGCAATGACCGAGGCTCAACGCCACCGCGATGAACCGCAGGTCGGGCTGGCCGGGATGCCGCAGGGGCCGGGCTGCTATGACCGGCTCAAGGCGTATTGCGCGGACTCAGTTGACAAGAACGGCCCTCAGGGCGCGGACACACTGGCCGCCGTGGTGGATTTTGCGATTGAGAAATTCGGCTTCATTCCGGACGATTTCGTGCTGGAACTGACCGACGGTATCGTCGGCGACCACTATCCGATGCCGGATCGCTGCATGAAGCACAATGAGGCGATCGTCCATGAGTACGTGATGTGGGCGATGTGTGCAGGGCATCGGCCCGACGCAAAGTTCGACATCTACGCAGTTGAAGGTGGCACTGCGGCGATGTGCTATATTTTCAAAGCGCTCAAGAACCAGCGACTGCTGAACGCAGGTGACACCATCGCCTTAGGCACGCCGATCTTCACGCCCTATCTGGAAATGCCGGTACTGGAGGACTATGGGCTGAACGTGGTGGATGTGTCCTCGGAAGAGGAAGACCATTTCCAGCTGACCGATGACGATCTTGAGCAACTGGCCGACCCTAAGGTCAAAGCGCTGTTCCTGGTCAACCCGGGTAACCCGTCCTCGGTTGCTATCAGCCCTGAAGTCATGATCCGGCTGGTCGAGTTCGTCAAAACCCGGCGCCCGGACCTGATTATCCTAACCGACGACGTCTATGGCACCTTCATTCCGAACTTCCAGTCGGTGATGGGGCACCTGCCCGAGAACACGATCGGGGTTTATTCCTACTCCAAGTATTTCGGCTGCACCGGCTGGCGTCTGGGCGCGATACTGGTGGCCGAGAACAACATCTTCGACAAGATGATCGCCGAAGCACCGGACGAGACCAAAGCCGTGGTCAACGCACGATACGAGACGCTGACCCCGGACCCGTCCTCGTTCAAGTTCATCGACCGGATCGTCGCGGATAGCCGCGATGTGGCGCTGAACCACACCGCAGGCCTGTCGCTGCCGCAGCAAGTGATGATGACGCTGTTTTCTCTGGTCGAACTGATGGACGAGAACAAAGCCTACCAGAAATTCTGCTGGGGTATCCTGAAACACCGCTTTGATGAACTGGTCAAAGGCATGGGCATCGAAGTGCCCGACAACCCACTGTTCGACCGGTATTATGGCATCATCGATTTTGAGTTCTGGCTGCGCAAATATGTAGGCGAAGAGGTGGTCGAGTGGATCAAGGAAAACGTTCATCCGCTGGATATCTCGTTCAAACTGGCGCAGGACCACGGGATCGTTCTGCTGAACGGGTCGGGCTTTGACGCCCCGAACTGGTCCGCACGGGTATCCTTCGCCAATCTCGATGACAGCGCCTATCGTCAGATTGGCCGCGCGGTACGGGCGGTGGCCGTGGGCTATGTGCAGGCCTATCGCGCCTCGAAAGGGTTGCCGTTGCACGGCTGAATAAAGGCGCAGGGGGAGGGGCCGAAATGGAATTGATCGGGTCAATCTTTGGTCACCATCCTGCCCTTGCTTTGTTCTGTAGCCTCGCCCTTGGCTATGCGTTGGGCAAGATTTCCATCGGCTCGTTTACCGTGGGGTCGGTGGCGGGCTGTCTGCTGGCCGGTGTGCTGGTTGGCCAGACCGGAGTGGTGGTATCGGATGACTTGAAACAGGCGTTTTTTCTGCTGTTCCTGTTCTCGATCGGGTACCGGACCGGGCCGCAGTTCTTCCGATCCCTGAACCTGCACGCCTTGCCGCAGATCGCCGTCACAGTGCTGCTGTGTGTCGTGGCGTTGGTTGTTGCCGCGGTGTTGGCCCCGCTGATGGGGCTTTCGGTGGGGATTGCCGCGGGTCTTTTGGCGGGCGGTGTGACCGAAAGCGCAACGCTGGGCGTGGCTATCGATACCTTTGCCAAAACCGGGGCAGACGAAGCCGCGCAACAGATTTTCGATGGTGAGATCGCCACTGGTTTCGCCGTGGCCTATTTTGTTGGCGTGATCGCCACGATCTTTTTCCACACGCAACTGGCCCCGCGGTTTTATGGCCGGTCATTGAAAGAAGCCTGCGCGGAACATGAGGCCGAGCTGGACGATAACGGTGCCCCAATGGTGTCTGAACACCGCGATTTCGAGGCCCGAGCCTATCGCATCAATCCCGAATTCGCGGGCCGTCGAATATCAGAGCTTGAGGCCCGCGTTCCTGACCATGTCCGCGCCTTTTTCGACCGGGTGCGGCGTGGGGACAAGATTCTGCCAACTACGCGCGATATGATCCTGCAAGAGGGCGACATCGCCGCTATCGCCGGCGTGCGGTCTTATCTGATCGACCACACTGCCATGTTGGGGGAAGAAGTCGAAGACCCCGAACTTCTTGATCTTCCAGTGCAAACCAACGATATCGTCGTGACCAATAAAGAGGTTGTCAATCAAACCCTGGCCGAACTGTCAGCCCGCCCCGAGGCTCGTACCATTTACCTGCGCGGTATCATGCGCAGCGGCGATCCGCTGCCGATCTTTCGCGGCGTGATCCTGCATAAGGGCGACGTGCTGACCGTATCCGGCACCCGAAACCATATCGAAGATGCCGCCGCCAGACTGGGCTATCTGGACCGCGAGACCAACAAGACGGATATGATCTTTGTCGCATTTTTCATCCTGCTGGGCGGGCTGATCGGCATCCCGGCGTTGAAATATGGCGCGATTGAGCTGGGTCTGGGCACTTCGGTTGGAGTGTTGCTGGGCGGATTGGTGGCGGGGTGATTACGCTCGGTTCACCGGACGTTCGGTTTTGTGCCCGAGGCAACGCTGTGGATATTCGACTCTTTGGGGTTGTGTGTATTCGTGGCCTGCGTGGGCATCACCTCGGGTTCCAGTTTTGTAACCGGAGTAATGGAAAGCGGCCCGTCACTGATCTTTGGGTCGGTGGCCATTGTGCTGCTGGCCCACGGGTCTGCGGTCTTTGTCGGCCGCAAAGTCTTTGGCATAAACGAGGGTGTACTGGCGGGCACCTGTTGCGGGGCAGGGACGTCGGCGCCCGGCCTGGCCGCCGTGCAGGAAGCTGCACAGAGCCAGGTTCCGACGCTGGGCTATGGCCTCGGCTATGCCGTGGGCAATGTGCTGCTGGCCCTGTGGGGCTCTGTCATCGTGATCCTGCTGATGTAGCTTACGGCACGAAGGCCACGACCAGCGGACCCCACAGGGTTAAGAAGATATTCGCCACCGCATAGGTCATGGTGAAGGCAGGCGTCGGGGTTGCGTTCCCGGTCTTTTCCAACAGCGTCGCAAAGCCTGGATTGCCGGACCGTGACCCGGTCACCACCGCGCAGGCCTCGACCGGGTTTTTGATGCGCAGGACAAAATAATTGATAGGGAACTGAACGATCATCGGCATCAGCGTGACGACGACCCCCAGAAGCAATAGGATTATGCCGTACTCCTGAATTGCCTCCAGCGCGGGCTTGCCCGCGTTCAGGCCGACGACCCCGACAAATACAGCAAGCCCGAAGCTCTGCAGGAAATTCGCGGCACCCCGGTTAATGCCGCCAATCTTGGGTCGACGGATACGCAAGTATCCGATGATCAACCCGGTCACGAGGCATCCAAGACCGGACCCCAGCGCCACCTTGGTGCCCGCGATGACAAAGCTGATTTCACCGATCAAATAGCCGACGGCCACGCCGATCCCTAGCGCGATAAAATTCGTGACCGAGGCTGATGGCGGCACATAGCCCGCCACCTTGGATACCCGGTTCAGATCGTCCTTGTGGCCGACGATTGATACCTCGTCACCCGCGTGAATTTCGGTATTGTGCAGGACAGGCACATCGTGGCCCATGCGGGTGATCTTGGAGATATGAACCCCGCGCCGCTGATCCGCCGTCAGTGCTTCGCGGAGTTCCGACAGGGTCTTGCCTGCCAGTTTGCGGTTGGTGATGACGACGTTGCGGCGCTCTTCTACAACGGTCAACTCGGGCGGGTATTCACCGATCTCACCACTTGCGGTACCCTCGAACTGAGTCAGGGTCGCAACCAGCGCCGACACGACGATGATATCCCCCGCGCCGATGACAGTATCAGGCGTCGGGTCCACTGGGGCACCTTCGTGCAGCAACTTCTCGACGATCAGGTCTCCGGCATAGGCGCCCTCGATGGTTTTCACAGTTTGGCCCACAATTGTGGCGTCGGCATTTACCTGATAGGCGCGGGCGTCGAAGCGGTTCATAGGAAAGAACTCACCTTCCTCTAGCTTGCGCCCGCCACCGCTGAGTTTCTGAGCCAGCTTGATTGCCTCTTGCCGCAGGTCGACGCGCATTATGATCGGGATGACGCTGACGGCCAGGATCGGGCCGATCGAGCCAAAGATGTAAGTGACTGAATACCCCACAGCGATGTTGGTCTTGAGCTTTTCAGCCTCATCCGCAGCCAGCCCCAGCAGGTCGATGGCATTGCCAGCGGTGCCGATGATGGCGGATTGTGTCAGCCCTCCGGCGGCCAGCCCGGCCGCCAACCCCTTGTCCAGCCCGGCCAGTCTGGCAACGACGATGACAAAGAACAGCCCCCAGAGGGTCATCATGAACGCGGCCAGCAGCTTGGTCAGGGCGGTTCGGTTCAAGGCCGCAAAGAACTGTGGTCCGCCATTGTAGCCGACCATGAAGATGAACAGCGAGAAAAAGACGTTCTGAACATCAGTGCTCAGGTTGATGCCGCCGATCTGGCCCACGAAGACCGCCACCAGCAGGGTTCCGGCGATACCGCCCAGTTCGAACTTGCCGACCCGGAACTTGCCGGCGCCGTAGCCGAGGCCCAGACAAAGAAACAGCGCCATGATCGGATAGGCGCGAAGCTGTTCTGTGATCAATTCCATCTCAAACTCTCCAAGTTTCAAATCCGGTCGTAACAACGCCGTGAAAGACGCCTCAGAGCGCTGATAAATCTTGGAAATTCAGATTACCCGTGTCGCGCTGCGCTCAGGTAAGCATCGACTTTGTGTTCTGTCAAATTGTCCCCCAAGACCCGGTGTCGCGAAGACGGTCGAGACATATGTGTTGCATCCCGGCCTTCGCATCGATGTCTGCTTGTAAACTCTGTGGATATGCGGTTGGGTCGGCTGATCCTGCGAATGAGCTTTTGTCTGTGGCAGTCAATTTGGTGCAGGCGTGATGGCATAAGATTTGCCGATTTTGATTTCGGGTACGCGCCCGCAGCTTGTGCTGCATCTGGCGGAACTGCTAACACGGGCCGGCCACCTGGTGACCTTGGGCGATCACCTGAAACACCCTGTTGCTGCGGCCAGCCGATTGGACGTCGGGTATCAGCGCATCCCTAATTTCACGATCAAGCCCCAAACAGCGCGTGCGTTGCTGCCTGAGACCATTTCGTCCAAGGGCATTAAACTTGTTGTACCCACCTGTGAGGAAGCGCTGCATGTGGGCGCAGAACCACATGGGTGCCGAGTTGTTACGCTTGCGGACTATCGGGGATTGGTGCGTGCCGGGCCGGGGCGTGAACCTGCCGAAGCGGAGATCGTCCGGCCGTCTGTGGAGTGCTTAGTCCGCGTGACCGGATGGACGGGTCAGGTATCATTCGACCTGATGCAGACTGAGGATGGTCGGATATTCGTGTGTGACGCAAAGACGGTCCGCTTTCCACCCGACCGGCGGATTAGATTTGTTCGCTTTGGATGCAAGCGGTCCAATGCACTCGAAGCACCAAGATTCTAAGTGAACGTCCGGTAAGGGCACTTCGCGGCCCGTTGCCCGATTACGTCTCCAAATGAAGAGTGCGTTAGAACTTAAAGGAAGTTTCCAATGGGTATTTTTTTGGTGCCGTCAATACAACGGTGCTACACACTTTATAATCAAATTTTTCGCAAATATGCCCAGGAGACATATCCCTTTAGCCCACGCGCGCGCTGCAAGGACACGCTGCACCAACGGGTTCCGCCGGTCTGCTCACACCTGTGAACTCTTAAAGCGGTTCCATTTGGAAGACCCACGATCACATTGAAACCTATTCCAGGCCCTGCACGCAATTTCAGCATATCTCCGTCTTCAACGCCAAAAACCTCGTATTGTCCAAGCGAAGCCGCCGCTGCAGATTTCGCTTCGACAATAGCGCCCAGGAAAAACGCTGCCAGAGGTAAGAAGATTACACTACGCATCACTTTAGCCTGCCTGTTGCCCCAACCACAATCGTAACGGCTTAGATCATCAAGTGGAACTACCTGACAGCAGAATGCACAATTCTTTATCTGCCATTGAAGCAAAATTATCAGCTGCGCTGGAGGTCTGGGGTGAACTCATTTTCGTCTTCTACGATCTGCAAAAAGAACCGATGCGGACCTAAAGGAAGTCTCTTCTGCCAAAAAGTAAGAACTTTAGAGGCCGTATCAACAATGGATACTGGTGGAGCCTAGGGGAGTCGAACCCCTGACCTCTTGCATGCCATGCAAGCGCTCTCCCAACTGAGCTAAGGCCCCTGCCAAGTACTGCCGAAGCAGTGGACGGACGTTTATGAGACGGCGACGACGAGTGCAAGTCCAAAAAATGGAATTTTCCAAAAAGTTCCGACCCGCGCCCGGGGGTGGGCATGAGGCGGCAGGGGGCCGCCTCTGACCGGTTTTAGTTTTCGTCTTCCGACGACATGTCGGTGATATCGTCCAGCGAGACGTTATCACTGTCGTCGTCATCATCGTCCAGCAGATCATCTTCCAGATCGACATCGACATTGTCGTCGTCATCCAGAACAAGATCCTCTTCCGGCGCGTCTTTGCGCGCTTTGGCCGAGGCTGCATCTTCCGCATCCGCAGCGATCATCCGGCTCTTGCCGGTCTCAAGCTCCACGATCTCGCCGGTGTAGGGGCTGATGATCGGGTTCTTGTTCAGGTCGTAAAACCGCTTACCGGTTGTTGGGCAAACGCGCTTTACGCCCCATTCTTCCTTGGGCATGTCAAATCCCCTTGATATCAGGTGAGTCGTATCAACGATTCAGGTCACGTGCCACATGCAGCGGGCACTGTCAAAGCCTTTGCGCAGGAGAAACAGGCATATGGGAGATCACGCACTGCCCGGGACACCTCCGGTCCCGCTGACGTTGCGCAAATCGGCGCGGGCGCGACGGATCAGCCTGCGGATTTCCCAACTGGATGGGCGGGTTACGCTAACCTACCCGCAGGGCGTGCCCGAGACAGAAGCGCTAAGCTTTGCGCGCACCAAGGAAGAGTGGATACGCCAGCATTTGCAGGATCGCCCTGACCCGGCACTTGTTCAGTTCGGCCAGACCATCCCCATCGAGGGCGTTGAGAGGCGAATCGTGCCGACAAGGGGCCGTCGTGTTCTGTTTCAAGGTGATGAGATTGCCGTGCCGGTGGGGGCGGAGGCTCGGCGTTTGGCGCGGTTTCTCAAGGAACTGGCGCGGGATCGCCTGACAGGGGCCTGCGACGATTACGCGGCGATGCTGGGACGGTCATATTCCAGCCTGACCATCCGCGACACGCGTTCGCGGTGGGGGTCGTGCAGCTCTGCCGGAGGTCTGATGTTTTCCTGGCGGTTGATCCTGGCGCCGTCTGAGATTCTGCACTACGTCGCCGCACATGAGGTGGCGCATCTGGTCGAAATGAACCACTCCACAGCATTCTGGGCGCAAGTCGAGCGGATCTTCGGTGACTATCGCGAACAAAGGCGCTGGTTGCGCGACAACGGGGCGCAGCTGCACCAGTACAGATTTGATGTTCCGGTGAGTTGACCTTGCGCCTGTTTGTGATCACAAATTGGGAATGTTGACCACACGCTCCTCTGAATCCCATAGCGCGACACATGACCGGGTGTATCGCACATTGCGCTCACGTATCATGCATGGCGAGATGGCGCCGGGACAGGCGCTGACCCTGCGCGGGATTGGTAAGGAATTCGGTGTATCGATGACCCCGGCGCGGGAAGCCGTGCGGCGGCTGGCGGCAGAAGGTGCGCTGTTTCTATCAACCTCGGGCCGTGTTTCGACGCCCGAGTTAACCAATGACCGGATCGAGGAACTGGCCGCCCTGCGCGCGCTGCTTGAGGTCGAGTTGGCCAGCCGCGCCCTGCCGCGCGCGCATATGGCGCTGATCGACAGGCTGCAAAGCATCAACATGAACGTGGCAGAGATGGTGACCAAGCGTGACGCCGTTGGGTATATCCGCACCAATCTGGAGTTTCACCGCACGCTCTATCTTCGGGCGCAGGCTCCGGCGATGCTGGCGATTGCTGAAACCGTGTGGTTGCAGCTTGGCCCAACCATGCGTGCGCTTTACGGTAGGTTGCGGCGGACCGACCCACCGCATAACCACAAGCTGATCATCGCGGCGCTGCAAGCCGGAGACGAGCCCGGGTTGCGACTGGCGGTCCGGACGGATGTGACACAGGGTCTGAGGTTGCTGGTCAGCTAAGCGACTTGTTGCCGAAGGCCTGAAATTGCCCCTGAGGGGCTTCGTCGTTGTGGCTTGAAGATTGGGTCTGGGTTACTCTGGCCCAAATCACAACAAGAGCAGATTTTAGTCATGATCAATCGACGGATATTTTCACTGGGTCTCGGGGCGGCCCTGCTGACCGCTTGTTCCACCGGCGCTCCGACCAACACGCCCGCGTCGCGGATGCGACCGGTGCCAAATTCAGGATGGGATGCCTGGGTCGCGAGCTTCAAGGGTCGGGCAGCGGCGCAGGGGATTTCGCAATCGACCCTTAACAGTGCCTTTCGGGGGGCAGGTTATTTGCCCGATGTGATCGAGCGCGACCGCAATCAGGTTGAATTCAAGCGCTCGCTTGAGGACTACTTGGCGATTGCAGCCTCGGACGAGCGGATCGCCACCGGAAAGCAGATGCTGGTGCGGCATGCCGGAACCCTGTCGCAGATCGAAGCAAAATACGGCGTCGACAAAGAGGTTGTCGTGGCTGTTTGGGGGTTGGAGAGCCGATATGGCGCGCGGCGCGGGGATGTGCCGGTGATTTCGGCAGTGTCCACGCTGGCCTATGACGGTCGGCGCGGCGCGTTTTTTGAAAAGCAACTGGTGGCGGCCCTGAAGATCATTCAGGAAGGCGACACAAGCCCTGCCAACATGACCGGCAGCTGGGCCGGGGCGATGGGGCATACGCAGTTCATCCCAACGTCCTACCTGGCCTATGCGGTGGATTTCACCGGTGACGGGCGGCGGGATATCTGGTCCGAGGATCCGGCGGATTCACTGGCTTCTACCGCCGCCTATCTGGCGCGCGCCGGTTGGGTTCGCGGACAGCCTTGGGGTGGTGAGGCTGGCACGGTTTCGGGTACGCCTGTTGCGGTGCTGCAGCCGCAAAAACCGGGGCCGCGCATTGCAGTGTTCCGCAATTTTCAGGTGATCAAACGCTATAACAACTCGGACAGCTATGCGATCGGTGTTGGCCATCTGTCAGACCGGATCGCGGGTGGCGCGCCGTTTAAGGCCTCGTTCGGGCCCGACGCGATGGGACTGACGCTGGAAAACCGCAAGGAGCTTCAACGCCGGTTGACGTCGGCTGGGTATGACACACAGGGCGCGGACGGGGTGATTGGCAAGAATACCGAAGCCGCGATCAGCGCGTACCAACGTGCCAATGGGCTGGCCGCTACCGGCAAACCCTCTGTCGAGTTGCTGCGGCGGTTGGGCGGTTAGGCTGCCAACCCTTTCGAGCCGATATCCAGGAACTTCTGACGGCGATCCTTGATCAGGGCCGTCGCATCCTTGCCGTCCAGCTCTTGTAGCATGGCGGCAATTGCAGCGCGAACTGATTCAACAGTAGCGTTGCGGTCCCGGTGGGCACCGCCCTTGGGCTCGGTGATGATCCGGTCGCAGACGCCCAGCTTATGCAGGTCCTGCGCGGTCAAGCGCAGCGCCTCGGCGGCTTCGCGCATCTTCTCGGCATCCTTCCACAGGATCGAGGCGCAACCCTCGGGCGAGATCACCGAATAAACCGAGTGCTCCAGCATCGCGACGCGGTTCGCCGTGGCAAAGGCCACAGCCCCGCCGGAGCCGCCCTCGCCGATGATTACCGACACCAGCGGCACACCGATCTTCAGGCACATCTCGGTCGAGCGTGCGATGGCTTCGGATTGCCCACGTTCCTCGGCGCCCTTGCCAGGGTAGGCGCCCGCCGTGTCGATCAGAGTGATCACGGGCAGGCCAAACCGGCCGGCCATCTCCATCAGGCGCACAGCCTTGCGATATCCTTCGGGGCGCGCCATGCCAAAGTTGCGTTCGATCCGCGATTTGGTGTCCGAACCTTTTTCGTGGCCGATCACCATCACCGGTTGATCGTTGAACCGCGCCAGACCGCCGATTACCGCCAGATCGTCAGCAAAGTTCCGGTCGCCGGCCAGTGGAGTGAATTCGGTGAACAGGGCATCGACATAATCATTGCAGTGCGGGCGTTCCGGGTGACGCGCCACCTGGCATTTCCGCCAAGGGGTCAGATCATCATAAAGCTCTTCCAGCAGCTTGGCCGCCTTGGCGTCCAGCGCAGCGGCCTCTTCGGCCACGTCCATCTCTTCGTTGGCGCGCGCCAGCGCGCGTAACTCCTCGGCCTTGCCTTCGATCTCGGCCAGGGGTTTTTCGAAATCCAGATACTGGGTCATGACGCCTCTCAACGCGGAATTTCCCTGCTATATGACCTGTGGTTGCGCGGGATGCAACTCAGCAAGATTTGTGGATGCAGGATATGCGACCACGGTTGGGCAAAGAGAAGGAAGGACGCAAATGCCAACCAGCTATGAAAACCGCATTTTGCGTGTACTGGCTTACATTCACGATCACCCCGCCGGGGACCTGTCGCTGGATGAGCTGGCCGATGTAGCGGCGATGTCCCGGTTTCACTGGCACAGAGTGTTCCGCGCTCTGACCGGCGAGACCTGCGCGCAGGCGGTGCGTCGTATCCGGCTGCACCGTGCGGCGGTTGGGCTGGTTCGGTCTGACAAGCCGGTGACGCAGATCGCATCAGAGGTGGGCTATCCCAACCTGAACTCCTTTGCGCGGGCCTTTTCCGAGGCCTACGGCAGCAGCCCTGCCGCATTTCGCAAGGCCGGGCAGTTCTTGCCCGCCCATCCACATTTCAGAACCGGAGAATATCCAATGTATCCTGTCACTACCCGAACCGAATCCGCCCGCCGCGTTGTCGGCCTGCCGCACAGAGGCGCCTATGCCGAGATCGGCAAGAGCTTTGCGGCCTTCGGCGCCTTGTGCGAATCCCGCCAGTTGTGGCCGCAGGTCGGGCCGGTGATCGGCATCTATCTCGATAGCCCTGACGCTGTGCCCGTTGACGATCTGCGCAGTTATGCTGGAGCCGAATTCTGCGGCGATGACACGCCCGAAGGCATGGAGGCTGTGCAAATCCCTGGCGGCAAGACGGCTGTTCTGACGTTCAAGGGTCCTTATTCCGGGCTTGAGGCCGCCTATCACAGCCTGTTCGGCAACTGGCTGCCGGAATCGGGCGAGGAACCTGCGGACCAACCTTGTTATGAAATCTATCTGAACGATCCGCGCGATACAGCGCCCGAAGAACTGCTGACGGAAATCTGTCTGCCGTTGAAGTGATTCAGTTCGGCCACAGGACCGGGTAAAGCGATGCGACCAGCAGCGCAGCCATGGTCCAGTTGAATGCCACCAAACGGCGCGGGTTGGTTAGGATCCGCGCCATTTGCTGTCCCAGCACGGTCCATGTGCTGACCGAAGGCAGGTTTACCGCGCCAAAGATCAGCGCCACGATCACGATAGCCTGCAGCGTATGATCCGGCGTGTAGGCGGTAGTCGCCGTCAGAGCCATGGCCCAGGCCTTGGGATTGACCCATTGAAAGGCGGCGGCCTGTAGGAAGGTCATAGGATCGCCTTTCGTGACCCCGGCCTTGGTCGGTGCTGCATGCGCAATCTTCCACGCCAGATATAGCAGGTAGACCACTGAGACGAGCTTCAAGATCGTGTAGCTGACCGGGTACCGGTCAAAAACCTGCACCAGCCCGGCACCCACCAGCAGGACCATAAGGGTGAACCCCAGCCCGATTCCCAACATGTGGGGAATAGTGCGGCGAAAGCCGAAATTAGCACCAGACGCCATAAGCATCAGGTTGTTCGGTCCCGGCGTGATCGACGAGACGAAAGCAAAGGCGATCAGGGCCAGAAGAACGTCATAGGGCATCGCGCACATAATCACTGATCAGCGGGCAAATGAAATTGCGTTATAGTGTGTGACTACTGTAGTTTTGCAATCAATGACGAAGTTTGATCACATAAACCAACAAATATTGCGCGAACTGTCCCGCGATGGTCGCGTTAGCAACCTTGAACTGGCGGATCGCGTTGGCCTGTCGCCCTCGGCCTGTCTGCGCCGGGTGCAGGAGCTTGAGCGCGCGGGCGTGATCTCGGGCTATCGCGCGGTGTTGAGCCCCGCGGCGCTGGGCGTGGGGTTTGTGGCCTATATTGGTGTCGGTCTGGGAGAGCATACCAAGGCCGCGCAGGAAGGGTTCGAACGTGCCCTCCAACGCGCGCCGGAGGTGGTGGAATGCCATAACATCACGGGCACCATCGAATACCTGCTGCGCGTGGAATGCGCCGATCTTGCGACGTACAAGACCTTCCACACCGAAGTATTGGGAACCCTGCCACATGTCACGTCGATCACCTCCTATGTGGTAATGGATTCCCCTAAAGATATGCGAGCGTGAACCGCGAAGCTCAATGGCGCATCATTCCGTCCAGCCACGATAGTTGACTTCAATACATGCCCATGTTTCGCTGCCGAGAACAACATATTCGTCAGGGGGTACTCATGTTGAAAACACACGCGTTGACGTTTGCGGTCGCAGCTATTGCAAGTTCGATAGGAATTTCTGCAAAAGCAACCGAGCTGACCTCTCCGCTGCCAATTGTAAAGCCAGGCTTAAATGTCACCTATGCCGAAGCCCCCAAAAAAATTAAGAGCCTCGAACAGGCGCGCGAACTGATTGATACCATCGGTGTACCAGCTGATCCGGTTCCGGCATTCGACTTTCGTGACACAGAAGATGGTGATCCCGTAATGACCGCGTCGCAACCCCATAATGTAGCGGCCGAGATTACCGGGTTTATTCGGATAGACGAACCGGGCTCTTACCAGTTCGAAGTGTATTCGAATGATGGTGTCGAAACAAAGTTGGGTGGACAGACAATCGGCTTTTTCGACGGTGTGCAGGGCTGTGAAGGCAATGGCGTGACTGAGATCGAAATACCCGAGGCGGGCTGGTACGAACTCACCACCTTGTATTTTCAGAAAGGCGGCAGTTCCTGTTTGATGATGAAATGGGGCAAGGATGGTCAGGATCTGGAATGGGTCCCAAACGATATTTTTGGCCACCAGTAAGGGAAATCAAGGCCCCTTTGGGGGCCGTGAAATCCTGTCTCATACGCCAGCTGAAATCAGCTCCGCCTGTGCCACAATAACTTCGGCCTGTTTGATCGAAGCGATGTCGACCAGACGCCCTTTGTAGACAGTGGCACCTTCGCCATTGGCCTTGGCTTGCTCCATTGCGGCCAGAATCTCGCGTGCTTCGGATACGGCCTCGTCCGACGGGGTGAAGACCTGATTGGCCAGCGCGATCTGTTTCGGGTGGATCGCCCATTTGCCGACCATACCCAGCGTGGACGAGCGTTTGGCCTGTGCAATATAACCCTCATCATCCGAGAAATCACCAAACGGCCCGTCCACCGGCAGCACGCCGTGGGTGCGGCAGGCAGCGACGATGGCGGCCTGTGCCCAGTGCCACGGATCGGACCAGTGTTTTTCGCTCTCACGCAGCATGTAGTAGTTTTCCTGCGTGCCGCCGATGCCGGTGGTCTGCATCCCCATCGAGGCCGCAAAGTCCGCAGCGCCCAGGCTCATCGCCTGCATACGGGGCGATGAGGCCGCGATCTCTTCGACATGGGCAATACCTGCGGCGGACTCGATGATGACCTCAAAGCTGACCGGCTTGGTGCGGCCCTTGGCGCGCTCGATAGCGGTGACCAGCGCGTCAACAGCATAGACATCCGCTGCGCAGCCGACCTTGGGAATCATGATCTGGTCCAGACGGTCACCTGCCTGTTCCATCAGATCGACCACATCGCGATACCAATAGGGCGTGTCCAGCCCGTTGATCCGCACGGACATGTACTTGTTGCCCCAATCGACCGTGTTCAGCGCCTCGATCACATTGGCGCGCGCGACGTCCTTGTCAGAAGGAGCGACCGAGTCCTCGAGGTCGAGGTTGATCACATCCGCTGCAGACGCCGCCATTTTCGGGAACAGCTTAGTGTTCGATCCCGGCCCGAACAGTTGACAACGGTTGGGGCGCGCGGGGGCGGCGGGTTGAATGCGAAAGCTCATCTGGACCTCGTGCAAGAAAGGAAATTACGATTTTCTTGCTGTATGGGGTATTAAATTGCGCGAGGCTTCGCAAGCGTCTTTGTGCAGCTGCGGCAATGCAATCGCAGCATCTGCCGCCGGTTGGAGGCTGCGTAGTGATTAAAGATTAATCAATGTGAAAACTTGGGAGATCTTTGCGCATTTTACTCTCAATGCGCAAGAATTTCCCTCTCTGGTAATCGAACCCGAATGAAAACGCGAAACACTCGTAAGGCACGTCCCTTAGCCTGCGTCGGAATCAAAGGAGTGACCGCAATGATCGAGACACCGTACCTGCTGTTTTTGGGCGATGCGCCCGACCAATTGGCGGCCAAAGTGGCAGTTGGAATTAAGGACTGGCGTCCCGAAAACGCCGTGGGCCAGTACCGGATGGAGGGCTGCAAGGCCGATCTGGGCCTGACAGACATGACCCTGACCGAGGCGAAAGAAGCCGGGGCCAAGACCCTCGTCATCGGTGTTGCCAACCGTGGTGGCGTGATCAGTCAGGAGTGGAAAAAGGTTCTGGTGATGGCGCTGGAGGAAGGCTTTGATCTCGCCTCGGGCCTGCACAACCTGCTGAGCGACGAACCTGACCTGGTTGCCGTTGCCGAGGCGACCGGCCAGAAACTGCACGACGTGCGTGTGCCCGAAGTCGACTATCCGATCGCCAATGGCATCAAGCGCAAGGGCAAGCGGTGTCTGGCCGTGGGCACCGATTGCTCGGTCGGCAAGATGTACACGGCGCTGGCAATGGACGCAGAGATGCGCGAGCGTGGTATGAAATCCACCTTCCGCGCCACTGGTCAGACCGGCATTCTGATTACCGGTGACGGTGTGCCGCTGGACGCGGTGATTGCCGACTTCATGGCCGGATCGGTTGAATGGTTGACGCCCGACAATGACGACGACCACTGGGACCTGATCGAAGGGCAGGGGTCGCTGTTCCACGTGTCCTATTCGGGTGTGACCATGGCGCTGATCCATGGCGGTCAACCGGATGCGCTGATCCTGTCCCATGAGCCGACCCGCGAGCACATGCGCGGCCTGCCTACTTATCAGCTACCGACGCTGGAGACCCTGCGCGACACCGCGCTGGCACTGGCCAAGGTGGCCAACCCGGATTGTCAGGTCGTTGGCGTTTCGGTCAACACGCAGCACATGTCCGAGGAAGACGCATCGGCCTACCTGGCCAAGATCGAAGCCGATATGGGCCTGCCCGCGACGGACCCGTTCCGCTTTGGCTCGGGCAAGCTGGTGGACGCGCTGGCCGCTGTGTGATCTGAACGACGCGCCGGTGGTGGGGATTTCCGCCCCCGGCGAAATTGGAAAAGATGAAGGAATGTTTGCGTGCAGATAGAGGTCTCTCGTGACGTGTTTCGACTGGCGCAGGTGTTCACCATCTCGCGCGGGTCGCGGACCGAGGCAAAGGTGCTGACCGTCCGGATTTCAGACGGAACCCATCAGGGCTGGGGCGAGTGCGTTCCTTATGCGCGCTATGATGAAACGCTCGAGTCGGTTGAGGCTGAAATCGCGGGCCTGCCTGCCGAGTTCACCCGTCAGTCGC
This sequence comes from Ruegeria sp. YTSC199, assembly GCF_059609725.1. Taxonomy (NCBI): domain Bacteria; kingdom Pseudomonadati; phylum Pseudomonadota; class Alphaproteobacteria; order Rhodobacterales; family Roseobacteraceae; genus Ruegeria; species Ruegeria sp. YTSC199. Next base: position 17,796 of record NZ_JBXWMF010000017.1, read on the forward strand.
TGATGGATTTGTTGCCTGCGGGTGCTGCCCGGAACGCCGTGGATTGTGCGTTGTGGGATCTGGAATGCAAACGCGCGGGCAAGCGGGCTTGGGAATTGGCCGGTCTGCCGGTTCCGGGTCCGGAGATCACTGCATACACATTGTCGTTGGCGACACCCGAAGCGATGCAGGCGCAAGCCGCTGAAAATGCGCATCGGCCGCTGTTGAAGATCAAACTGGGCACCCCGGATGACATGCCTCGGCTGGAGGCTGTGCGTGCCGGTGCGCCAAAATCAAAAATCATTGTGGATGCAAACGAGGGTTGGTCGGCTGAAGTTTATGCCGATCTGGCTCCACACCTGGTGCGCCTTGGTGTCGAACTGGTCGAGCAGCCTCTGCCCGCCGCAGATGACGAGGCCCTGATCGGGATGGAGCGCCCGGTGCCGGTCTGCGCAGACGAATCCTGTCACGACCGTACAAGCCTGTCCGCTTTGAAGGGCAAATATGATGTTGTGAACATCAAGCTTGATAAAACCGGCGGCCTGACCGAGGCGTTGGCATTGCGTGAAACTGCGTTGGCAGAAGGCTACAAAGTCATGGTCGGTTGCATGGTCGGAAGTTCTCTGGCTATGGCCCCCGCGACACTGTTGGCGCAGGGTGCGATGGTTACAGACCTTGACGGCCCGCTTCTGTTGGCCGAAGACCGCGACAACCCGCTGATTTTTGATGATGCCGGAGTGCACCCGCCTGTGGCGGAACTTTGGGGCTGAGGAGACAAGACATGACCCGCACCGTTTATGTGAATGGCGAATACCTGCCCGAGACCGAGGCCAAGGTGTCCATCTTTGACCGCGGTTTCCTGTTCGCAGACGCCGTTTACGAAGTCACCAGTGTTCTGGACGGCAAGCTGATCGATTTCGAAGGCCACGCGGTGCGCCTCAAACGGTCGCTGGACGAACTGGAGATGGCCGAGCCTTGCACCAAGGAAGAGCTACTGGAGATTCACCGCAAGCTAGTGGATCTGAACGGCATCGAAGAGGGCCTGATCTATCTGCAGGTGAGCCGGGGTTCGGATGGCGACCGGGATTTCGTGTTCCCGTCCGACGATACCAAACCCAGCCTCGTGCTGTTCACTCAGAACAAACCGGGTCTGGCCGACAGCCCTGCGGCCAAAAAAGGCGCCAAGATCATCTCGATCGAAGATATCCGCTGGGGCCGCCGCGACATCAAGACCGTGCAGTTGCTCTATCCGTCGATGGGCAAGATGATGGCCAAAAAAGCGGGCTGCGACGATGCGTGGCTGGTCGAGGATGGCTTTGTCACCGAGGGCACCAGCAACAACGCATACTTCGTGAAGAACGGCAAAATCGTCACGCGTCCGCTGTCCAAAGACATTCTGCACGGTATCACCCGTAAGGCCGTGCTGCGTATGGCGGCGGAGGCGCAGATGGAAGTCGAAGAGCGTCTGTTCACCATTGATGAGGCGAAAGAGGCGGATGAGGCCTTCACCACCTCGGCCAGCGCATTTGTCATGCCAGTGGTTGAGATTGACGGCGTGGCGCTGGGCGACGGTTCGCCGGGCCCGATTTCGAAACGCCTGCGCGAGATTTATCTGGACGAAAGCCGCAAGGCGGCAGTTTAAAGCAAAGGCCCGCCAAATCGGCGGGCCTTTCTCGTATTCGGCGTCAGCCCTTTTTCGTCACGTTTTCCTCGAAGGCGATTTTGAAGGTAGCCTGTTTTTCGGGGCTGGCTTCGGTCTGGTAGTTGGCCTTCCACTCATCCATGGTCATGCCATAGAAAACCTCGCGGGCTTCGTCCTTGCCCATCTCGATGCCTTTTTCATTGGCGGCCTCCTGATACCAGCGCGACAGGCAGTTGCGGCAGAACCCGGCCAGATTCATCATGTCGATGTTCTGAACGTCAGTGCGATCTTCCATTAGGTGTTTTTGCAACCGACGGAACGCGGCGGCCTGAAGTTCGATTTCGGTTTGTTTGTCCATGGTCCGGCTCCGGATGACAGTATCGTTGTCTCTGACCTAGCGGTGCGGAGGCGATGTTTCAATAAACAGCGTCTCAGGCCAGTTTCAAAGCCAGCCAGGGGACGATGGAGAAGATCAGGGTCAGGATTTTGTAATTTGCCAGATACCGGAAATACGCCCGCTTCACGTCCGGGCGCTCCATCTGGAACATCCGGCCATGAACGCCCGCGATCCAATCCTGCAACAGCACGATCATCAGCGTTGTAAAAAGCAGAACCGCGATGTTGAGTGCCGCCATCCAGCCAAAGACAGAGGTCAGAAACTCCTGAGTCATGGTCGCCTCCTTTTCCCGTGATATATGGGGATCAGCGGCTGGCCTCACAATGAGGTGTGATCAAAGGCCGCTGTTCGCCAGGGCATCCTGCAGCACCACGGCCATTCGCTCGGCCCAGGCGCGTTGTCCGGCGTGATCGGCGATCAGGTCGTTGCGCAGCTCGATCAGGACGTTCGGGCGACCATGTGCAGTGCAGTGGCGGTCAATCGCATCACCGGGTAGGACGCCGGTATAGGGTTCGTTGACGCCGACACACAGATCGCCCTCGGCCTCAAGCCGGTTGATCAGGGGGCGTGAGAACCGTTCGTCCGGCGTGTGCAGAACCCCCACATGCCACGGGCGCGGCGCACGACCGCGCAATTGCCGGGTGAAGGAATGCATCGACACGATGACCGCGTGCGGCAGGCCCGCCATGCGCTCCAGCGCCTCGTGATACGGGCGGTAGCACATGTTCAGGCGCCGTTCGCGTTCGGCCGCGTCAGCTTGACGATTGCCGGGGATGATGGAGCCGTCATAAAGTTTCATCAGAAGGGTCGGGTCATCTTCACCCCGGTTTGGGTCGATCACAAGACGCGAGAAATTGGCGGCGATCACCGGCGCGTTCAGGACGTCGCCCAGATGTTTTGATACCTCATAGGCACCGACGTCATAAGCGATGTGACGCTCCATATCTTCCCGCGGCAAGCCAAGGTCGCCGTAGTTGATTTCGGGCGGCACCGTGTTGGTTGCGTGGTCACATGTGATCAGCCAGCGCGATGGGCGATCAGCGCCGTGGATAAAGAACGGAGAATACGTCATAAGCCTGTCATCTAGTTTGTCGCAGGTGTAGGGCAGTTGCTTTGAAAAGGGAATTGCGCAATAAGCAGCGTGAGGCAATGTTTGCGGTAACATTTGTGCGGAACCAAGAGATGACGTTAGGAGAACACCACCAATGCGACGCCTGAGAAAAGTGAAAATCGTGGCGACGCTGGGGCCGGCGTCCAATGACTATGACATGATCCGCGCGCTGCACGAGGCCGGTGCAGATGTGTTCCGCCTGAACATGAGCCACGGCAGCCATGACGAGATCCGCGAACGGCACCGGATCATTCGACAGGTGGAAAAGGACCTGGACAGCCCGATTGCCATTCTGGCTGATCTTCAGGGGCCAAAATTGCGTGTTGGTGTTTTCGCCAATGAAGCCGAGGAACTGGAGGAGGGTGCAGCCTTCCGGCTGGATCTTGACCCGGCACCGGGCGATGCGGGCCGCGTGTGCCTGCCGCATCCCGAGATTTTCGCCGCGCTTGAGCCAGGCGCGCGTCTGCTGGTCAATGACGGTAAAATCCGCCTGATCGTTCAGAAGTGCGGTCAGGATTTCGCCAATTGCACGGTCGAGGTCGGCGGAACCATCTCGAACCGAAAGGGTGTCAACGTGCCCGACGTCGTGCTGCCACTGGCGGCGCTGTCGGCCAAGGACCGGGATGATCTGGAGTTCGTTTGCCAGCTGGGTGTCGACTGGCTGGCACTGAGCTTTGTTCAGCGCGCCAAGGACGTGTTCGAAGCCCGCGCGCTGGCCGATGGCCGTGCCTCGATCCTGTCCAAGATCGAAAAGCCTGCGGCAGTTGAAGCGTTTGACGACATTCTTGATGCTTCGGACGGGATAATGGTCGCCCGCGGTGACCTGGGGGTTGAACTACCGGTTTCTGCAGTGCCACCGATCCAGAAACGCTTGGTAAGACGATGCCGCGCGGCAGCCAAGCCGGTTATCGTGGCCACCCAGATGCTGGAAAGCATGATCGAAAGCCCCATGCCCACGCGGGCCGAAGTCTCGGACGTGGCCACCGCCATTTATGAGGGCACCGACGCCATTATGCTCAGCGCAGAATCTGCGGCGGGCTCATACCCGATCGAAGCCGTGCAAACCATGAACAAGGTCGCCATCGAGGTCGAGGCCGATCCGACCTATACGCAAATCATCTCGGCGTCGCGCACTGCAAAGGGCACGACAATTGCCGACGGAATCGTGGCCGCCGCGCGCGAGATTGCCGAAAAGACCGACATCAAGGCCATCTGCTGCTTTACCCAAAGCGGCACAACGGCACTTTTGACCGCGCGGGAACGTCCCGGTGTACCGATCATCGCCATGACCCCCGCCACCGGAACCGCGCGGCGCCTGTGCCTGAGTTGGGGTTGCCATTGCGTGATGACGCCCGAGCTTGAGCGTTTCAAGGGGGCCGTTGTCAATGCTGCCCGCGCTGCTCGTGCCGGCGGGTTTGCGACCGAGTCCGATCAGATTGTGGTAACGGCCGGTGTGCCGTTCAACGTGCCCGGAACCACTAATATCCTGCGTATCGCGCCCTGTGACGAACGTCTGATTTACAACACAGATCCCGGTTGACGTACTTGTCGCAAGGTTCAATCCCTCGCGTGGCCGAAAAACAACCTGTCAGGAGACAGGGATTTTCACGATCTCCATTACTGTAAATGAGCTGGTCTGGTGAATTCCAGGCAGCTTGTTTATTTTCTCGCCGAGGATGTCGCGGAAGTGTGAGATATCTCGAGTGCGAACGGTTAGGAGATAATCAAAAGAACCTGCAACCATTAGGCAGCTTTCAATCTCTGGAATGTTGCGGACAGCATCATTGAATCTGCTGAGAGATTGCTCAGCTGTAGCGGCGAGTGAAACCTGCACCACCGTCAGTAAGGCCAGCCCCATTCGTTCTTTATCGACAATGGCGCAATAGCCTTTGATGTACCCGTTTTTTTCCAACCGCTTGACCCGCTCGGAACAGGGAGTATTGGTCAGATTAACGCGTGCCGCAAGATCGACAATCGACAACCTTCCGTTGATTTCCAACTCTTGCAGGATGCGTTGGTCAATTTTATCCAATTCTCTATCGATCAGTAAAAATCCCTGAATTCTTAGCGTAAGACGACATTTTTCACTGAATATAGACTAAAATAATCCCCATTTCCTAGTGATTTTTCCTAATACTTGTCTGAAGGCAGCTGTGTTCCAAGTTTGGCTGTCTTGTCGAGGGCACGGGCCTCGACTCAATGAAAAAAATTGGAGGAACGTCATGACAACAAAAATTGTCATTGGACTGGACGGGACAGAAACCGGGGAGCGCGCGATCGCCTTTGCCAAGGATTTGGCTGGGCGCATCAACTCATGTGAGTTGCTTGTGGTTTATGTGATCGAATGGTCCCCATTCACTTTTCAGACACCGGAAGAAAATGCGCTGCGACACAAGCGGCGTGAAGAAGAGGTCGAATTGGCCTCGACTCGGGTCGTCACCCCTGCGGTGGACGCGTTGAACGCCGCCGGTTTCACGGCGCACGGCATTGTGCGCCACGGTGACGTGGCCGAAACGCTGAACGCGATCACGGTCGAAAACGGCGGCACTCAGATCGTCGTCGGGCGGGCCTCGGCGGACGGATTCAAGAAACGGCTCTTTGGCAGCTCGACCCAGAATCTGGTCATGCATGCCGATGTACCGGTCACCGTTGTGAACTGAGGGGAGGGACAAAATGAATATGTTTAAACAACTAGGCTTAGCAACTGCGTCCGCCCTGTTTGCCAGCCCCGCACTCGCGCAAGAGGCGGTCAGCCTGGACCAAAAGATCAATCAGTCTTTTGCCGAGTTGACGGGCCCTTTCGTCAGCTTCATATTTGCGCCGCTCCCCGGAACCAGCTTCCCGTGGATCGTGCTATGGCTTGTGGTCGCGGCATCGGTTTTCACACTGTACTTCGCGTTTGTGCAGGCGCGTTTTTTTGGTCACGCAATCAGCTTGGTCAAAGGCGACTACTCCGATCCCAACGACGCGGGTGAGGTCAGCCACTTTCAGGCACTGGCCACAGCGCTTTCCGGGACAGTGGGTCTGGGCAACATCGCCGGTGTGGCGGTGGCTGTCGGCATTGGCGGCCCTGGCGCGACCTTCTGGATGATTTTGGCCGGCCTGCTGGGTATGGCGTCGAAATTCACCGAATGCACGTTGGGCGTGAAATACCGCAATGAATACGAGGACGGCACCGTTTCGGGTGGTCCAATGTATTACATGTCCAAGGGCTTTGACGAGCTTGGATTGCCGGGCGGCAAGATCCTAGCGGTTGTGTTCTCGATCTTCTGTATTCTGGGCGCGCTGGGCGGTGGAAACATGTTCCAGGCCAATCAGGCCCATCAACAGATCGCGGGGATAGTCGGTGATTATCCGGGCTGGATGACCGGTGTAGTCTTTGCAATCGTGGTGTTCCTGGTGATCGTGGGCGGTTTGAAATCCATTGCGCGTGTGACAGAAAAGGTCGTGCCGTTCATGGGTGTCATGTACGTCCTGACCGCGTTGGTGATCATCCTGATGAACGCGGATATGATCGGCTGGGCCTTTGGCCAGATCTTTGCCGGGGCCTTTACCGGTCTGGGTGTTGCTGGCGGTATGGTCGGTGCGCTTATCCAGGGCTTCAAACGCGCGGCGTTTTCGAACGAGGCGGGCGTTGGTTCCGCTGCCATCGCCCACTCGGCGGTTCGGACGAAAGAACCGATCACCGAGGGCTTTGTTTCTCTACTAGAGCCGTTCATCGACACCGTGGTGATCTGTACCATGACAGCGCTGGTGATCATCATCACCCAGCAGCTGATCATCGATCCGGATACCGGCAACTACATGCTAAACGAAGCAGGCAGCGCCATTGCCACGGTTGATGGCAACTCGGGCGTCAGCCTGACCTCGGCCGCCTTTGGCAGCGCGTTTAGCTGGTTCCCCTATATCCTCGCGATTGCGGTGATCCTGTTTGCCTTCTCAACAATGATCAGCTGGTCCTACTATGGTCTTAAGGCCTGGACCTATCTGTTCGGCGAGGGCCACACCAAGGAACTGGTGTTCAAGGTGATCTTCTGCATCTTCGTTGTCATCGGTGCTGCGGCCAACCTTGGCCCGGTCATTGACTTCTCTGACGCGGCGATCTTTGCGATGGCGGTCGTGAACGTCTTTGCGCTCTACTTCCTGATGAAGGTGGTGCGCGAGGAACTGGCGTCCTACGCAGCACGATTGAAGACCGGCGAAATCCGCAAGTTCGAACATTAAGCCAAACCACCGGGGCGGCGATGTCGCCCCGGTGCCTGATCAGCCTGCGAAAAGCGCAGATTTTGATCGAATCCCCCTTGCCAGTATGACCGAACTTGCGTAAACGGCGCTTCTGATCGCGTGACCGGCCGAGATGGCATGCCGAGTCGCGTCTGAAACCGAACCCCGAAAGGAGACGGAAATGCCTAAGATGAAGACAAAGTCGAGCGCCAAAAAGCGCTTCAAGGTGACTGCGACCGGTAAGGTCCTTGCTGGCCAGGCCGGCAAACGGCACGGCATGATCAAGCGGACCAAGAAGTTCATCCGCGACGCCCGTGGCAACACCACCCTGTCCGCCCCCGACGCAAAGATCGTCAAGGGCTACATGCCCTACGATCGCTAAGAGGAGATTAAGAGATGTCCCGCGTTAAAGGTGGAACCGTAACTCACGCCCGTCACAAGAAGGTTATCAAGGCCGCCAAAGGTTACTATGGCCGCCGCAAGAGCACCTTCAAGGTTGCCCGTCAGGCCGTCGACAAGGCCAACCAGTATGCAACCCGCGACCGCAAGAACCGCAAGCGCAACTTCCGCGCGCTGTGGATCCAGCGTATCAACGCTGCTGTCCGTTCGCATGACGAGGCTCTGACATATTCCCGCTTCATCAACGGCCTGAACCTGGCCGGTATCGAAGTGGACCGCAAAGTTCTGGCCGATCTGGCCGTGCACGAACCGGAAGCGTTCGGCGCGATCGTCGCCCAAGCTCAGGCAGCTCTGGCCGCCTGATACTCTTTCGAGAGAGACAGTGAATGAAGGGCCGCCCCGAAGGGGCGGCCTTTTTTGCAAGCCCACACAAGTGCAATACTTACTTGGAACACAAAACGCGCAGCTTTGAAATTCTCCTCGCTATTTCTTCGGATAGGCAAAAAATGCACTGCGTGAATGTCCAAATCGGTGATTGTGCCAGTTTTCGCGCAACGAAGCGTAGCTTATAATGCGAGATTGGTTTCGCGGCAGATTGGGGTCGCGAACAAAGACGACCTGTTTCGCGTCGTCAAAGCCTATCAAAACAAAGGTATGGCCCGCGTCTTGATGAACATCTATCAATACTGGCAATCCCTTCTTCAAGTTTCTTTTAATCTGCTTGAGCCCAGACGCAAAACCCGAGTTAGTTTTGGGATAATCGCGTATTTTCCAATTATACCCTAATCTTTGAAGTGCATGGTTCATGTCACGCCAATAGGTAAAGTCCGCATTTCTTCGACTTTCTGGCTTGTAACCCTCAGCTAAAGCTTTGAGTTCTCTTGGGTCAGCGGCGTTGCCAAAGTAACTCATAACCATAGCGGCAGAAGTCGGTACACAAAGATTGTGCCCCTGACGGATATGGGGAACATCCAAACGGACAAGGGACTTCGAAATCTGTGGCGGAGGAAGTTTATTGTGAGAAACCGCCCCATACTTCCAACTTATTTCCGCGCTGAGGCACGTGGCCCAAAATAGATAAGCAAAAGCAATTAACAACGACGTTCTTTTCATAGCCATCTCGATTAACCATTTGTCAAAATACAACGAAGGCTAATCTAAAAGCCGTCAATTTGGCAAATTCAGCAATGAAAGAGTCGAAGCTGTCGGGTATCGCGCAAGTGGCCGCTTTGTCTCGTATGGCACGCAATTTGGGTTTTGAACCCCAGAAGGCCCAAGGCGTTCAACGATGGTCTCAGATTTTTGGTGCTACATGGCGATATGCGGGGCCATCGCAAATAAGCATCACCTAATTGTTGCTATCCTTCTTCACCAATTGCGCTGCAAAGGCCACTCCGGTTCCCGGCCCCGCATAGATGACCATGATCACATCATCCAGATAGACACCGTTGAATATCCCTGCGGATACGTCGTCGCCGGATATCCCGGCCTCGGCCAGAACAAAGCGGGTGGGGTCATCCAGGCTGAAGGTGCCCATCGCCTCCTCCACGATCCATTCGGTGTCACCGATGCGCCGCCAGCGGTTGGTGGCGGTGATCAGGTTGCCGTCCAGCTTGGTGATCTCCAACTCCATCTCGGTTTTCAGCAGGCCCTTTTCGTGGTTTGGGTTCGATTTGGCGAAACCCACCAAGTAGGTTCCGTGCCACGTGCCGACGATCTGAGGAAAGCCGCTGCCGTCTTCGGCGCTGGATGGTACGGCGATGGATAGTGCAAGAACCGTGACCAAGCTGCGAAGCAAATTGAATGTCATGGGTGTATCTCCTGAATAGAATGGTCACAGGCTACCCGAGTTCAGGAGTTTGGCAAAACATAGCCCGACAACAAAAAAAACCGGCGCCGTGAGCGCCGGTTTTGCATGGTCGATAATGTGCCTTAGCCGAATACGCGGCCTAGCGCGCCATCGACCGCATCGGTGATCTGGTCGATATCGTCCGCCGTGGCAATCAGCGCGGGTGAGAAGCACAGGGTGTTGTTGCGACCGGGGACCGAGCGGTTGGTGACGCCGATGATCACGCCTTGTGCCATACAATCCGCCACAACCGCCTGCGCCAGCTTTTCGTCCGCGGGCTCTTTGCTGCTGCGATCTGCAACCAGTTCAGCACCCAGGAACAGTCCCTTGCCGCGCACATCGCCGATGACCTTGTGCTTTTCCATCAGCGCCTGCAGGTTGCCCATCATGCGATCACCCATGGTTACGCAATTGCCCAGCAGGTCCTCGTCTTCGATAATGCGCATGTTTTCGATCGCTGCCGCCGGACCGGCGGTGCAGCCGCCAAAGGTCGAGATATCGCGGAAATAGTTCAGCGGGTCGGCCGCGTCGTCCTTGAACATCTCAAAGACTTCCTCGGTGGTAACCATGCAGGCAATCGCCGCATAGCCCGAGGCAACGCCTTTGGCCATCGTCACGAAATCCGGCTTGATGCCGTATTGCTGGTAGCCGAACCACGTGCCGGTGCGGCCAACGCCACAGACGACCTCGTCAATATGCAGCAGCACGTCGTATTTCTTGCAGATCTCCTGCACACGCTGCCAGTAGCCCTCGGGCGCTTCGATCACGCCGCCACCTGCGGTTACAGGCTCGAGGCACAGCGCGCCAACGGTGTCTGGACCTTCACGCAGGATAACCTCTTCGATCTGATCCGCCGCCCATTCGCCGAAGTTCTCGACCGGTGCGCCGTCCAGCTCGTGCTTGCGGTACTCCATGCAATGCGGCACACGCACGAAATCGGGCGCGAAGGGGCCGTATTGCGCGTTGCGCTCATCCTGACCACCTGCCGACATGGTCGCCAGGGTCGAGCCGTGATAGTCTCGCTCGCGGTACAGGATCTTGGTTTTCTTGCCGCCATATTTCTTGTGCGCGATCTGGCGGATCATTTTGAACGCCTTCTCGTTCGCCTCAGAGCCCGAGTTGGTGTAGTAGACGCGGCTCATGCCCGGCATCTTCTCGATCAGCTTTTCGGCGAAGATTGCCCCGGGGATCGAGCCTGCCGAGTTGGCGAAGTAGCACAGCTTCATCAGCTGGTCGTATACGGCCTTACAGATCGATTCGCGGCCATAGCCCACGTTGACGGTCCATACGCCGCCCGAAACTGCATCCAGATGCTCTTTGCCGTTCTGGTCCCAGACGCGCATGCCCTTACCTTCGACGATGATGCGGGGATCATTGGTTTCAAAGGGTTTATGCTGGATTAGATGGTGCCAGATATGGGCGCGGTCGGCCTCGACCACGCGGGAAAGATCGTTTTCGTTGAACGTGCCGTCCATGACATGTCCTTTCAAAAGTATTGGCTGTGCATGTTGCGGGAACGATGCCGCCCCGGCTCGGAATTCTTGATGGCCCAGATCACCGCGAAAGACCCTCTGTAAGTAGGGCCAGATTGCACCATCCCTTATTGCCAGTCCATGGCTTCGGCGTATTTCTACGGGTTTACCTAGCGCGGTATTTTGTGATCAAGTCGCGCAATATCTGAACTGGGAGGATCAGCAAATGGCAGCGGCCAATATTTACGAGCGTCATTTGGACAAGAGCCGCGCGAACTATACGCCCTTGTCGCCGCTGAGTTTCATCGAACGCACCGCAAAGATTTACCCGGACTACCCGTCGGTGGTGTACGGCGAGCGGCGTTTTAGTTGGGTGGAAACTTATGCCCGCTGCCGCCGTCTGGCGGGGGCGTTATCGGCGCGGGGGATCGGCAAGGGCGACACGGTCTCGATCATCGCCGCCAACATTCCCGAGATGTATGAGGCCCATTTTGGCGTGCCAATGGCGGGCGGAGTGCTTAACACGATCAACACGAGGCTGGATGCGCCGATCATCGCTTTCATCCTGAACCACGCCGAAGCCAAGGTGCTGCTGGTAGATCCCGAGTTCTCGGGCGTCGTGAAAGAAGCTATGACACAGGTCGATCACGACATTCTGGTCATCGACATCGAAGACCCCAGCTTTGATGGCGGTGAAAAGCTGGGCAGTCTGACCTACGACGCGCTCTTGGCCGAGGGCGACCCGGAATTTGCGTGGTCTCTACCCGAGGACGAATGGGATGCGATCACGCTGAACTATACCTCGGGCACCACGGGCAACCCGAAAGGGGTTGTGTATCACCACCGGGGCGCGACGCTGAACGCCCAGTCGGACCTGCTTGACTGGGATATGCCGAAACACTCGGTCTATCTGTGGACTCTGCCGATGTTCCACTGCAACGGTTGGTGTTTCCCTTGGGCGATGGCGGCAAATGCGGGTGTTTCCGTCTGTTTGCGGTCGGTGCGGGACGAGCCGATCTATGCTGCCTTCCGCGATGAGAAGGTCACTCATTTTTGCGGTGCGCCGATTGTTTTGAACATGTTGGCCAACGCGCCGGATCACCTCAAGGATTTCGATCATGAGATCAAGGTGATGACCGCAGGTGCCCCGCCGCCGGCCGCCGTGATCGAAAAGATGGAGGGCATGGGCATCGAAGTAACCCATGTGTACGGCTTGACCGAAACCTATGGCCCCTCGGTGGTGTGCGCCTGGAAAGACGAGTGGAACAGCAAAGGGGCCGAGGAGCGCGCCGCGCTCAAGGTTCGGCAGGGGGTTCCCTATACGGCCCTGTCGGGGCTGATGGTGGCTGACCCGGAAACGCTTGAGCCTGTACCCGCAGATGGCGAGACGATGGGTGAGATATTCATGCAGGGCAATGTCGTCATGAAAGGCTACCTGAAAAACGCCGAGGCCACGGACAAGGCCTTCCGCGGCGGCTGGTTTGCGTCGGGCGATCTGGGGGTCATGCACCCGGACGGCTATATCGCGTTGAAGGATCGGTCGAAGGACATCATCATCTCGGGCGGTGAGAATATCTCGTCGGTTGAGGTCGAAGATATCCTGTACAAACACCCCGCCGTGATGGAGGCCGCCGTTGTCGCCCGTCCGGATGAGAAATGGGGTGAAACGCCCTGCGCCTTTGTCGAGCTTAAGCCGGAAACGCAGGCGAGTGAGGCGGATATCATTGCCTTCTGCCGTGACAACATGGCCCATTTCAAAGCCCCCAAGACGGTGGTGTTCGGGGCGTTGCCGAAGACCTCGACCGGCAAGATACAGAAGTTCAAACTGCGGGATCAGGCGCGCGCTTTGACCTGAGTGCCCATCTTGTCAAAGATCGACAGGTCAAGCGCCAGTATTTCACCCATCCACGCCGCTCGGTCCCGGTGATCTGTCAGATGGTCACCGGTTTCCGGATGGGTGAAGACGGTCAGGCCCTGTTGGTTCAGCATCAGCCATGGAACCACCTGGTCGAACGCGTCCGGCGCAAATCCCAGTTGGCAGCTCCAACGCGGATGCGGGCCAACATTCTTGGCATGCACCCGGCCCATCTTAACCGGGAACAGGCGCGCGGCCTCTTGGCAAACCTGTTGCGCAACGTCCTGCGTATCGGCGTCGAAATAGACATGGGCGTGGTAACCGGTGATCTCGGGCATTGGGGCCTCCTCCATCCGTTTGTATCAGGATGCATAAGGCAGGCCGTACTTCCACCCTATGCCAGCACACAGGGCCTGTGCGCCAGATCAGGCCATGGCCTCGGGGTGGGCGGCCATGAATGCAGGGTGGTCGGCGCAGGCGGTCTCGACCGCCAGGCTGCGTGGCAGGCGGGATAGGTCCACTTTCCATCGGCGCGCGTTGTACAATTGCGGGATCAGGCACAGATCGGCCAGACCGGGCTGAGCCCCCACGCAATAGGGGGCCTGTTCAAACTCGGCCAACAGGTCCTCGAATGCCAACAGGCCGGGACGGATAAAGTGGTGCATCCAGTCGCTCGGCATCCCATCGGCCCCGCCGCCCAGCGCGGCGGCGTGCTGCGCAACCGACAGGTTGCAAACTGGATGGACATCCACGGCAATGGACTGCGCAAGAGCTGCCACTTTCGCCCGGTGCGCAGGCTCGGCGGGTAACAACGCCAGACCCCGGGTCTGATCCAGATAGTCGATGATCGCCAGCGACTGCGTCAGCCGCAGCCCGTCAATCTCAAGCACCGGAACCAGCCCCTGCGGGTTGCGCGCCAGATGGGTCTGCGACTTCTGCACCCCCTCCCTTAGATCAACGGAAACAGCGCGATAAGCGATCCCGGCCAGGTTAAGAGCGATGCGTACCCGATAACTGGCCGATGACTGCCCATAGTCATAGAGGACCGCCCGGCTCATCCCGTCAGCCGTTTTTCAGCGCGGCGGCTTCCAAGGCTTGCGCCAGCACATCCGCGTTTCCAATGTGGTTGGCCAGCACCAGAACAAGCCGCGCGTTCAGCGCATCGCTTTCGGACTTTCTCAACTCGTCATGGGCGGCCAGAAGACTGGCATAGAAATCGTCGCCATTGTCGAGGTTCGGTGTGAGGATCAGATCGGCCATCTTACTTACTCCTTGCCGGTGGCCCGGCGGATCGCTTGCCGGAATGCGTTTTCTTCGAACGTATCACGCCGCGCGGCGACGTGCTGATCCGGGCGGATCAGGTAGACTGCGCTGTTGGCATCGCCCAAGTAACGGCGCTTGAGCTCCAGTGTCAGGTCATCCTTGACCGAAAGCGCCAGCCGGGTGGCTTCGATACCGTCTTCCTCGATACGGTCAGGGGCATCGGCGTCGATGGTCAGCAGGGTGAACTTGCCGGCCAGCTTTGGCAACAGAAAGCCGTCACCCAAGGGCGCATCCGGGCAGGCTGCGCCCGGGCGCGTGATGTCTGGTCCGTTCAAGGCATCCGCCGAACTCAGAGAAGACCCCTTATAGGTGCAGGGGGTGCTCAGTCGGCCGGAATTGACCAGTGGCCGGGCAAACTCGAAATGCTCGCTAAGGTCCAGAACTGCATCCCTCAGCAGGCGCGACATGTCGGACTTCGGCGTGATGAAATCGGTCGAGCGCGTGGACATGCGGATATTTTCATCCGCGGCCTGCACCCGCTCACGATTGTAGCTGTCCAGCAGAATCTCGGGCGCTTTGCCGTCGATGACCAGTTTCAGCTTCCAGCACAGGTTATCTGCATCCTGCATGCCAGAGTTCGCGCCGCGCGCCCCAAACGGGCTGACCTGGTGCGCACTGTCCCCGGCAAACAAGACACGGCCATAACGGAACCGCTCCATCCGTCGACATTGGAAGGTGTAGATCGATACCCAGTCCAGTTCGAACTTCACATCCGCACCCAGCATCGCCTTGAGCCTTGGAATGACATTCTCGGGGCGTTGTTCGTGTTCCTTGTCGATGTCCCACCCCAGTTGCAGGTCGATGCGCCAGACATTGTCGGGCTGTTTGTGCAACAAAGCGGACTGCCCGCGATTGAAGGGTGGATCGAACCAGAACCAGCGCTCGGTCGGGAAATCGGCTTCCATCACCACATCGGCGATCAGGAAGTTGTCTTCGAAAACACGGCCTTCGAAATCCAGTCCCAGCATTCGTCGCGTCGGTGAATGCGCCCCGTCACAAGCGATCAGCCACTCGGCCTCAATGTTATAGGGGCCTTCGGGGGTTTCGACCTCTAGCGTAACGTGGGTTTCATGAGTACCGATAGCCTCGACCTTGTTGCGGCCGCGGATTTCGATAGGAGCACTCTCGGCCTGCAATTCGCGCACCCGGTCGACAAGGGCGTTTTCAAAGTAATACTGCTGCAGGTTGATGAAGGCGGGATTTGCATAGCCTGCGTCGGGCTGCAGGTTGAATTCATAAACCTGGCGATTGTCGAAATAGACCTTGCCCGCGTTCCACAGTACCCCTTTTTCCGCCATTGGACGCCCCGCGCCCAGGCGGTCGGCAATATCAAGCGTGCGCTGCGAAAAGCAGATGGCGCGGCTGCCGAAACTGACCTTGTCATTGTCGTCCAGCACCACGACCTCAACCCCTTGCTGGGCCAGATCGATGGCTGTGGCCAGCCCGATTGGTCCCGCGCCGATCACGATCACCTTGTGCCGGGCAGGCGTGGCTGCATCCTGGTCCGGGCTGCGTTCATAGGCGTAAAGCGGGACTTCGAAAATCTTGTTCATGGGCTCTCCCCCGATGTCTGGCGCTGCTTTCGCGCAAGATTTCGCTCTCCGGACCTGCGGTGCCGAAGACTTGAGCCAATGGTTTCACCGAAAACTCTGCCGTAAAACGATCTGGATCAAATGGGGCGGGAATTCCTTAACCCTGCGGCGCCTCCAATATCTCAAGGTTGCGTTGGGCCATTAAGGTTTGGTTCGCCATCGGCGGTAAGGGCAAACAGACCCTCGGCGAACGGAGATTCTCTTTTCCGAGATACACTTACGCGGAGGCTTTTAGCGCTAGTTTCCTTCGCGTAGAATTTTGGTTAGCTCAGGCGTGAACCGCTGCGTGGCTTGTTGCATGTCACCGGCAACACCGGACATGGTGCTTTGCATAAATGGCTGCATTTTTGCCATGATCGCACCGCCATGTTCCGAGCCGCAAAACTCAATCAATGCGCTTAGTTCCTCGGCTGAGAAGACTTCGGCACTGCTGTTGATCATTTGCTGTTCCAACTTCGGACGCAGGTCTTGCATAGCCCCGGACATCAGAACACCGATACGTTGCAAATGGTCTTCTGTCAGGGTTGTGTCAGGCGGAAGAGAGGTTGCGATCTGGGCCGCCATACTTTCTGGTGAGAACATGTTGTCCATCATCAATTGCACATCCGGGAGGCCCACATATTGTTCGGCCAGGGCCTGGGTATCTGCGGCAAATGCTGAATGGTTGAATCAAATGGTCAGTACCAGAGAGGCAGCGAGAGTTTTAAGTGTCACGTTTGGTCCAATCAAAATCGAGCCCGCTTTATTGCGCGAAAGGGGTGCCTAACGCGGGTAAAACGGTGCCGATACAACTGCCGAAGCCAATCGTGTAGCCGTCGCCCTTGGCCGCGCCTTGCAGCTCTAGCGTGTCGCCATCTTCGATGAAACTGCGCGTCTCGCCGCTATCCAGCGTCAACGGTTCCTTCCCGCCCCAGCTGAGTTCCAACAGCGAGCCGCGTTCAGGTTTCGTCGGGCCTGATATGGTGCCGGACCCCAGCAGGTCACCGGTATTCATCGGGCAGCCCGAGGTCGAATGGTGCGCCAGTTGCTGCGCGGCAGAGTAATACATTTCCTTGTAATTCGTCCGGGCAATCGTGGTGGGTTCTTGGCCTGCGGGTGCCATCGTCACAGACAGGTCGACGTCATACAGCATCGGGCCGCAGTCCTTCAGGTGGTCCAGCAATGGAACCTCGCGCGCAGGTGTGTCACAGCGGAACGGCTCCAATGCGGCCTTGGTCACGATCCACGGGCTGATCGAGGTTGCAGTGGCCTTGGCCTGAAACGGGCCAAGCGGCTGGTATTCCCACGCCTGAATGTCCCGTGCTGACCAGTCGTTCAGCAGGACGTATCCGAAGATGTGGTCATCCGCTTCCTGAACTGTGATCGGCCCCTCCGAGGGTGTGCCGACGATGGCCCCCATCTCGAGCTCAATGTCAAAGCGGCGGCTGGGCAGGAAAGCGGGTTTCTCTTGGTCCGGTGATTTCAACTGTCCCCAGGGACGGCGGATATCGGTGCCCGAGACGACAACCGAGGATGCCCGGCCATTATACCCGATAGGAATATGCAGCCAGTTTGGCGGCAAGGCATTTTCCGGCCCGCGGAACATGGTGCCGACGTTTTGAGCGTGATGACGGCCCGCATAAAAGTCGGTGTATTCGCTAACGGCAAAGGGCATGTGCAGTTCGGCGTCGTTCTGCGAAACCAACAAAGGTTCGACTTTCTCCTGCTCTTCCGATCCTTCGGCCAGCAGAGCCGTCAGCCGCGCGCGCAACGCGGCCCAGACTGCAGGCCCTTGCTCCATTAGCGGATTCCAGAAGGGCAGGTCAAACAACGGCTCGTCATCCAGATTGATCAACCCTTCGGCTTCGGCTGCGCTGACGTCCAGGATCATGTCGCCGATTGCGACGCCGCAGTTCGGATCGGACCCGTCTACAGAAAAGACGCCATAAGGAAGGTTGTTCAGCGGAAACGGGTGGTCGGCGTCATTGGCCGAGGTCACCCAGGATTTAGAAAGGGTCATAGGTGTTCCTTGTTGTCTTTGTCATTGTTGCGAAAGTGGCACCGGAAAGGGAGTGCCGCATGTTCCTGTTTCCGCCTTTCAGTCGCCGCCGGGATAGGCCCCACCGGAAGAACCCTCCTGGCGATGGCCGGGCATTGGATTGTGCCTGTAGTGGTTGCGCTTGCCGTTCCAACGCCCGCGCAGTGACCATATCGACATGCCGATGATGCCTAAGAACACGGCGATGACTATGTAGCCGGTATCCATCACTTCTTGCCCGGCGTTCCGTCGAATTTTTTCTCAAGCGAGGTCCAGCAGTCAATGTAATCGTCCTGCAAAGGGGCCTCGTTGGCGGCAAATGGCGTCAGATGCTGCGGGAACCGGGTTTCGAACATGAAGGACATGGTGTTGTCCAGCTTGTCCGGCCCGAGGTTGGCATTTGATGCCTTTTCGAACGCCTCGCGGTCTGGGCCGTGCGGCAGCATCATGTTGTGCAGGCTCATCCCACCCGGAACAAAGCCCTGCGGTTTGGCGTCATACTGGCCGTAGATGTTGCCCATCAGCTCGGACATGATGTTCTTGTGGTACCAGGGTGGGCGGAACGTATCCTCGGCCACCATCCAGCGCTCGCGGAACAGGACAAAGTCGATATTGGCGGTGCCCGGCTGCCCCGACGGCGCGGTCAGCACAGTAAAGATCGACGGGTCGGGATGGTCGAACAGGATTGCACCGACCGGGCAGTAGGTGCGCAGGTCGTATTTGTAGGGCGCATAGTTGCCATGCCATGCCACCACATCCAGCGGGCTTTGACCGATCTTGGTGGTGTGAAACTGCCCGCACCATTTGACGGTCACGCTCGAGGGCACTTCACGATCCTCGAACGCTGCGACAGGGGCTTTGAAGTCCCGCGGGTTTGCCATGCAGTTAGCGCCGATCGGGCCGCGGCCCGGCAGTTCGAATTTCTGGCCATAGTTTTCACAGACGAAGCCGCGTGCCGGACCTTCCAGAACTTCAACCCTGTACACCAGCCCACGCGGGAGTATTGCGATCTCCTTGGGTTCCAGGTCGATGATCCCCAGTTCGGTCGCAAAGCGTAGGCGGCCTTCCTGCGGCACCACCAACAGCTCGGAATCAGCCGAGTAGAAATAGGTATCCACCATCGACTCGGTGGCCAGATAGATGTGGCTGGCCATGCCGACCTGCGTGTTCACATCCCCTGCCGTGGTCATCGTGCGCATCCCAGTCAGCCAGGTCAGACCCTCATCCGAATGCGGCGGCGCATACCAGCGGTACTGACCCAGGCTGATCACGTCCGGATCAACAAAAGGTGCTGATTTCCAATAGGGCAGGTCGATTTTTTCATAGCGATGCGAGTGCTTTACCGAAGGCCGGATGCGATAGCACCATGTCCGTTCCGGTGGGTTGGCGGTGAACGCGGTGCCGCTTAGTTGCTCACCATAGAGGCCATAGTTGCAGCGCTGTGGGCTGTTCATCCCCTGCGGCAAGGCGCCGGGCAGAGCCTCGGTTTCAAAGTCGTTGCCAAAGCCGGGCATATAGCCGAAATGGGTGCCGACCGGCGTGCTGGCCTGTGTCATTTCATGTGGATCGGTCGGATGGTTCATCCTGAGTTCCTCCGCTTATTGCTTGAGGGATAGTAGTTGATTTTGTAACTAACAAGCATGACTCAGGACGATTCCCCTAAAAATGATGACTTTTATTTGCAGGATTTCCTGCCCTACCTCTTGTACCGGGCAGCCGAAGAAAGCTCTTTGGAGTTTCAGAGGGTCTACAAGGACAGATTTGGGATGCTGCGCAATGAATGGCGGGTCTTGTTCCATCTGGGCAATTATGGAGAAATGACCGCGAAAGAGATCGGCGAACGCGCCCGGCTTCACAAAACCAAGATCAGCCGGGCCGTGCACAGGCTGGAGGAAAGCCGGTATCTGGTGCGCTGCCGCAGTGAAACGGATCGCAGGGTGGAACACCTGACGCTGACGGCTATGGGTCAATCTGTCTATCGCGAGCTTTGTGGTATCGCCGGGCAGTATGACGCAAAGCTGGCTGCAGAGTTCAATGCGGACGAGGTGGCCCTGTTGCGCAAAATGCTGCGCCAGTTGGCGCATATGGGTTGAACACTGGTAATTCCAACCTCAGGCCCCCAGATGACATCCAGAGCGGACACTGGAATAAAAACAAAATGACGACCCTGAACGCCGATGCGGCGAAATCAACTGATCTCATTCAATGGATTGTGACCCGCGGCCTCGAAGGGGCCGCGAAAGAAGAGCTGTTAGACGGCTACTGCAAAAAGTTGTTAGAACTGGGCGTGCCCCTGATGCGCTTTCATGCGGCGCAGTCGGCGCTGCATCCTGTCTATGGCGGAACCGGGTTCAGCTGGTATGAGGGGCAGGGCGGTGAGTCCGAGACCTTTGGATACACCGAAGAGCCCAGCGAACAGTGGAGGCAAAGTCCTCTCTACGCCATTCTGAATAATGAGATGGATGAAATTCGTGAGCGTCTGGTCGATCAGAATGAGGTGAGCCGCTTTCCCCTGCTGAATGATCTGCGCCAGATCGGAGCCACCGATTATTATGCCACCGGAGTCAGCTTTGACGTGCCGACCCAGAGCGTGACAGGAGACACCAAAAAGGCCGTGGACGGAGTTCTGTTGTCCTGGACCTCGAACGCGCCGGAAGGATTCCGGGACTGTGATCTGGACCTGATCAACACGGCGTTGCCGCATCTGGGGCTGGCATTGAAATCCGCGTCGAGCGCCCGGATTTCAAAGGACCTGATGCGGGTGTATCTGGGACGCGATGCGGGGCGCCGCGTGTTGTCGGGAGAAATCCGGCGCGGCTCGTTGCAGCAGATCGATGCGGTGATCTGGAACTTTGACCTTGAGGGCTTCACCAGTCTGTCCGAAGAGCTGCCGGGCAACGAGATCATTGACATGCTGAACGATTATCTGGCCGTGGCCGTAGGAGTGGTGCACGACAACCGCGGCAATATCCTGAAATTCATGGGGGACGGCCTGATGGCGATGTTCGACGTCGGTGAAATCGACGAAGACGCGCGTGCGGCGCTGAAAGCCGTACCGATGCTGCAGCAACGGATGGAGACCCTGAACGCCCGCCGCAAGGCCGATGGCTTGCCGGTCGCCAGCTTCACCCTTGCTCTGCACGCAGGTGAGATTCTGTATGGAAACATCGGGTCCGAGACGCGTCTGGACTTTACCGTGATTGGCCCGGCCGTGAACCAGACCGCGCGGATCGCCGGAATGCACCGGTCGCTGGGGCAGCGTATTCTGATCTCGGATGACGTTGCACGCGCGGCGCAGCCTTGCGGTCAGAACCTTGTGTCTGTCGGGCGATACATGCTGCGCGGGGTATCCGAACCAAAAGAGCTGTTTACGGTTTATGATGAGACTGCGCCGTAACGAGATGCTTTTAATTGCGGGTTTGAACCCTTCTGGGTTGCTAGTGCGCTGTAGATCAGCGACGCCTAGGTGAACTTGCAACCATGAAAGGTTGCAGAAGAACGTCAGTCGCCGCAACGTCGTTTCCAAAATCTTTATCTTGGGTGTTTGCGCGATGCTAAAAACAACAAAGCCGTTTGTGCTATCCTTGAGTTTTATGGCATCTGCCGTATCAGCGCAGGCTGATCCTGCTATCAATACCTTCTTTGGCTTCGATTTCATGTTGCATCCGATTGCTGTCAAGTGGGCTTGCGGAGGTCAGCAAAGTGAGGATTTGGCTGCCATTGAGGCGCTTGTCGCTGCGTTTCCCGAAGATGCAGAACGCGCCGATTTGCGGGGTATCGTTGATAGTATGTTACAGGTTTCGGAGCGCAGAGCGGGCTTGACTGAAATACTTGGCGCTGAATTGACCAGCAAACAGACGGAGCAATTGTGCGCAGCTGCGCGACCTCTTAGCCTTGTTTGGGCAACGCCAGAGCAACTGACCAACGGCGGTGAAGACACAATTGCCCCTGAATACAGTGCGGCATGGGCAGAATTCTATCGGGTCGTTGAGCACCTTCAGTAACTGCTTTTGTGCTGTCATGCTAACCGCGCGACTCCGCAAGCCCGGAGGGGCGGCCCAAGCGCTAACAGCTCGCAGAAAATCACCCCTGCACTGGGGGCACGGCCCGCTGATAGAGATGCCATGTGGCGTGGCCAAGGATCGGCAGGGTGAAGATCAGGCCCAGAAACGCCGGAACCATTGACAGCAGCATGGTGACCGAGATTATCGCCGCCCACGTCAGCATGACCACCGGGTTTTCCGAGACGACCCGGATGGACGTCAACATGGCGGAAACGAAGTTGGTTTCCCGGTCGAGCAGCATGGGCATGGCAATGACGGTCACCGTGAACAGGACTGCCGACAGAAATGCGCCGACGCAGGTGCCAATAGCAAGGAAAGTCCAGCCCTGCGGTGTGAAGATAACGGTGTTCAGAAAACCGTCAAAATCCGAGAAGGATGCGTTCTGCAGGGTGATCGCCAGCCAAAGCCGAATCTGGTAAATCCAAACCCAGAAAATGAACAGGGTGACAAAGGCCATCCAGCCCATTTCACGCTTACGCTGATTGGCCATGACGCCAAGGATTTCAGACCAGCCGAAACTCTTTCCCTTCTGCAAACGTCGGGACATCTCATAAAGCCCGGCAGCGGCGAAAGGCGCGACCAGCGGAAAACCCACAATCGCGGGAATGATCATCCAGATTTTGCCAAGCCAGACCAGGCTCCAAACAAACAGGATGCCGAACACCGCATAGAACAGCCCGAAAAAGCCGCTCATGAAGGGACGCGCGAGAAAATCGGAAAACCCGGCCTTCAGCGACGCGGTGATGTCACTCGAAGTCACCGTGTTGACTTCGGGCACGGTTTGCTGCTGCGGTGTCAGATTTTCCGGTGGTGTGGAATCTTCGGTTTTGGATGCCATGACACACTCCTCCCAAAGCACAGCGCTTCGCTGGTCCGCTTGCCGGCGGACGCAGCTGTGAAACAGGCGCATTTCCTCCGCAAACAAGTCTGCATCACGTGAGGCGCAAGGGCAAGGCGGTGGTGATTGGTCGCTGAATTGCGTGCGGCAGACTTACCGGGACTTTCTAGAAATCAATCTCTACGCCCGGAAGGTTCAGTTCTTTCATCATGTCACGCAGCTCTTGCCGCGCGGCGATGTTCGAGATGTTCAGCTGTTTGACCCCGATATCCTTGAGATCCAGCAGGGTCAGGCCGCGGGGGAACAGTTCGCGGAAGATCACTCGCTCGGAAAAGCCCGACGCGACGCGGAAGCCGATGCGCTGAGACAGCATTTCAATCGCGCGCTGCATCTTTTCCTTGTTGACCATGCGCTGCGTACCGACACGGTTGCGCACGACGACCCAGTCGATGGGTTTCAGCCCGGCCTGTGCCCGCAGCTGCCGGGCATTCCAGACCATCTCGGAATAGACCGACGGCCCGAGGATTTTCTCACCCTTAGAATCGATCCGCGCGAGCAGGTCGAAATCAATGAAACTGTCGTTCAATGGCGTGATCAGTGTGTCGGCCAGCGAATGCGCCACTTGGCTGAGGCGGGTATGCGAGCCGGGGCAGTCGATCAGGATAAAATCGCTGTCGCTTTCCAACTCGGCCACTGCGGCGGACAGGCGGTGGTCATAGATATTCTCACCGGGTTTCAGCTTGCTCGCATCGATCTCGGGCAGGTCATGGTGGCGCGGGCTGGGCAGACGTGCTTCTGAGCCGTTCATGAAGTTGCCGCGGTTTTCGAAATAGCGCCCAAGGCTGCGCTGCCTCAGGTCCAGATCCAGCGTGCTGACCTTGTGCCCCAGCCGCGCCAGTGCGGTGGCCACATGCATCGACACGGTCGATTTGCCTGCGCCGCCCTTCTCGTTCCCCACTACGATGATATGTGCCATGCTTGTATTCCCATGTCCCGCCGTGCTTGCCCACACGTTGTTGTGGGCCACTATATGTTGTGGAAAGCGGGAAGGGAAGAACCTCAGTCGGTGATAACAGGCTCTAATTTGGAAAACCAAGGCGTGGGCACGGGTTAGGCTGCGCGCTTGTCAAACAAGCTGCCCTGTTTCACAGTTCAGAGCAGTGAATTAAGATAGGGACCGGGCTTGGACCATCTGTTTCTGAACGTTTTGAATGTGGTCCTGCCCGTGCTGATTTGTGCCGGGATCGGCTATAGCTTGGCCCTGATCAAGGCGCCCTTTGACAACAAAGTGATTGGCGGGCTTGTCTCGCGCGTGGGGTATCCGACGCTGATCATTTCGCACCTGTCCACCACCAATATAGCCGTGGATACGTTTCTGGACGTGATGGCTGCTGCCGCGCTGGCGATTGCCGGGTTTGGAGTGTTGGGATTTGCCGCGTTGAAGGCGATGCGTCTGCCGGTGCGGGCGTTTTTGACGCCGCTGATGCATGGCAACGTCGGCAATATCGGTTTGCCGATTACCCTGTTGGCGCTGGGTGATGCGGGGATGGCCTATACGATGGGTTTCGTGGTTGTCGTGCTGGTCAGCATCTTCACTATCGGCATGTGGATACCGGCCGGAGAGTTTTCGCCGAAGAAAATCGCGACATCGCCGATCATCTATGCGGTGGTGATCTCTCTGATCCTGATGGTGATGGGATATTCCCTGCCTCAGCCGGTAGCCAAGTCCTTTGATATCCTCGGAGGGCTGTCGATCCCGTTGATGCTGCTGACACTGGGCCACACACTGGCAACGTTGCAGATCAATAGCCTTGGCCGGGCGTTGATACTGACTGTAATGCATCTTGCGATGGCGGTTGTGATCGCCAACGGTCTGGTCTGGGCGTTCGGCTTTACCGGGGCTGAGCGCGGCGCGGTAATCCTGTGTTGCCTGATGCCGTCTTCGGTGGCCACCTATCTGTTCATCGACCAACATGTGCCGGAATACGGGTCGGATGTGGCCGGCTTTATTCTGGTGTCGACGCTGAGTACGATTGTCGTGCTGCCGGTTGCGCTGTCCTATTGGATCTGACGCGCACCCTATGCGCAGAGTTAAAAATCGCTAAACTGCTGAATAATTGCATTAATCAACAATAGTTTGAGGGCAATTTGATGCGTGACAAGACCTCGGAAGACGTGACCCCTCAGGCCCGTGCCCGTGTGGTGTTGGCGATGACGGCAATCTGTATGATGGTCGTGGGGTTTAACACCACCGCTGTCGCCACTGTCCTGCCCAACCTCAAGGCCGAGTTTGATCTGACCCCGTCCGGGCTGCAATGGGTAATGGCGATCTATACGGTGGCCAGTGCCACGCTTGTCACCATCGTCAGCCGGCTGGGTGATATCACCGGCAAGATGGGCGTGTTTTTCTTTGGCATGATCGTTTTTGCCATCGGGTCGGCTTCGGTTCTGTTTGCGCAGGATGGGGCGATGCTGCTGTTTGGGCGCGGTGCGCAGGGAGCAGGGGCGGCGGCGCTGTTCGGGACATCTCTGTCACTGCTGACCGCCGCCACGCCGGAAGAGCAGCGCGCCAGCGTCACCGGGGCTTGGGGTGCAATCGTTGGTCTGGCCATCGGTGTCGGGCCAATCGTCGGCGGGGCCTTTGGCCACTATGTAAGTTGGCGGGCGGTTTTTGCGACCGATCTACTGTTGTTGGCCGTGGCCTTTGCTATTGGGCTGCACGTCAGCAAAAGAAAATATGTACCCGACACGCGCCTTTCGGGGGCAAAATTCGACTATCCGGGCGCAGTTGCCATCCTGTTGTTCCTCGGGCCGCTGTCCTTTGCGCTCAGCAACGGGGAAAGCGGCGGATGGGCGACTCCGCTCACGCTGGTGCCGCTGGCCGTAGCAGCAGTGGCGACCGTTGTGCTGGTGATCGTCTCACGCCGCGCCGAAGACCCGCTGATCGAACTGCGATACTTCCGCCATCCGCGTTACTTCATGGCCGCGGCGGGGATGTTCTTTACCGGTTTCACGCTGTTCTGCTTCTTTGTCTATTTCAACACTTTCGTGCAGTCACCGGATGCCTTTGGGTATTCGTCAATCGGCGCTGGGCTGGCGATCATGCCGCTAAGCCTAAGTATGTTTGTCATCTCGGTCACCGCGCCGCGGTTTCTGGCGCCCTACAGCTTTCAATGGCCGGTTGCGATTGGCCTTGGGGCAATGGGGATTGGGTTCCTGCTGCTGATGACGACCACGAACGCCACGCAATACGCAGAGATCTGGTGGAAACTGCTGATTGTAGGTATCGGCATGGGCATCTGCTTTTCGCTGCTGCCCCGCCTTGGTCTGCGCCTGCTGCCGGAAGAGCATGTGGGGCAGGGCTCGGGCGTGATTAATGCTTGCCTCTATTTCGGAGCCACCCTGGGTGCCGTGGTCGGAGGCCTTGCAGAATCCATCACCAAACGCCGTGGCCTGTCCGAGGTGATTGACGCGCTGCCCGCCGGATCAACCCAGCGCGAGGATCTGGCCCACGCGCTGACCCACGGCACGCCCAGCCAGATTCAGCAGCTGATCGCGGGGATGGACCCAACGACCGGAACGGCCCTCGCCAAAGCTCTGCGGGACTTGCAGGACAACGCATTCAACAGCGCAATGCTGGTTGCCGCGATTGCAGCACTTGTCGGAATGGCCTTGGCGTTGATGCTGCTGCGGGGACCAGTTCCGCCGGTGCACAGCGCGGCAGAATTGACGCGCAAACCGCGCTAGCCGTGTCTGCCTAACCCCCCAAATATACCCCGCCTTTTGGGCGAAAAAACACCTTCTGGTCGTGCAGCTTGCCCAGAAGATCGTGAATGCGGCGCAAGGTGTCTTCGCGGTCCGTCTGGCCGTCTTCTTCCCCATCCAATGCAGCCTGCGACAACGAGGCGACCGAGCCGCGCAACGCCGTTTCGATCAGGTCCATATCCTCGACCGACAGCTCGATCATATCATTGTACTGGGGCATTGGCGGTGTCTCCGTGGTGTCTGAATATCCGTTGTGTCAATTGTAGCATTTATTGAACCTGGGCAAAATGGCACCAGTTTTGGGGCGGTGCCAACGAGGCTTGTCTATGTGCGACCGCAGTGGATGGATGATAGATTTGTATCTGTTCGAAACAGGCCGAAGTCTCGAAAGACTAATCATTTTGAAAGAAGAGACGGCTGGGAGAGCCTTTTCCTGTCAATCGCGAGAGACTTGCAACCAAGAGTTGACGTGAGTGACGTGCGAATTAGCATCGCGAGTTAGGTTTGTTTTGGGAGTCAAAATGCGACACGCTTTGTTTTGGTTGTTTTCCTTTTTGAGCATGGGTGTGATGCCCGTCGTGGCACAGTATCACTCGAACCACAGCTATGATGACCTCCAAATCGGAACAGTCCGTGTGTTCGAGCGATCACCCGGAGGCAACTTTGAATCCCGTTTTGTCGGAAAGCGCAGCGGTCTGTATGTATTTGAGATCCATTCTGGAAATGGGAGCAGCAAGACGTACGACCGTACGATTTTCCGCAACTCCAAGGGGCAAACCGTTCGGATGGAAAGGTCCGATGGGGCGACGATAAAATACGAGCCACATAACTGCTGGTTGGTCGTCGGCGAGTGTATATACGTAGTATTTGATCGGAATGGGATACCAGGGACGTACCGCGCAATTGGCAAGGCAACGAAACGTGGATTTACTCAGAAAACGGATTATTTGAACGGATCAAAATACGACAGTTTTTCTAATATCCGGATAAAGTTTGGCGACGATGGACGAGAAACCTCGCGCCAAATTCAGCAGAACGGAAAGCGTACTCGAATTGAATTGAAGCAGGTTGTGTTGCCCTGAGAATCTTCTGGCCGCTTTGGGATTAAGCAATACCAGCTAGCACAAAAAAGGCCGCCCAAAAGGACGGCCTTTCGCATCTCAAACAAGTCAGGCTTAGAAGCCCAGACCTTCGTATTTCTTCTTGAACTTCGACACGCGGCCGCCGGCGTCCATCAGGCGCGACGAGCCACCGGTCCACGCAGGGTGCGAGGAGGGGTCGATTTCCAGGGCCAGCTGGTCGCCTTCGGCGCCCCAGGTGGATTTCATCTGAACCACGGTGCCATCGGTCATTTTGACGTCGATGAAGTGGTAGTCGGGATGGATGTCTTTTTTCATCTTTCCGCTCCTTACGCCTCGGCGCCAGCCTTGGGCTTGTAGTTGGTGACTTCGGCGATACGCGCGGATTTACCACGACGCGAGCGCAGGTAGTACAGCTTGGCGCGACGGACGCGGCCACGGCGGACTACGGTGATGCTGTCGATGTTGGTCGAATGCAGCGGGAACACACGCTCCACGCCTTCGCCAAAAGAAATCTTGCGGACGGTGAACGATCCGGCAATCCCACTGCCGCCTTTGCGGGCGATGCAGACGCCTTCATAGTTCTGCACACGGGTGCGCGACCCTTCGGTCACCTTAAAGCCGACACGGATGGTGTCACCGGCTTTGAAGTCGGGGATATCTTTCCCCAGGGCGGCAATCTGTTCCGCCTCAAGCTGTGCGATCAGGTCCATCGCATTTACTCCTATCTGCTCGTGGTTGGTCCACGAAGTTTGGGCACGGCCTGAGAGCTCTTGGTCTTCACCGGGTCCTGCGTACAGCCCGCCAGAGGTCAGATCGAATGTTCCTTTTGTCTGGTCCGCCTTGCCGCGCCGTGGCCGAAGAAAGCCGGGCGTCACGACATGTTGCAAACCAAAACACCGGAGTCGCGTCTCGCGGCACCGGATTGCGCTGCTTTACGGGGTTTGCGTTCAGGGATCAAGATAAAAACACCATGTTTTCATTGGCAGGATGGTGGGTTTTCGCCTTTTGCAAACTGCACCGTTGCCTTATCAGGCCGATCAGGCATTCTGGAGGCAATTAAAAGAGCAGAAATTTAAGAAACAGGAACCGATCATGCGTATAGCATTGATGCTGGCCGTAATGGCTTTTGCGACCTTGTCCTGCGGCCGCAGTACTCCTCCGCCCCAACAGGTCGAGGCCAAATCTTTTCTGAGTACCACATCCCCTTCGGTCATCTACCCGGCTTTTGGCGACGCCGATCCACATGACTGGGACGGGCGGCATCCCGGCCACTATCCGGTACACGGGCTGGATGTGTCGCGTTGGCAGGGGTCGATAGACTGGCGAAGGGCCAAGGCATCGGGCGTCAGTTTCGTGTTCATCAAAGCGACCGAGGGCGGTGACGTAGCCGATCCCATGTTCGACGACCATCGTCGCGGCGCACAGGCGGCGGGGGTGCCGTGGGGGGCGTATCACTATTACTATTTCTGCCGCCCGGCGCATGAACAGGCCCGATGGTTCATCAAGAATGTGCCAAAAGGGGCTGACCTGCCGCATGTGCTGGACATGGAATGGACCCCGCATTCCAGAACCTGCAGACTGCGCCCCGATGGTGCCACTGTGCGGGCCGAGGCCAAGCGGTTCCTCGACATTCTGGAGCGCCACTACGGACGCCGCCCGATTGTTTACACGACCGTGGATTTCCATGCCGACACGGACATCGACCGACTGCGCGGAACCGAGTTCTGGCTGAGGTCCGTGGCTGGGCATCCCCATCACGTCTATTCCAAATCATCCTGGCGGTTCTGGCAATATACCGGCACCGGATTGGTTCCGGGTGTGCAGGGTCGAGTGGATATCAACACGTTCAACGGCCACCCTGAGACCTGGGCGCGGTGGAAAGCTGGGGGTTAGTCCCGCGCTTTGCGGTAGAACTCCCACAGATCCGGGCGTCGTTCGCGGGTGATCTGTTCGGACATCTCGTGCCGCCAGTTGGCAATGCGCCCGTGATGACCGGACATCAGGATATCGGGGATAGGGCGGCCTTTCCACTCGGCGGGGCGGGTGTATTGCGGATGCTCCAGCAGGCCCGACGAAAAGCTCTCGTCTTCCGCCGAGGCCTGATTGCCCAGCACGCCCGGGATCAGACGAACCGTTGCGTCGATCAGCGCCTGAGCGGCGATCTCGCCGCCGGTCATGACGAAATCGCCCAAGCTGACCTCTTGAACGCCGTAGTGCTCCAGCACCCGCTCATCGACGCCTTCGAAACGGCCGCACAGCAAGGTCATACCATCACAGCGCGCCAGGTTCTGCATCATACGCTGGTCCATCCGGCGACCGCGGGGGCTCAGATAGATCAACGGCCAATTGCCCTGCACACCCGCCATCGTATGTTCGATCGCTTCCCCCAGCACATCGGCACGCAGCACCATGCCCGCGCCACCGCCTGCGGGCGTGTCATCCACATTTCGGTGCTTGCCGACGCCGAATTGGCGCAGGTCTACGGTTTCCAACTGCCAAAGACCTTCCTGCAAGGCCTTACCAGTCAGGCTTTCCCCCAGCACGCCCGGAAAGGCCGAGGGAAACAGCGTGATGATCTTGGCCTTCCACACGCCATGCAGGTCCGGCGTGGGGGTCAGAAGCTCACTCGGTTTCAGGGTTGGGCGGATCGCCTTGCGACCATGGGATTTACTGGGCTTGTCTGTCATGTCGTGTCGATCAGCGCGCCTTTGGCGCGTTCAATTGTCGCTTTCTTCTGTTTGATCAGAGCAGCCTCGTCCAGGCGCGAGCGGTTCAGATCCAACAGCTCCGCCAGAACGTCCTCGGGCAGACGACTGTTGGCCTTGGTGGGCGGCACAAGCAGTTCGGCCTTGTCGCGGGGCAAGCCCAGATACTCGGCAAACGGGGTGCCGGGGCCATAGCGGCGCAGATGCAGTTCTTCAAGCCATTCGTCAACAACAGTAACCGACGGCAGCCGTTCCCGGATCTGATCTACCGTGTCCTGCAAGGGCGGCAGATGATCCAGATTCGATCGAAAGGTATCAAAGTCGTGAACCTGGCGTATACGCTCCAGATCATGTGCCCAAAGGCTGCGCAGCCAGCCGCCGCGTTGGCGTAGGGACAGGTAGATCGTGATCTCTACCTCTTGACCGAAAAAGCGATGGCGGATTGCATCCACCAGACAGGCTGCAAGCTCAGGTGCGGCTGCGTAACCGTTTTCGGTATTGCGGCTGGGGCGCCGACCGGCGAAGTTTTCTTCGCTGAGGATCAGCCCGCGCTTGTCGCCGAAATCCAGCGTCTCCAGAAATTCACGCACTTGGGTTCCGAACTCGGACAAGGTGCCGACGGTGCCGTAAATCGAGTGATTGGTTGCCGCCCGCGACAGACCGGACTTGCGGGTGCGATAGGGTAGCACCAGCGCAAAGTGCGGCCAGATCAACTCGCGATTGCCATAAAGAAAAGACTGTGCCGCCGTGGTTCCGGTTTTGTGAAGGCCTAGATGCAGCAGGACGCGGCGCATCAGATCAGGCCTTCAGGCGGATCGGCGATGATGCGCCCCTTGTCCAGATCGACGGTTGGAACCGCCTCAAGTGTGAAAGGCAGCAGTACGGTGGCATTCAGGCCCGGCCCATGCAGCTCCAACAGGTCGGCCGCACCGTGGTTCTGAACCGATTTGACCCGGCCCAGCAGCGTGCCGCCGGTATCATAAACCTCAAGCCCGATCAGATCGGTGTGGTAGAACTCGTCATCCGGAAGTGAAGGCAGTTGATCGCGCCGGGCAAACAGACGCAGCCCCTTCAGCGCGTCTGCCTCTTCCTTGGTCTCAACTCCGCCAAGACGCGCGGCAAATCCGTTCTTGATCGTGCGCGTCAGAACCAGCGGATAGCGGTCCACGCCGGTTTCATCCGTCAGAGGCGAGTAAGCCTCGATATCTTCCGGGATCGCGCAATAGCTTTTCAGGCGCACTTCGCCGCGCACACCGTACGAGCCCGCAATGCTGCCCACGCAGATCAGATCACTCATTTGGGTTGTCCACTGTCACACATAGCCCATCCTGCCAGTCCCCCCGCGCGGCGCAGGCCTCGCGTTGGTTACTGCGTTCAAAGAACACGCCCACAATAAATGCGATCAACAACAGGATGGGAAGCCGTATCAACCCGAACATCTGCCTATCGCACCTCGATGGGCAGGGTGTCGTAACGGGATTCCCAGCCTATAGTTTCCAGCTCGGGCGTATCAGACAGCTCTTCCGGCCAACCGACGCAGAAATAGCCGATCAGGCGCCAGCCATCCGGAACATTCAGGTCACGGGTCATCTTGTTGGGGTCCAGAATGGATACCCAACCCAGGCCCAGCCCTTGGGTTCGCAGGGCCAACCAGAACAGCGTGATAGCAGAAACGACGGAATAGCGCCGCGCCTCGGGCATCGTACCCGCGCCGAGACCTTGCCCCTTGTCGGTGGTATCGTCGCAAAACACCGCCAATTGCACCGGGGCTTCCTGCATCCCCGACAGCTTCAGACCGCTGTAGATTTGCGCTTTCTCGCCGGAATACCCGGCCAGGGACTCAGCATTTGCAGCTTGGAAATTCTTCAGCGCCGCTGCCCGCGCGACCTCGCTTTCGACGCGGATCACGCGCCAGGGTTCACTCAGCCCCACCGAAGGAGCCAAGCGAAATGCGTCGAGGCAGCGCGTCAGCACTGCCTCGTCCACGGGATCGGTGCGAAACCGGCGCACATCACGCCGGAGCCGCATCAGCAGATCGAACTGCGTGCGAAAATCGTCGCTGAAAGTTTGATCCTGCACGCGCTCGCCTGCTTACTCTTCTGCGGTTGCTTCTTCTGCCGGTGCAGCGGCAGCTTCAGCGGCTTTTGCAGCTTTTTCTTCCGCGCGTTCCTGAGCTTTCTTGCCTGGGGCGCCCTTGTTGGGGTTGTTGCGATCGGCTTTTTCACGGGTGCCGGCAGCTTCCAGCATACGTGCGATACGGTCGGTGGGCTGAGCGCCCTGGTCCAGCCAGTACTGAACGCGTTCCATGTTCATTTTCACGCGCTCTTCGCTGTCTTTCGGCAGCAGCGGGTTGTAGGTGCCCAGTTTCTCGATGAAACGGCCGTCGCGGGGCATGCGGCTGTCAGCAGCCACGATGCGGTAGAAGGGACGTTTTTTCGAGCCGCCGCGGGCGAGACGAATTTTCATTGCCATGGTGGTATCTCCTTTGGATGGCGTTTACCGGGAATTGCCCGGTTAGTTCTGGTGTTTCTTATGGTGTCGGATGACTTCCTGAATGATGAAATTCAGGAAAGCCTTGGCAAAGTCAGGGTCCAGATTGGCCTGTTTCGCCAGGTCTTCTAACCGTGCGATCTGCGCAGCCTCGCGCGAGGGATCGGACGGGGGAAGGTCGTGTTCGGCTTTGAGCTTGCCAACGGCCTGCGTGTGCTTGAACCGCTCGCCCAACGTGTAGACAAGGATCGCGTCCAGTCGATCGATGCTTTCGCGGTGCTCTTTCAACAGCGCGGCGGCCCGCGTCACGGGGTTGGTCATTGGCCGGTCCTCTCAGCGGTCAAAGCGGTGTGGGTCATGCGTAGGCCTCCATGCCGCCATTCACCAGATCGGCGGGGGCAGGGTGACGCCAGATTTCAGTGGTGCCGAATTTGGGGTGTTCGTAATGATAATCGAGCTTGGCGCCCAACCGCTCGGCAACGGCTTTGCTTGCGTCGTTGTCAGGGTCGATCAGCGAGATTGCGGTTTCCCAACCCAGCACGTCATAGGCATGCGCGCGTGCGGCTAACGCGGCCTCAGTCGCGTAACCTTTGCCCGTGGCATAATTCATCAGCGTCCAGCCAACCTCGGACTCGGGCCAGCCCTCAGGGAACCACAGGCCGACACGGCCAACATAGGTGCCGGTGTCTTTTTCCTCGACGCCCCAAAAGCCAAAACCCCGAATGGCCCAATGGCCAAGCAGCATGGCAATGGATCGCCATGTCTCGTCCCGACGCAGCGGACCGCCAACATATTTGGCAGCGTCCGAGGCAAAAAATTCTGCCTCAGCGTCAAGATCAGCCACAGACGGTGCACGCATGATCAGACGCTCGGTCTCAAGCCGGGGGATATGAGGTTCAAGGGCTGACATGATTACTTCTTCTTGCCAAACCCGCTGAGTCCCGGGGGCAGACCCATGCCACCACCCATACCGGGCATGCCGCCGGGCATCTTTCCACCCATGGCTTTGGCTGCCTGTTCCAGTGCCTTGGGGTCCATGCCAGCGGCCATTTCTTCGGGGCTGGGGCCACCTTTGCCGAACATGCCCTTCATGGCCTGTTTCAGCATCTTGCCTTTACCCATCTTACCCATCTTTTTCATCATGTCCGACATCTGCCGGTGCATTTTGATCAGTTTGTTGAGGTCGCTGACCTCCATTCCAGAACCGGCTGCGATACGTTTCTTGCGGCTCGCCTGCAGCAGTTGCGGGTTGGCGCGTTCGCGTTTGGTCATGGACTGGATCATGGCGATCTGCTGGCGCAAGATCTTGTCGTCCAAACCCGCCTGATCCATCTGCTTGGCCATCTTGTTCATGCCCGGCATCATGCCCATCATGCCCTGCATGCCGCCCATCTGGATCATCTGCTCCAGCTGCATCTTCAGGTCGTTCATGTTGAACTGACCTTTGACCATGCGCTTCATCATGCGCTCGGTCTGTTCCATCTCCATCGTTTCCTGGGCTTTTTCGACCAGGGCAACGATGTCACCCATGCCCAGAATTCGTCCTGCAATCCGGTCCGGCTCGAAGGTCTCAAGCGCGTCCATCTTTTCGCCCAGACCGACAAAGCGGATCGGCTTGCCGGTGACCGCACGCATCGACAGCGCCGCACCACCACGCCCGTCGCCGTCCATCCGGGTCAGGACCACGCCCGAGATGCCAACCTTGGCGTCGAACTCTTCAGCCACCTCGACCGCGACCTGACCGGTCAGGCCATCGACGACCAGAAGGGTCTCGCGCGGGTCTACCGCGTTGCGGACCTGCTCGACCTCGTCCATCAACACTTCGTCGATATGCAAACGGCCTGCGGTATCCAGCATGTAGACGTCATAGCCACCCAAGGTGGCCTGCTGCTTGGCGCGCTTGGCGATATCAACGGGCTTCTGGCCCGGTACGATCGGCAGGGTGTCCACGCCAACCTGAGTGCCCAAGACTGCCAGCTGGTCCATCGCCGCCGGGCGATAGACGTCAAGTGAGGCCATCAGGACCTTCTTGCCCTCTTTCTCTTTCAGGCGCTTTGCCAGCTTACCGGTGGTTGTCGTTTTACCCGAGCCCTGCAGACCGACCATCAGGATCGGCGCCGGCGGGTTATCGATTTTCAGCGCGCCGGGGTCTTCCTCGCCGCGTAGCGTGTCGACCAGAGCGTCATGGACGATCTTGACGACCTGCTGGCCGGGTGTGATGGACTTGGTGACAGCCTGACCGGTCGCCTGTTCCTGCACCTTTTTGACGAATTCACGCGCCACCGGCAGCGAGACGTCGGCCTCAAGCAGTGCAACCCGTACTTCACGCAGGGCGGTCTTGACGTCTTCCTCGGACAGCGCGCCCTGTTTGGTCAACCGGTCAAAGACGCCAGAGAGGCGTTCGGATAGATTTTCAAACATGCCTTCGGCCTCCTTAGCCGGTTATCCTGTGGCCCTTCCTAGTTAGGAAACGCCGGTTAAATGCACAATTGCCCCCACGGGCGAAACTCGCTGGTGGGGGGCGATCCCTGAACGACTCAAGGGACCGGAAGATCAGACGCTTCCGGATGTTTGGAGGGGGATTTAGGCGGATTGGCTGTCAGTGTCAACCTTGCGCGCCGGAAGCCAGTCATTGACGGCATCGACCATCCGGTGCGACCCGTGCCCGCTGACATAGGCTTCGACAATCGGGTGGCGACCGGCGCTCATGCCTTTGTCCAGAACCAATACGGGGCGGTGGACGCTGGCAGAGCCTTTGCCGTTGGCCGAGCTCGTGGTTTCAACCTCAGCGTGGGACAGGTTTGAAAGCACATGCTCGACAGTATCGTAGCCAAAGACAGATTGGCGGCGGATCAGAATGCTGTCGTCGCGACGGTCCAATATGATCTGCACGCGGCGGACAAACGCGCAGAAGGCGCCAAAACCCATCCCGCCGCCGATTAGAGCAAAGAAGATACCGAACAAGATTCCCTCGCCGCCTTCGCTGGCCATGAACATGCCCGCGCCTACAAAGGCGAGAATGAAGAAGACCAGCATGATGCCGATCAGCCAGGGTGTGTTGGACAGGATCAGTTGATCCGGAGTATTACGCGTGATTTTCATGGCGACACGCTAGCATTGTACTCAGAGACTGTCGTGGCTTGAAATTACCCTCATGTTGCGCGATGAGCGCGCCAAACAGGAGGTTTCCATGGACGCATCATCCGCCTTTCAGGATACTTTGCCGCTCAGCTCTGACGCGTTGCTTGCGCAATTGGACGAATGGGGTCTGACTTATCGTCTGCACACGCATATCCCCCTGCGTACCGTAGAGGACGCCAAGGGCGTCGAAGAGCAATTCTTGGTACCAGGAGAAAACACCCTGCGGCTCAAGAATCTGTACCTACGAGATAAGAAAAAGCGGAACTATCTGGTGACGCTGGAGCAAAGTCGCGAGATCGACCTTAAGGCGTTGGGGGCAGAACTGGGTGTCGGCAATCTGTCCTTTGGGTCTTCGGACCGGTTGCTGCAGCACCTCGGTATCAGGCCTGGCGCGGTTAGTCCGCTGGCGATGATCAACGGGGTGCAGAATGATGTGCGATTCTTCATGGACAGCGCGGCACAGCAGGCGGATGTCATCAACATGCACCCGCTGGTCAATGACCGCACTGTTGCGATGGCACGGACCGATCTGATGGCGTTCTTCGACCGCATTGGTTGCGAAGTGAACTGGTTGCCCTGATCCAGCGCCGCAGTAGAAATGCGCCCAGCCTTTGCAATAGCAGGCCGGGCGCGCAGGTTGCCAATGTCGAATGCGATCAGGCCGCCAGTTCCAATACGGCTTTCTGTGCGTTGGCCAGCGTGGCTTCAGCGTCCAGAGCCATCTGGTCGGCGGCAACAACATCCACATCATGAATGCCGAT
Organism: Ruegeria sp. YTSC199; assembly: GCF_059609725.1. Classification (NCBI taxonomy): domain Bacteria; kingdom Pseudomonadati; phylum Pseudomonadota; class Alphaproteobacteria; order Rhodobacterales; family Roseobacteraceae; genus Ruegeria; species Ruegeria sp. YTSC199. The sequence continues at coordinate 54,502 of NZ_JBXWMF010000017.1, forward strand.
AAAGCTCAGCACATGTTTGGCGTAGTCGGTGGCAAAATCGATCTCGGACCCGACGGCGGTACCGCCCGAAGCAATGGCCAAAACCGCGCGTTTGCCTTCCAGCAGGCCTTTAGGGCCGTTTTCTGTGTAGGAAAAGGTCAGACCAGCGCGCGCAACCAGATCAATCCAGGCTTTGAAAGCAGCCGGTACAGAGAAATTGTATATTGGCAGACCGACGACAATTGTATCGGCCTCTTGCAGTTCGTTCACCAGCGTGTCGGACAGCGCCAGTTGGTCGCGCTGAGTCTCATCCCGTTGATCTGCGGGGGTGAAGTTGGCATTGATCCAGTCTTCGGTCAGCAAGGGCAGGGGGCTTGCCAGATCACGGCGGATGATGCGCGCGGCACCCAGGTGTTTGACGATGCGGTCGGACAAGTCTCGGGTGGCAGACCCGGCGCGGCGGGCCGAGGCGTCGATATGCAGGATGGTTTTGGTCATTTTACTTGGTCCTTGTGGATAGGGATTTCTCGTCTGGTCCCAATATGGATGTTGCGTACGTGAACAAAACTCGGATACATCAACAGTTGATGTTAGAAATTGCACAGTTGTGGTGATGCCGTGGACAATTGGGACGAAGTAAGAACCGCCTATCAAGTAGCTCGCATGGGCACCGTCAGCGGCGCGGCCGAGGTGCTGGGTGTGCACCATGCGACGGTGATCCGACACATCGATGCGATTGAGGCGCGGTTGGGCACCAAGCTGTTCCAGCGCCACGCGCGCGGCTACACCCCTACCGAGGCCGGAGAAGACCTGTTGCGCGTGGCGCAGGCGACCGAAGATCAGTTCAACCAACTGGTCGGGCGGATGAAGGGGCGTGGCGATGACGTCTCGGGTGAATTGGTCGTGACATCTCTGTCCTCATTGGCGCCCCTCGTAGTGCCGGTGCTCAGCGAATTCCAACGCCTGCATCCGGGTCTGATCGTGCGCTACCTGACCGGAGATCGCCTGTTCCGTCTGGAATACGGTGAAGCTCACGTGGCTATTCGCGCGGGTTCGGCTCCGGATCAACCGGACAATGTGGTGCAACCGTTCATCACGCAAGAGATCGGCTTATACGCCAGCAAGGATTACGTGGATCGCCATGGGACGCCCTCCAGCGTCGAGGACTTCAGCAACCATCAATTCGTCAGTACCGACGACGAAAACAGCCGCGCGCCGTTTTCCCGGTGGTTGCGCGCGACAGTACCCGCAGAGAACATCACCTTTCGCTGCACCAACAATTTCTGTATCCGCGAGGCGGTTTTGTCCGGTGCCGGGATCGGCTTCATGGCCCGCTGGGAAGCGGCCCGTGACCCCAATCTGATCGAAGTGGTCGACCCGCTGCCAGAGTGGTTCGGGAACCTGTGGCTGGTGACCCATGTGGACCTGCACCGCACAACCAAGGTTCAGAGTTTTCTGACATATCTGAAGGAACAATCCAAAGGCTGGCTGGCGTGAGCTCTCAGACGCAGGGTCATCTGGCCATGCTTGTGTTCTCGGCGTTGGTGGCCGGCAGCTTTTCTCTGGGCTCGCTGGTTGCCAATCAGATCGCACCCGAGGCGATCACGGCGGCGCGCTTCCTGATTGCCTCGGTGGTGATCGGTATTGCGGCGCTGATGACCACTGGCTTGCCGCGTAGTGCAGCACAGGCACCGTGGCGCTACCTGGTGCTGGGCGGGCTGTTTGCCAGCTATTTTGTTCTGATGTTCTACGGCCTGAAAACCGCCCCCCCGGTCAGCGCAGCTGCCGTGTTCACGCTGACACCAGTGATGTCAGCGGTGGCGGGCTGGGTGTTGTTGCGGCAGGTCACGACGCCCCGGATGGCCTTGGCCCTTGCGGTGGGCGCGGTGGGTGCGCTTTGGGTCATTTTCCGCGCGGATTGGCAGGTTTTTACCGCGTTCCAGATCGGAGGCGGCGAGATTATCTATTTCTGGGGCTGCGTGGCGCATGCGGTTTACACGCCGATGGTGCGCAAGTTGAACCGGGGCGAACCGGCGGTGGTGTTCACCTTTGGCACCCTCTTGGCGGGCTGCGTTCTGCTGACGCTCTATGGTTGGTCCGACATTCGGGCGACCGATTGGACCAACCTGCCGCTGATCGTCTGGGTGGGGCTGTTCTATGTCTCGATATTTGCCACCGCGGCCAGCTTTGTACTGGTGCAGTTTGCAACGCTGCGGCTGCCTTCGGCCAAGGTGATGGCCTATACCTATCTGACGCCCAGTTGGGTAATCCTGTGGGAAATCGCGCTGGGTCAGCAGCCGCCTCCACTGCTGATTGTTGTCGGGGCAATCCTGACCATCGTCGCGCTTGTGCTGCTGCTGAAAGCCGAAGAACAGCGCCGCACAACGAACCCGATGCCGGAATGAAACTTGCTTTCCCCCAAAAATGTGCCAGCGTCGGACGCAGGCAGCATGTAGGCACGAGATGACGAAACCAGCATTCTTCTTGATCACCGTGGCAGGATTGGCTGCCTGTACTCCGCCGGGACCCGGTACCACGGTTTCAGAAGCGGATCTGCACGGCAGTTGCGAAGCGCTTGTTTCGGCTGAAACAGGGGTGAGACCCGAAGATGTTTCTGCGGTTTCCACCCAGAAAGATCCTACGGGCTCCGTAACGACGGTGTCTGTGGTCGGTGCGCAGGCACCGTGGCTTTGTCGGGCGGACCCGTTCGGAGTCATCACCGGTGTGGAATACAGTCAGGAGGGTTAGCCCGCATTCTGTGTTCCGTCCCGCCGTTGAGGCAGATCAATGTCGATACATGCGAATATCCTTATGCTTTTGGCTGAGGAGGAATTCGCCATGTACACTCACATCATGTTCCCTGTTGATCTGCATCTTCCGCCAGAGGTTCGCAAAGCTGCCGATGTTGCGGCTGAGGTTGCCAAGTGGCAGGGAGCCAAGATTACAGTTGTCAGCGTAACAGGAATCCAGCCGGGAGATCCGGTTCAGACGGACGCAAAGATCAATGAAAACCTGCGCGCTTTCGCTGACCAACTCGCCAAGAACAGCGGAACGGAAGTCGCATGTCGAAATATCCATTCCGTCGATGTCGCGGCTGAGGTCGATGGTGATTTAGCTCGCGCTGCCGAGGAAATCGGTGCCGATCTGATTGTCGCGGGCACCCATGCGCCGCGGATCACGGACTATATCTTTTCAAGTCATGCCGGATATCTGGCCAATCACGCCAAGGTTTCAGTCTTTGTGGTGCGTTAGGTCCGGCTAGGGCTCCTCGACTGCGGGCAGCTCGGTTTCCAGAAACCGCTCGAAGGCATCCAGATTGACCGGTTCGAACTGCCCGAACCCCTGCATCCAGACAGACGCCGCACGCAGGGCGTCGGGTTCCAGCTTGCACCATTTCACCCGTCCGCGTTTCTCCTGACTGATCAGCCCGGCCTTGGTCAGGATGACCAGATGCTTCGAGATTGCGGCCAGCGACATCTCGAACGGTTCGGCCACATCGGTCACGGCCATGTCATCCTCTAACAGCATCGCTAGGATGGTGCGGCGCGTGGGGTCGGCAAGGGCTGCGAATACGGTGTCGAGATCATTGGACATGCCTTGGCTGAACCACAGCGCCCGGGTTTGGTCAACCATTTGGTTGAATATGCGGATTCAATGCATTTGAAATCAAGCGAAAGGGTGGGGTGGTTCACTGTTGTGTCGCGTTTGGAAAAAAATATATAAAAAACAATAGCTTAACATGCGGCAATTCGAGCGCTCAACGTCGTTGACTCTGCGCCCTCCGCCCCTTAGCACCCTACCCAAGAATGTGCGAGGGAAATGCCCGTGACCGATGATGACCAAAAGCAGCGTATGGCGCAGCTGGAGGCCAAGATCGAAGCGGCGAAAAAGGCCAAGGCGCCGAAACCCCGTGCAGACGCTGACGTCTCGGGCGGCGAGCTTGCCTGGAGGATGGTCATAGAAATGGTATCCGGTCTGGGGATCGGATTTGGCATCGGATACGGGCTGGACAGCCTGCTCGGGACGATCCCGATCTTTCTGGTGCTGTTTACATTGCTGGGCCTTATCGCGGGCGTGAAGGTTATGCTCCGCAGCGCGAAAGAGGTTCAAGAGAAACAAACGGCGGCAAACGCGGCCGAGAAGGACGAGAGGGACTGAACGTGGCAACTGAGACCACCGCAGCAGAAGGCAGCAGCCTGGTATTCCACCCGATGGATCAGTTCATCGTCAAGCCGCTGTTCGGCGACGGTGCGGTAGGCATGTTCACGGTCACCAATGTGACCCTGTGGTTGTTCTTTGCGGTACTGGCCGTAACAGCACTGTTGGTTCTGCCCACATCCAAACGCGCCATTGTGCCGACCCGGATGCAGTCGGTGGCGGAACTGGCCTATGGCTTCATCTACAAGATGCTGGAAGACATCTGCGGCAAGGAAGGCGTCAAGTACTTCCCCTATGTCATGACCCTGTTCATGTTCATTGTCGTTGCGAACTTCCTGGGCCTGATCCCGACTTCGTTTACCACCACTTCGCATTTCGCGGTGACCATTCCGCTGGCGCTGGCCGTGTTCCTGACCGTAACCATTCTGGGCTTTGTAAAGAACGGTGCCGGTTTCCTGGGCCTGTTCTGGGTGTCCAGTGCGCCGCTGGCACTGCGTCCGATCCTGGCGATCATCGAACTGATCTCGTACTTTGTACGCCCGGTCAGTCACTCCATTCGTCTTGCCGGTAACGTCATGGCTGGCCACGCGGTTATCAAGGTGTTCGCAGGCTTCGCCGCGATTGCCGTGATTTCGCCCGTGTCGGTTCTGGCGATCACCGCTATGTACGGTCTTGAGGTCCTGGTGGCCTTCATCCAGGCCTACGTATTCACCATTCTGACCTGTGTTTATCTGAAAGATGCGCTGCATCCTTCGCACTAAGGTCCGATACCCAAACATCGAAACTTCCAATTCGTAAGGAGAAACATCATGGAAGGCGATCTCGCACACATCGGCGCAGGCCTGGCAGCAATCGGTTCCGGCGCAGCCGCAATCGGGGTGGGCAACGTTGCAGGCAACTTCCTGGCCGGCGCCCTGCGCAACCCTTCGGCGGCTGCTTCGCAGACCGCAACCCTGTTCATCGGTATCGCATTCGCAGAAGCGCTGGGCATCTTTGCATTCCTGGTCTCGCTGCTGCTGATGTTCGCCGTCTAATCTGCGGAACCTGATCCTTACGCGCAGGTGGGCCCAAGCCATAGCGGCCCACCTGTTGTAAAGACAACGTTCCGACGGAGGACATCATGGCGACTGAACCCATTAGCGAAGAAGTAGTAGGCGCGTGCGTCGACTCGCATGGCTCTGCCATCGGGATGCCACAGCTCTGCTTCGATTGGTTCCCCAACCAGATTTTCTGGCTGGTCATTACGCTGGTCGTCATCTTTCTGGTCCTGTCCCGCGTGGCTCTGCCCCGCATCGCGGCAATCCTGGCTGAACGTCAGGGGACCATTACAAATGACCTGGCTGCGGCCGAAGATCTGAAGGCCAAGGCGGTCGAGGCTGAGGAGGCCTATAACAAGGCGCTGGCCGATGCCCGTTCTGAGGCACAGCGTATCGCAGCGGAAGCCCGCGCTGAAATCCAGGCTGGTCTGGATGACGCGATTGCTAAGGCGGACGTGGAAATCGCTGCAAAGGCGGCTGAATCGGAAAAGGCAATTGCCGACATCCGTGCCGGTGCGCTGGAAAGCATTCAAGTGGTTGCCAAGGACACGGCGGCTGAACTGGTCACAGCACTGGGCGGTGAGGCAGATGCCAAAACCATCAACAGTGCCGTAGACGCGCAGACGAAAGGATAAGTGACATGCGGAACACTCTTGCCTTTATCCTGACTGTTGGTGGCGCCAGCCCCGCGCTGGCCGCAAGCGGCCCGTTCTTCTCGCTTGGCAACACCGACTTTGTCGTCCTTCTGGGCTTCATCGTCTTCATCGCGGTCCTGTTCTACTTCAAGGTGCCGGGTTTGATTGGTGGTGCGCTGGACAACCGTGCCGATGGTATCAAGTCCGAACTGGACGAAGCCCGCGCCCTGCACGAAGAAGCGCGCACCCTGCTGGCCTCGTACGAGCGCAAGCAGCGTGAAGTTCAAGGCCAGGCAGACGCCATCGTGGCTGCTGCGAAAGACGATGCTGCTCTGGCTGCTGAACAAGCCAAGGCCGATCTGGAAAAATCCATCGCGCGCCGTCTGGCGGCTGCGCAGGACCAGATCGCATCGGCCGAGGCTTCGGCTGTGAAGGAAGTCCGCGATCAGGCCATTTCCGTTGCTGTATCTGCAGCAAACGCGGTTTTGGCCAAGCAGATGACGGCGACGCAGGCGAACAAGCTGATCGACGCGGCAATTGCCGATGTAGGCGAAAAGCTGCACTAAGCTTTGAGCAATATGAACTTTGTGCGACCCGGTAGATTTCTGCCGGGTTTGCCATTTTATGGAACAGCCTTCTGGTCCGGAGCGGCACTCGGGTTGTGCCGCCATAGCAAGGCTGGCATTAGCCTGCGCGCGCTGGCCTGTTTCTGCCAGAGAAAAACACGATTACAGCCAGCACGGTGATTCCGATCTCAACCAAAAACGTCCAGTGGTTGAGAAATGAGAGAATCCAATGCGAATGCGTGGCCTCAACAGTTACGAGCGGGTGGGAAAAGTCCGAAAACGGCCATAGCCAAGTGATTTTACCGACGATGGAATCCAGCGCCATATGGACCAGCCCACCGGTTCCAAAAATGGTCATAACACGCCCCATCTGCGACCAGCGCAATCCGGTGATTAACCCCACCAGCATGATACCCACCCACAAGATCGGGCGATGCGTGAGGTATGCGTGGTGGTGATGTGCCTTGTCGTCGACCAGATAGAACCAAAGCATGTCCAGATCCGGTGCGATCGCGCCGAGCATAGCCGCGGCGAAGACCGTTTTCCCGATATTTGGCGTGGCAGTCCGAAAGACCAGATAGGCCCCTGGTAAATGCCCTATGAACATCAGATCTGACCTGTCTCGTGTTGCAGCCGTTGCTGCGCGATGGCTTCGTTGCGCTGGGCTTTCTGGTGGTCTTCCATGCATCGCTGGACAAAGCTGAGATGCTTATGAACCGCATCGCGCGCGCCTTCCGGGTCCCGGGCTTGCAGGGCGGTATTGATGGCGCGGTGCTGGTCCAGAATAGCCCCGCGCGTGGTTTGCTGCTGGAACATGATCTGGCGGTTGTAGAACACGCCCTGTTGCAGCAACTCGTACATCGACCGCATCATGTGCAGCATCACAACGTTATGGCTCGCTTCGATGATGGCCATGTGGAACTGGGCGTCCAACTGCGCCTCATCTTCGGAGGCGTTGCGCCCATGGGCCGCTTGCATCTTGTCGAATATCGCCTGCACGACCTTCAGATCGCTGTCCGATCCCAGCCGCGTGGCGCGTTCGGCGGCGAGGCCCTCAAGATCCTTGCGGAACGAGAGGTAATCAAACACCGCCTCTTCGTGACTGCCGAACAACCGGACCAGCGCCGGAGAAAAAGCCGAACCCAAGACTTCGGCCACATAGATGCCCGAACCCGCCTTGGCGGTTAGCAGACCCTGATCCTGCAGGTTCGAAATCGCTTCGCGCAGCGAGGGCCGGGAAACGCCCAGCCGATCCGCCAGTTCACGTTCAGCCGGAAGCCGTTCACCCGGGCGCAGGATACCGCGCAGGATCAGCATCTCGATCTGTTTGACCACCGCGATGGACAGTTTTTCGGGCTGGATTTTCTGAAAAGGCATGGGGCGTTCCGAAATTGGTCAAATCATATGACCACGTATTCCGGGTGGGTTCAAGAACGCCCGTTTGCTACAATAGGTCAGAACTATTGACATTAAGGGTGCGACGCCTAATCTGCCTGACATCAAAGCGGAGGAGATTGATGTCGACGAAAGACCTGTTTGCCACGCGGGCGTCGCGGATGAAGGCGTCCGAGATTCGCGAGTTGCTCAAGCTGCTGGATCAGCCGGGTATTATTTCCTTTGCCGGTGGTATTCCCGATCCAGCGCTGTTCCCTGCGGATGGCTTTGCCTTGGCATTCCAGAACGCGTTGGGACCCGAGAGCCAGGCGCAGGCGCTGCAATACTCTGTTAGCGAGGGATATGTGCCGCTGCGCGAATGGCTGGTCGAACATATGCGTCAAATCGGCATCGACTGCGGGCTCGACAATATCCTGATCACGTCCGGCTCGCAGCAGGCGCTGGACTATCTGGGCAAGCTCTACTTGTCGCCTGGTGACACGGCATTGGTCGGCTGGCCCACCTATCTGGGTGCATTGGCAGCCTTCAACGCCTACGAGCCGCGTTTTGATCGGCTCAGCATCAAAGGTAATCGCGGCGCCGCAGAATATAGGGCGGCAGCGGGTGAGGGAGCGGTGAAGTTCGCTTATCTCTCGCCGGACTTCGCCAACCCGACCGGAGAGACCGTGGATCTGCGTGGGCGCGAAACCTTGCTGGACCTGGCCGAAGACCTGAACTGTGCCGTTATCGAAGACGGCGCCTATCAGGCCCTGCGCTATGACGGACAGGCGATCCCGCCGGTTCTGGCGCTGGAATTGGCGCGCAAGGGCTCTATTGAAAACTGCCGGACAGTCTATTGCGGTAGTTTCTCTAAAACCTTGTCTCCGGGGTTGCGGGTTGGGTGGGTCGTGGCGGCCAAGCAGGTGATCTCGCAACTTGTGCTGATGAAACAGGCCGCCGACCTGCATTCAGCGACGATCAATCAGATGGCCATCAACGACGTGGCGCGCGCCTGCTTTGACACGCATATCCCGATGCTGCGCAGTGTTTACGGTGCACGTCGCGACGCCATGTTGGCTGCGCTGCAGGAACACATGCCGGACGGGGTTGAGTGGACCAAACCCAACGGCGGTATGTTCATCTGGGTGACGCTCCCCAAGGGCACGGTCGGGTCCGACCTGCTGGCGCGGGCGCTGGAAACGGTCAAAGTGGCATTTGTCCCCGGTCAAGCGTTTTTTTCGGACGGGTCCGGTGCCAACACGATCCGGCTGAGTTTCTCGAACTCGGATGAGGATACGATCCGCGAGGGCGTTCGCCGCTTGGGAGAAGTGCTGCGCGCATGAACCGGGAAAGGTTCTGTTAACTGTATTGCGGCAAAGCTGGCGGTATGATCCGGTATCTGTCCCTCCTCGTGCTGGCCGCTTGTTCGGCCGGCACGCCTTACTTTCGCGATGTGCCTGCCACCCGGATCGCGGTGAATGGCAGTATCTTCGACGTGCGCGTGCGCGGAGAGCTGGCCGAGGCAGTTCGGGTCAACACGCAATACGCGCCGCGTCTGGGGCCGATCCGTGACCGGGCCGGGCTGGCCATGGCGAAGGTCTCGGGCTGTCCGATTCTGGATGTATTGGGTGATGCGGCAGTGACCGTGGGCGTGCTGGAATGCGACCGTGAGGTAGGGGAACGGTTGCTGCTGACGGCTGTGTCGACCCCCAATTACGAATGCATTGATTACGGTATCTATGAAAACATTGGCAGCGGTAGCGGCTATCAGGTTTTTGAGTGCACGCCCTACTGAGATACGCGTATTTCTGCGCATATTGGCAAGATATTGTGGATAAGTCGGCCAGATATCCCATATCCTGCGTAACTCCGTTGACTCACCCCCAATCGGTTGCGCAGACTTCCAGATATAGGAATCACAGGACCCATTGCCTTTGCGCTTTAGCAAACTCAAACTCACCGGCTTCAAAAGCTTTGTTGATCCGACCGATCTGATTATCGCGGATGGGTTGACCGGTGTGGTGGGTCCGAACGGCTGCGGCAAGTCAAACCTTCTGGAAGCGTTGCGCTGGGTGATGGGTGAAAATCGCCCTAAATCCATGCGTGGTGGCGCGATGGAGGATGTGATTTTCGCCGGGGCCGCGACGCGCCCAGCCCGAAACTTTGCCGAGGTTGTCCTGACCATGGATAACTCGGAACGGCTGGCGCCGTCTGGGTTCAATGACGCGGATCAGTTGGAAATCGTGCGTCGCATCACGCGGGATGTCGGCAGTGCCTATAAGACCAACGGCAAGGATGTACGGGCGCGCGATGTGCAGATGCTGTTTGCGGATGCTTCGACCGGTGCGCATTCGCCCGCGTTGGTGGGGCAGAACCGCATTGCCGAACTGATCAACGCCAAGCCCCGCGCCCGTCGCCGCATTCTGGAAGAGGCTGCCGGGATCTCGGGCCTGTATCAGCGCCGTCACGAGGCCGAGCTGAAGTTGAAGGGTACCGAGGCCAACCTGACCCGCGTGGATGATGTGCTGGAACAGCTGGGCACTCAACTGGCGCAACTCGCGCGTCAGGCTCGGCAGGCCGCGCGTTATCGCGAGATTGGCGAGCAGTTGCGCCAAGCCGAAGGCATGTTGCTCTATCGCCGTTGGAAAGAGGCTGACATGGCCCGCCAACAGGCCGAGGAAAAACTACGCGAACGGATCACCGAGGCTTCGCGCGCCGAGGCCGAGGCCCGCGCTGCCGCTACAAAACGTGCCGAGATCGAAGAGACCCTGCCGCCGTTGCGCGAGGAAGAGGCTATTGCCGCTGCTGTCTTGCAACGCCAACAGGTGCAACGCGATCAACTGTCGGATCAGGAAGCCCGCGCCCGCCAGACGATTGAAACCCTGACCAACCGTATCCAGCAATTGGCCCATGATATCGAACGGGAGACTGGCCTGAACCGTGACGCAGGTCAGATGATCGAGCGTTTGGAGTGGGAAGCCCGTGAATTGGCTAAAGCTGCTGAAGGGCACGAAGACAAGGTCGCCGAGGCTGCCGAGATCTCCCACGAGGCGGCTGCAGTGTTGCAGAACCGCGAAGATCACCTGTCGCAGGAAACCGAGGATATGGCGCGGCTGGTTGCCCGCCACCAGTCGGCGCAACGTTTGGTCGAGGACAGCCGCAAGACGCTGGCCCGGTCCGAGGGTGAAGAAGAAAAGGCGCGTGCGGCGGTGGAGGAAGCTCGTACCGCTCTGACCCGCGCCAGCGAAGCGTTCGAAGCGGCGCAAGAGGGTGAGGAAGAGGCCCGCGAAGCCGCCGAAGCCGCTGAAGAGGCGCTGGCCGCCGCCGATGAGCTACGCAACGATACGCAGGCGCGTGAGGCCGAAGCCCGCGCGCAACGGTCCGAGGCCGAGGGTGAGCTGGGTGCGATCCGCGCTGAGACCACCGCTTTGGCCAAACTGGTGGAACGCGACACGGCCGAAGGTGGTCAGGTTCTGGACCTGCTGCGCGTCGAGCCCGGTTATGAAAAGGCGTTGGGCGCTGCGCTGGCCGATGATCTGCGTGCCCCACTGGTCGAAGGCGACGGTCCGTCTGGCTGGGTACAGGTTGCGGGCTATGACACCGATCAGCCGTTGCCGGATGGGGTCGAGCCGCTGGCGCTGCATGTGTCTGGCCCGGATCGGTTGAGCCGCCGGATTGCGCAGATCGGGTTGGTTGATGCGGATCAGGGCGCGCGTTTGCAGACCTCGTTGAAACCGGGTCAGCGGTTGGTGTCGCGCTCGGGTGACCTGTGGCGCTGGGACGGATTTCGCGCTTGGGCCGAGGATGCACCCAGTGCGGCGGCTCTGCGTTTGGAACAACTCAACAAGCTGGAAGCGCTGAAACAGGAACTTGCCCGGACTGAGGCGCAGGCCGATGGTGCCCGCGCCGCGCATGAGGCGTTGTCGCAGCAACTGGCGGACGTGACAGAAGCGGACCGTCGCGCACGAGAAGCGCGCCGCGCCGCCGATCAGCGCATGGCCGAATCTGCGCGTCAGCTCAGCCGGGCCGAAGCGGACCGCAATCTGGCTCAGGGCAAGCTGGAGACCCTGGCCCTTGCCGTCGACCGCCACAAGGAAGACGCCATGTCAGCCCGCGCGCAGCTGCGCGAAGCCGAAGGTGCGTTGGCCGGTCTGGGTAACCTCGACAGCGCCCGTGCCCAGGTTGAGGATATTAAACAGACGGTCGAGGCGGCGCGGATCACCATGCTGACCCATCGCTCATCCCATGACGAGCTGCGCCGCGAGGGCGAGGCCCGCACGCGCCGCACACAGGAAGTGACCAAGGACCTCAGCGGCTGGAAGCACCGTCTGGAGACGGCCGAAAAACGGATCTCAGAATTGGCGGAACGCAAGGAAAGCTCGGAAGAGGAGCTGTCCGAAGCCATGGCCGCCCCCGCTGAGATTGCCGAGGCGCGGGAAGAGCTGAACGAGTTGATCGAAGCCGCCGAAGCCCGGCGGGCCGAGGCCGCCGACAAGCTGGCCGAAGCCGAGACTCAGCAGCGTGAAGTCGTGATAGCCGAGCGGGACGCAGAACGTCTGGCCTCGGAAGCGCGTGAGTCCCGTGCCGCAGCTGAGGCGCGCTGCGATGCGGCCAAGGAAAGCGTGACCGCTGCGGCGGAACGGATTGCCGAGGATCAGCAACTGACGCCGAACCAGTTGCTGAACCAACTGGACGCAAACCCTGACCAGATGCCTGCGGCCGATGCCTTGGAGGCCGAAGTAAACCGCCACAAGCGTCAGCGCGATGCGATGGGGGCGGTAAACCTGCGGGCCGAAGAGGACAGTAAGGAAGTTCAGGAAGAGTTTGACACGCTGAATACCGAAAAGGCGGATCTGGAAGAGGCGATCAAGGCCCTGCGTAGCGGCATCGCCAGCCTCAACCGCGAGGGCCGCGAACGTCTGCTGACCGCGTTCGAACAGGTGAACTCGAACTTCGCCATGCTGTTCAAGCATCTGTTTGGTGGCGGTGAGGCCAATCTGGTCATGGTCGAAAGCGACGATCCGTTGGACGCGGGTCTGGAGATCATGTGCCAACCGCCGGGCAAGAAACTCTCGACGCTCAGCCTTTTGTCGGGCGGGGAACAGACCCTGACCGCCACTGCGCTGATCTTTGGCGTCTTCCTTGCCAACCCTGCGCCGATTTGTGTGCTGGACGAGGTCGATGCGCCGCTGGACGATGCCAACGTGACCCGGTTCTGTGACCTGCTGGACGAGATGTGCCGCCAGACCGACACGCGATTCCTGATCATCACCCACCACGCGGTGACGATGGCGCGGATGGACCGGCTGTTCGGAGTGACCATGCAGGAACAGGGCGTCAGTCAACTTGTCTCGGTTGACCTGAAGAAGGCCGAGCAGATGGTGGCCTGACCGTTCACTGCAACGTTATGACCATCTGGTGGCACCACAGGGTAAGCTGGCCGCATGACCCGATATCTGATCCTTGCCCTGCTGACTGCCAGCCCGACCATCGCCGCCGAGTGGCCCACCAAGCCCGGAGATGTGCCTCTTTCCCCCGAGGAATTAAGCGCCTTGGCAGGCCAGACGTTCACCTTCTACGATGACGGTCAGGCCGCTTTCTCCGCCGGAGGCGCCTATTCCTATACCTACGCCAGCGGAGACGCAGCCTTTGGCACTTACTCCATCGCCGAGGACGGCAGCGTCTGTATCGCTTATCGCAACGGGTTTAGCCGGTGTGACCTGTATGTGCGCAGCGGCGAGCGGTTGATCCTGATCGATGAGAAGGGAGATCGCTACCCAGTACGGTCGGAGTGAGTCGGACGTGCATCATCGGATCATTTTTCCAGTGGCTGTAATGCGGACAAAGCGAACTTCCAAACTTGAGAAGTCTAACGTTTCTGTCGAACCACTTTCCAACAGTCAAAGGCACCACCAACCACCAAAATTACGAGGATAGCCACGTCCCTCGCGGATAGCCCTTCATCCGCCCAGTAGAAAGTGCCAAGCAGACATATTGCTAAGCTAAACCATAGGGTTCTTTTTGGTATTGATTTGATGAAACTCACTATTCAGACCCCAAACGTACTGTGTTTGAAGGAACTACCACGGAACACTGTCCGGAGCTAGAAGATCAACTTGGGTAGGTGAACTCCCCTGTGCAAAACGCATTGCGCTTTCCGGCTTCTTTGTCGGCTTTGGGCTCCAATCAGACATTGCGTCATAACTGTCCCAACAACTCCACTGTTGGCCACGCATCCGCAGGCAGCCCCAGCCGCGCCTGCTCGGCCTGCACTGCGGCTCGCGTGCCAGCCCCCAGAATGCCGTCGATCTTGCCGACGTCATGGCCACGCGCCTGCAATTTGCTCTGCAATTGCTTCATCTGCGCACCAGACAGCCCTTGTGCCGGGTTACCCGCGTCGTAGACCTGCGCGCCCTCAAGCCGGGTACCGAAATAGGCGGCAGTCAGGACGTAGACAAAGCTCTGGTTCCATTCGAAATAGACGTCGAAATTGGGATAGGCCAGAAAGGCGGGTCCGTTGTGTCCCTGCGGCAGGATCAGTGAGGCGGGAAGGTTGGCCAGCGATCCGCTGCGCGCCTTTACCCCCATTGCCTTCCATTCAGAGATCGAGCGCGGTTTGCCGGGGCCAGAAAGGGACCAGTCCATCTGCGCAGGCACTGTGACCTCTTGCAGCCAGGGCTGACCGGGCTGCCAACCCAGATGCGACAGCATTTTGGCCCCTGACATTAGCGCATCAGGAGCCGAGGTTTTTAGCGAAACCTTGCCGTCACCATCCGCATCGACACCGTTTTCAATAATGTCACGCGGCAGCATCTGTACCATTCCGATCTCTCCCGCCCAGGCACCAGTGGTGCGGGCCGGGTCGAAATTGCCCTTTTGGTACAGTTCAATCGCCGCGAACACCTGCGGACGGAACAATTCAGGACGGCGGCAGTCATGGGCCAGCGTCACCAGCGCGTTGCGGGTGTTGAAATCGCCCTGAAACGCGCCGTAATCGGTCTCGAACGCCCAGAAGGCCAGAAGCACCCCGCGAGAAATACCGTATTCCGCCTCGATCCGGCCGAACACGGCGTCGTATTTACGCGACATGGCCTGGCCGCGTTCGATCCGGTTTTGCGAGATCAGGTGGCGGGAAAAGTCGATGAACGGTTTCTGGAACACGCCTTGCGCGCGGTCGGCTTTCAGAACCGCTCCGTCCTGTTGTACACCTTTGAAAAACGCGTTGACGGTGGATTTGTCGAACCCTTGCTGAACGGCCTCGCCCTTCAGACCCTTGACGAAGGAATTGAACCCGCCACCGCATTCGGCCATAGCAGGCGAGGCGAGCAGGGTGGCGGCAACAAGGCCAGAAAGAAAGCGCATAGGTGGGTCCCGTCAGAAAATAAAGCTGAGCCCAACCCACACCGACACGAGGCCAAGCGCAAGCCCCCAGACCTTCCACAGCATGTTACATGCGCGGAAAACTTCCGGCGCGCCGATCTCGCGCGGGGCCTTGCCGTTGACCCAGGCCAGATCGCGGACCTGTCCGTCATAGCTGCGCGGGCCTGCGAGGGCGACGTTCAGGGCGCGCGCCATCGCGGCCTCGGGCCAACCAGCATTGGGTGAGATATGGCGGCGCGCATCCGCCACCATTTCGGGCCAGCGTGTCCATTGGCCGGACAGCGCCACGATCATCACGCAGGTCAGACGGGCAGGGATCAGGTTCAACACGTCATCAAGACGGGCAGCGGCCCAGCCAAAGTCGCGGTATTTTTCGGTACGGTAGCCGATCATGCTGTCGGCGGTATTGACCGCTTTGTAGATCAGCAGGCCCGGCAATCCGGCGATCAGGAACCAGAATGCGGGGGCAATGATCCCGTCACTGAGGTTTTCCGCAGCGCTTTCGATCGCCGACCGGGCCACCTGCGCCTCTGTCATGTCGCGCGTGTCGCGAGAGACAATCATAGCGACCTTTGCGCGTCCTTCGGGAAGCGATGTTTGCAGACCGTCGCCCACGTCATTCACATGTGTCACCAGAGATTTCTGGGCCAGTAGGATAGCGCAGATGATGATCACAACCACCGGACCCAGCAGGGCCAGCAATTGCCCCAAGATCAGCGCGCCGCAAAGCAGCAAGGCCACCACGGCAACCCCTTTCAGCCGCCGCTGTGCCCCGTGATTCAGGCGCTCGTCCAGCCAGCCGATGATGTTTCCCATCATCACTGCCGGGTGTTTCACCCGTGACCACAGCCACTCCGGCTCACCCAAGGCGGCGTCCAGACACATGGCACAGACCAGTAGGAAGGCCGTGCTCACAACGCGGCCTCCAATCTGCTCCAACCGTCCGCAGGGGGCAGGCCAAGCCGCAGGTAGGTTTTGGAATACGGAAAGACGCGGCTCCAGATATGGGAGTGGGCAAGGCGGTCCTGCCAGTCGGTGGCGCTGTCAACTTCATACAGACGGAACAGGGTGGTGCCGCCCACAAGGGCTGCACCTCTGGCGGTCATCAGATCGTCCAGCCGGGTGGTCTCGGTGGTCAGCCGTTGGCGTGTGGCGTTGGCCCATTCAATGTCCTGCAAAGCGCGCGTTCCGATCCGCAGGGCGGGGCCAGAGACGGCCCACGGGCCAGTCAAATCGTTCAGCCGGGCGATCAGGTCGGGCTGGCCGATGGCGAAACCCAGCCGCAACCCGGCCAAGCCCCAGAATTTGCCGAAACTCTTCAGTACAACTACGCCGGGCCGGGCAGCCAGATGGATCAGCGACGCCTCGGGACTGACATCGCAAAAGCTCTCGTCGATCACGGTGAAGGGGGCGCTTGCGTCCGCCCCGGTCCAGACCCGCCCGTCAGGGTTGTTCGGATGCACGACGACGCGGGCCTGGGCCGGGCCGTCGGGCTGCACAGACCATCCCTGCGCGGTGAAGGCGGCGGCGTGTTCATTGTAGGTGGGTGTCGTGATCTGCACCCGGCCTCTTTCGACCAGCGCGGGAATGCGTGCAATCACGGCCGAGGCACCGGGTGCGGGCAGAATCGCGGCACCCTCTGGGACGAACCAGAATTGGCGCGCGGCCTTTGTCAGACGTTCAAACGCGCCGTGATCGGGCAATTCGGCCCAGTCCGAGGCGGTCAGGCCCGAAACCTCGTATGGGTGAGGGTTTATTCCGGTGGACAAGTCCATCCAATCCGCGCGGGTTCCGCCATAGCGGGCGATGGCCCCATCCAGCCCTCCGCCATGGTCACGCGCGGCGCGTGGGTTCAAGTTATCGGTATCGCTTGCCATGGAATTCTCGCCGGAATCGCTAGTTTCGGCCTGCTTCAAGCGGATTTTTGCCATTTACACAAGCAAATCCGCGCATTCAGTGCTGCCAATCGGCGTCGTTAACACTTTGTTAAGGAATAAGCGTGATCACGATTTATGGGGGACGGCACCAGACGCTCTATCATGTGCCGAGGTTGTTGCGAATGAATGTTTTGATAGTTGAGAGTAATCCCGATCTTGGTCGGGTGTGGAAAAGGCATCTTGAACGGCACGGCGCCGAAGTAACGCTGGTGCCGGGGCAAGAGGCAGCGATTCTTGCGCTCTACGGTCAGGATTTCGATATCATTGTGCTGGATTTGGTGCTGGAAACCGGAAGTGCGTTGGCAGTGGCCGATTTCGCCAGCTACCGCCGCCCCGAGGCGCGGGTGATCTTTGTCACCAACACCACTTTTTTCTCGGACGGGTCGATTTTCGCCCACAGCCCCAACGCTTGCGCCTATGTGCAAAGTGCGACGCCGCCAGAGGATCTGGCGGCGATGGTCGAACACTACGCCGCGGGTCGCTGATCCCGCCCATGAGGTTCCAGATAGTCCAGAACTGGGTTCACCGGGATGATCCGGTTCGGGTTAATCGTGTCGTGGCTGAAATGGTAGTGGCGCACGATATGGGCCATATTCACGGTCCTGGCGACGCCCGGCCACTGATACAACTCGCGGGTAAAGGCCCATAGGTTCGGGTAGTCGATCAGCCGCCGATGGTTGCATTTGAAATGCAGGTGATACACCGGGTCGAAGCGGATCAGTGTGGTGAACAGGCGCCAGTCGGCCTCGGTCGCGCGGTCGCCCATCAGATAACGGTTTCTGGCCAGGCGGTCGTCGAGCCAGTCCAAAGTATCGAACAGCGGACCTACGGCTGCGTCATAAGCTTGCTGGGTCGTGGCAAAGCCAGCCTTGTAGACGCCGTTATTTACGTCGGAATAAACGCGCGCGTTGATCTCTTCGATCTCATCCCGCATCGCTTCGGGCCAGTAGTCGTCAGAATTGCCGGTGATGCCGTCAAAGGCGGCATTGAACATTCGGATGATTTCCGAACTTTCGTTGGAAACGATGGTCTCTTGCTGTTTGTCCCACAGGATCGGCACGGTGACACGGCCCGTGTAGGTGGGGTCGGCCTTGGTGTAAACCTGATGGGCAAAATCAAAACCATAGAGCGTATCGCCCGTCGCACCGTGGTCATCCGTTTCGAATGTCCAGCCTTTGTCCAGCATATCCGGATGCACAACTGAGACCGAGATCAGGTCGCTCAGACCCTTCAACTCGCGAAAAATCAACGTGCGGTGCGCCCAGGGGCAGGCGTAGCTGACATAGAGGTGATAGCGGTCCGGTTCCGCCTTGAAACCACCCTTGCCGGATGGGCCTGCACTGCCGTCCGCGGTCAGCCAGTTGCGAAACTGCGCGGCGCTGCGTTTGAACGCGCCGCCGGTGGATTTGGTGTCATACCATGTGTCGTGCCATTTGCCGTCGACCAACAGGCCCATTGCGCATCCTCCGCTTTTCGGTTTCAGCAAAGATAGGGCTTTGCGCAGGGCCATCCCACATCAGGTGCCGCGCATTGAGTCTGCATCGGCGCACAGCCCGGATTGAGATTTCCGCGCAACAGGTTGAATTTGCACCGCACTATGTGACCGTCTTCACTGGATTTTTACAGTCAATGCCGCACAATGGAATCCGTTTTCCGGGGGGAACTTATTATGACAACCTATGTTTCTAAGGAGATGAGCGCCGAATTGGATGCGGCGCGAATCGCAGGATTGAAGAAAACCAGCCGTCTTCGTGTGGAATTTGGCGACAATACCTTCAAAATTCTCAGATTGTGGAAAGATGGTTTCACGGTCGAGGCCGAAACCACGCCGCAGTTGCGCGGGCTGGTCGATATTTACGACGGCGCGCGCCACCTGTACCAATGCCTGATCATCGCAGATGACGAGGAAGCGGGCGAGATGCGCTATGAATTCAAGCGCAGCACTGCCGCCGCCGATAAGGCTCCGCTGGATTTCTACCGCGCGCCGGACGCACCGATTGCGTTGTTGGGGTACGAAGACTAGGGGCGGATTTCCACAACGGTGCCGGTGGGCGTCAGGCTCCAAAGCCGCGTCATTTCGGTATTCGACAGGGCGATGCAGCCCGCAGTCCAATCGCCGGGGAGGGTAAAGCCAGCGACGCCATTCGGCTGCCCGTGGATGAAAATGTCTCCGCCCGGATCAATGCCCTGATTATGGGCGCGGTCGATATCTTCTGGCAAAGGGTAGTTGATCCCGAGTGACAGGTGGAAAGCGCTCTGCGGGTTGCGTCGGTCGATCCGGAAGCTTCCAACCGGGGTCTTGCCGTCACCTTCCTGCTGTTTGTCGCCGTCGGGCTCGAACCCCAGTGCAACATCCGCCTGCATGACAACCGCACCGTTCAATGATGCGGTCAGGCGGCGGGCGGATTTCTCGATCAGGATATGGTCGATCTGTGTGGCCTCAGGTGCCATTGGCGGCGCGGGTGGGCGTGGTCCGAAACGATACCATCCAAACCACGCCGCGCCGATCAAACAGATCAGAAGGACAATACGCGCAACCCGTCGCATGACTTTATTGCAAATCGGCAAACGCGTGTTTCAGGCGGGCACAGGCCTCTTCCACTCGCGCGCGCTGGGTGGCGAGGTTGAACCGCTCGAAATTCTCTCCGCCCGTTCCGAAACCGGGGCCGGAGGAGGTAGCGATCCTGGCGCCTTCGCGCAGGCGGCGGACGAACTCAGCGTGATCCATGCCAGTGCCCGAGAAATCGACCCAGGCCAGGTAGGTTGCTTGCAGGGGCATCGACCACAGGCCGGGTATGTCGGCGATGGTCGTGTCGAACAATTTTCGGTTGCGGTCCAGATGGGCGATCTGCTCATCGACCCAAGTCGCGCCTGCCGGAGAATAGGCGGCGGTGATCATAGCAACACCCAGCGCGCTGGGGGCATAGTCCAGCGTGTGCAGCCGATAGCGCATGGCCGCGCGCAGCTCGGGATCGGGGATGATCATGTTGCCAGTGCGCTGACCCGCGATATTGAACGTCTTTGATGCCGCCGTCAGCGTCACCGTCCACGGCCGCGCATCGGGTGCGGCCACATCCATCGGAACAAATTTGTGGCCGGGGTAGATCAGATCGTGGTGAACCTCGTCTGAGACCAGGATCAGCCCGTTCCGCTCGGCAAACGCGGCCACCGCGCGCAGTTCGTCCGGCGTCCAGACCCGCCCCGAAGGGTTCTGCGGCGAACACCACAGCAGCATTTTTTCCGACCCGTCCAGCCGCGACTGTGCGTCCTCCAGATCGATGCCATAGCTGTCGCCTTCACGGACCAGCGGACATTCCACCACGCGGCGGCCGGACTTGTTCACCTTGTAGGCAAACTCATGGTAGACGGGCGTGAAGATCACGACCCCGTCACCGGGTTCGGTCCAGACATCGAGACTCAGAGCGATTGCATTGCCCAGCCCCTGTGAGGTCAGCACCCAGTCGGTGTCGATCTCCCAGTCGTGGCGGTTCTTCATCCACCACTGGACCGAGGCCAGATAATCCGGGTGTGTCCAGGAATACCCGAAGATACCATGATCGGCCGCTTCGCGAACAGCCTCAATCACGCAGGGTGCGGTGGCATAGTCGGAATCGGCCGTCCACATGGCCAGCCCCTCCTGCGGCGGCACGCCGTACAGGTCTTCCATCTTGTCCCATTTAGAACTGTTCGTTCCCCGGCGGTCGATCAGGTCGTTGAAAGTCATGTCTGCTCCATCTGTCCGGGGGAAAGCTAGCCACAATTCCAGCAGGCGCAAGGGGGGCGTTGCGGCGGGAGGCGGGATGGCCTACATCAACCCCATGAAACGCAATATCCTGATCCATCCCGACCCCCGTCTGAAAAAGGTCTGTGCCCCTGTGACCGACCTGTCGGACGAGCTGCGCAAATTGGCCGACGACATGCTGGAGACGATGTATGACGCCCCCGGTATCGGGCTGGCGGCGCCGCAAGTTGGCGTGCTGGACCGTCTAATCGTGATGGACTGCATCAAGGAAGAAGGCGCCGCGCCGCGCCCGCTGATCATGTTCAACCCCGAGGTCATCGCTTCATCCGACGAAACCAACGTCTATGAGGAAGGCTGCCTGTCGATCCCCGAGCAATTCGCTGAGGTGACGCGCCCCAAAGTGGTGGACGTCACTTGGATGGATCGCGATGGCAACTTGCAGCAGGAGACGTTTGACGGTCTCTGGGCGACTTGCGTGCAGCATGAGATCGACCACCTGAACGGCAAGCTGTTCATCGATTACCTCAAGCCGCTGAAACGCCAGATGATCACCCGCAAGATGCAAAAGCTGAAACGCGAACAGGCCCGCGCATGACCGTGCGCACCTGCCTGCCGTGGCCAGACAAACGCCTGCGGACCAAGGCCGAGGAAGTGGCCGAGATCACCGACGAAATCCGCGCCATCTGGGGTGACATGATCGACACGATGGAAGCAATGCCCGGGGTCGGCCTCGCGGCCACCCAGATCGGTGTGATGCTGCGGCTGGCTGTTGTGGATGGGTCGACCGAGCGGGGCAAGGCTGTACGTCTGGCGAACCCCGAGATCCTGCACAGCTCGATTGAACTGCGCGAACATGATGAGGCCAGCCCGAACCTGCCCGGCGTTTCTGCCAAGGTGAAACGCCCCCGCGCAGTGACGGTGAAGTTCCTGAACGAACAGGGCATGATCGACCGCCGTGATTTTGTGGGGATCGAGGCCACAAGCGTGCAGCATCAGATCGACCATTTGAACGGCCGGATGTATTTCGACCGGCTCAGCAAGGTCAAACGTGACATGCTGCTGCGCAAAGCCAGGAAACAGGGGTAATCATGCGCGTTGTCTTCATGGGGACACCCGAATTCTCGGTTCCGGTTCTGGATGCGCTGGTCGAGGCTGGGCATGAGATTGCCGCCGTCTACTGTCAGCCTCCGCGCCCGGCGGGGCGAGGCAAGAAAGATCGCCCGACGCCCGTTCACGCACGGGCCGAGGCGCTGGGCCTGACCGTCCGCCACCCTGTTTCGCTGAAAGTTCCCGACGAGCAGGGCGCGTTTGCCGATCTGAACGCTGATGTGGCGGTGGTGGTGGCTTATGGACTGCTGCTGCCGCAACCCATTCTGGATGCGCCCACGCATGGCTGCCTGAATATCCACGCCAGCCTGTTACCGCGCTGGCGCGGGGCCGCGCCGATCCATCGCGCGATCATGGCGGGCGATGCGCAGACCGGCATTTGCATCATGCAGATGGAGGCCGGTCTGGACACCGGCCCCGTCCTGTTGCGGCAGGAAACCGACATCGGACCGCAGGAAACCACGGCGCAATTGCATGACCGGCTTGCGCCCATAGGGGCTGACCTGATCGTCGAGGCGTTGGCCTGTCTGCCTGAATTGAAGCCTGAACCTCAGCCCGCAGACGACGTGACCTATGCCTCGAAAATCGACAAGGCCGAGGCGCGGGTGAACTGGTCTCGCCCTGCCATTGAGGTTGATCGTCAGATCCGCGGCCTGTCGCCCTTTCCCGGTGCCTGGACCGAAATTACGGGTGACCGGGTCAAACTGCTGGCCTCGATACTGGCCGATGGGCAGGGCGCGCCCGGAGAGGTTCTGAACGACAGACTCCGCGTGGCCTGCGGCGAAGGGGCGATTGACCTGTTGCGCCTGCAGCGGGCAGGTAAGGGCGCACAGGATACGGAAACCTTTCTGCGGGGCTGGCCGGTTGCGCTCGGAACCCGCCTGAATTCGGAGTAAGCCAGATGTTCATGGTCCTGATGGGCACCGTCGTGATTGCCGGTATTGTAGGGTATCTGTCCGAGAAGACCGGGTTCACCCACAACGGATACCTGCCCTCGATCATCATTTGCGTGGGCGGTGCGTTCCTGTTCTATTTCGTGCGCATCATGTTCGGCATCAGCTTTGGCTCGCCCGGTCTGAACGCCGTTTTGTCATCCATCGGCGCGCTGATTATCGTGCCGACGCATTGGAGGAAGTAACGTGCCCGTCATTGCCCTGATCGTCATCGGTGCCGCCGCCGGGTTTCTGGCCACCCGGCTGATGCGGATCGAAGCGGATATTCCCACGACCATGCTGATCGGCATCGTGGGGGCGCTGGTGGGCGGTTTCCTTCTGCGCTCTCTGGTGGTGATGATGGGCTGGCTGTCGGGCTTTGTTGGCGCGGTGCTGGGTGCGCTACTGGTGATCTGGATTTGGCAGACCTATCTGCGTCGCTAGCCTCTTGACCATCGGGCAGGTTACCGGCCAGATCGCCGGAACGCTGAACCCGAAAGATACGCCATGTCATATGATCTGAACCCCGGTGACGTCGCCCTGATGGGCGTGCCGCTCGACCTGCACTCATCTTTTCTGCAGGGGCCAGCCTTTGCGCCCGGCCGCATTCGCGAGGCTCTGCATTCCGGTGCGGCCAATCTGACCGCCGAGGATGGCACTGATTTGGGCGCGACCGATCGTTTCAAGGACACTGGCGATCTGGATGTGTTTGAAATGGCGGGGCAGGAACCGATCGGCCGGATCGAAGCGGGAGCGGCTGCCCGCATCGCAACCGGTGCGCGGTTGTTGTCGCTGGGCGGTGATCATTCGGTGGCTTATCCGCTGATCAAGGCACATGCCGAGCGGTATGAGGGGCTGAACATCCTGCATATCGACTCGCATCCGGACCTGTATGACAGTCAGCAGATCGGCCCACTGGGCCATGGCTGTCCCTTCGCACGGGTGATGGAGACCTGTCAGATCAATCGTCTGGTTCAGGTTGGCATTCGCACGATGAACAAGCATCAGCAGGAGCAGGCAGACAAATTCGGGGTCGAGGTGATCGACATGCAAAACTGGCGCTCCGATCTTGAGATCAGCTTTGACGGTCCGGTCTATCTGTCGCTGGATCTGGACGCGCTGGACCCGGCCTTTGCACCGGGCGTGTCGCATCATGAACCCGGCGGGCTCAGCACCCGAGAGGTGATCAACCTGATCCACCGTTTCAAAGGCCAATTGGTGGGCGCCGATATTGTCGAGCTGAACCCGCACCGCGACCCCTACGGGATGACGGCGATGGTGGCGGCGAAGTTTGTCAAGGAAATCGGCGCGCGGCTGCTGTCGAGCCGAGCTTAGCGTTCGTCGCAGACAGCGGGCGATCCAAGGCGTGGGGCTCTGCCGGTGGTCAAGTCGTATTGATCGGCTTCGGCGGCGGTCATCCAGTGCATCCCGTCGGCGGGCGCGGCGTCCAGCGTGTACCAGTAGAACGCACCGTCAACGCCGATATCCTCGTAATAGTCGAGATAACGGTCATGCTCGGGGTCATCTTCGGGGATTGCGGTGGCGACGATGTTCCAGCCGCCCCAGCTGTGGACTCCAACACAGGCCCCGGGTTCCAGAACGCGCCGGTTGCCCGCCAGAAACAGGTCTGTCCCGCCCGAGGCGACCATTCCGTCCGAGGGCACAACCGTATCAAAACCCAGTTCGCGCACAGCACGAGAGAAGACGACGTTGGCATCTTCATCCACTGACCCTTCGATGTATTGCAGCACCAGGGTTTTGATCTGGGGGTTCTGCTGAGCAACTTCCTGAAATGCGGTCAACGTTGTGTCGTCGATTGTGCCCATAACCACAATTGCATTCCCTTGCGCCTCAAAACGGATCGGCTCGTATTGCTCCGTGCAGGCACTCAGAAGCACGAAGCCAGATACGACGAAAATCAGCGGCTTTTTCATTTTCGGGATCGGTCTTCCTCAACAACGCGGCGGGCGGCTTTTGTAGACTGGAAGTTGCCAGCCAAACAGCAGCGACCCGGCCCGTAAAGCCCAGCAGATCATCGCGCAGGCGGCAAGGGCAACAAGCTCATCAAACCCAAGACGGTTTGCTACTACAGCGGTCAAAGCCCCTGCAAATGCGCACGACACATACAGTTCGCCCTGTTTCAGGACCAGCGGCACCTCGTTACAGACCACGTCGCGCATCAACCCGCCCAGACAGCCTGTGGAAATGCCCATCAACACGACAATCACGCCCGAATGACCCAGCGACAGCGCGGCACCGGTACCGGCAGCCACCGCGATGGACAGGGCGAAACTGTCCAGCCAGACCAGCCAGTTGTATCGGCTTTCGACCAGATGGGCGGTAAAGAACACCAGAACTGCCGCAGCGACGGCGATGAGGATATAGTCGGGTTGCCCGACCCAGAAAATCGGATGCCGGTTCAGCAGCAGGTCACGCACTGTGCCGCCGCCTACCGCCGTCAGGCAGGCAATGAAGGCAAACCCCACCAGATCCAGCTGCGCCCGGCTGGCCACCAGCGCACCAGTCAGGCCAAAAACCAGAACCGAGGCATAGTCCAGCAGGGCCAGCCCGCTCACGTCTGTTCCTTTTTCGGCTTGAACGGGGCCATGCCCGCGCGGGCCAGCTCATCGGCTTTTTCGTTTTCAGGGTGACCCGCGTGACCCTTGACCCATTCCCATGTCACGTCGTGGCGGGTCTGCGCTTCATCCAGCCGCTGCCACAGATCGACATTCTTGACCGGTTTTTTGTTCGAGGTCTTCCAGCCGTTCCGCTTCCATCCGAATATCCAGCCGGTGACTCCGTTTTTCACATAGGCGCTGTCCGTGACGACGGTGATTTTTGACGCCCGCTCCAGCGTTTCCAGCGCGTTGATCGCGGCCAGCAATTCCATTCGGTTGTTGGTGGTCTCGGCCTCGCCGCCCTTCAGCTGGCGCTCTTTCAGGACTTTGTCGCCATCGACCGCGCGCAGCAGCACGCCCCAGCCGCCGGGACCCGGATTGCCGGAACAGGCGCCGTCGGTATAGGCAAACAGCTCAGGCATGGGCCAGTACCAGAATGAACCCGTCATAAGATCCGGCCAGGCCAGTGCCCATGCCGGTGGTGATCCGGTCGATAGTGAAATCAGCTTGCTCCAGAGCCTCTTCGATCTCGGTCTGCGAGAAATAAGTGTAGTAGCGATCCAGGTCGTCGCGATGTTCACCCGTGCCCAGTTTCAGGCCGAGGAAAAAGATACCCTGGGGTTTCAGTGCTCGGTGTATTGCTGACAGATGGCGGGGGAAATCCGCGCGTGGGGCGTGCAGCAGGGAAAAGCTGGCATAGATACCGTCATACTCGGTCTCTTCGGTCACATCGTCAAACGTGCCCAGATGCGCATCGACACCGTTTCCGCGGGCGTGCTCGACAAAGGCTGGGGTCGCGTCCAGTGCCCGGACCGTTAGCCCCTCGCGCATGAAAAAACCGCTGTCCGCCCCGGGGCCTGCGCCCAGATCCAAAATGTAGCCAGAACCTACCGCTTCGGCAAAGGCCATGCGGGATTCGATCTGTTCCGGGGGCAGCGGGATCTGAAGATAATCGGCCACGCGGGTCGTATAGGCGTTGATCGTTCTTTCGTCGGTCACAGGTAAACTCCCACGGCAAGGCAGGCCAGTACGATGGCGGTCAGCGTCACGCGCAGCCGCAACCACCAGGTTGGGGTCAGGCGCCAATAGGCAAAGAGGGCGTCCAGAACCAGCACCCCGGCAAACCCATACATCAGGTTGGTGCCGGTACTGACCGGGCCGCCTCCAGTTTTGAAGAATGCCCACAGCGCGGGCAGAACGGACAGCAGATAGCAGGTCGCCGCTTTGCTGCCCGAGGTCTTGGTGGCGAACCCCCACAGGACACCCGACATAAAGCTGAGGATCACCGAACCGTAGAACAGTTGCACATACGGCCCGACGAACCGCGACCCAAGCGCCTGTGTTCCCCAGGCGTGCAGATCATCGTTCAGATAAGTCAGCGCGCCCCAGAGGAATGGTATCAGCCCGGCCAGCCCCAGGATCAGCGGGGCTCTTGGAATGCCCCTCATGCGGGTTGCCTCAGGATCCGGGGGACTTTGAATTCGACGTTCTCGACGGCGGTTTCGACCAATTCTACGGTCACGTCGAAATGATCCCGGAAGGCGTCGATCACTTCGTTGACCAGCACTTCGGGGGCCGAAGCGCCCGCAGTGACGGCAACGGAAGAGATGCCTTCAAGCGCCCGCCAGTCGATATCGGTCGCGCGTTGTACCAGTTGCGCATAGTCGCACCCGGCGCGCGAGGCGACCTCTACCAAGCGGCGCGAGTTCGACGAGTTCGGCGCGCCGACAACCAGCAGAGCATCCGATTTCGGGGCCACGGCCTTCACCGCCTCCTGCCGGTTGGTGGTGGCGTAGCAGATGTCTTCCTTGTGCGGGCCGACGATGGCCGGGAACCGGACCTCGAGTGCGGAAACAATATCCTTGGTGTCATCCACCGACAGGGTGGTCTGTGTGACATAGGCCAGCTTGTCCGGGTTGCGCACCTGCACTGCGGCCACGTCTCCGACGGTTTCGACCAGCAAGACTTCACCATCGGGCAATTGACCCATGGTGCCAACTGTCTCGGGGTGTCCCTTGTGGCCGATCATGATCATCTGCAGCCCGGCTTCGGCGTGGCGCTGGGCCTCGACATGAACTTTGGATACCAGCGGGCAGGTAGCGTCGACATAGATCATCTCGCGCTGGGCGGCCGTGGCGGGCACGGATTTCGGTACGCCATGGGCGGAGAAGATCACAGGCCGGTCATCGGGGCATTCGTCCAGCTCCTCAACAAACACGGCACCCTGCGCGCGCAGCCCGTCGACGACGAATTTGTTGTGCACGATCTCATGGCGCACATAGACAGGAGCCCCCCATTTCTGCAGCGCCATTTCGACGATCTTGATGGCCCGGTCCACACCGGCGCAAAAGCCACGCGGGGCGGCAAGGTAAAGGATCAGAGGGGGCTTGGTCATGTCACGGTCTCCATAGGCCACAGGTAAGTCTTTTCCCGGCCCTGGTCCAGACGCCAACTTGTCATTTGCTTGACATGTTCAGGTGCTAGCCAACAGGTGATTTCAGCACCTGTACATAGTTAAAAAAGCGCGGCCAGGTTTTCAGAACCTGACCGCGCCTTTTTCTTTCCCCGGTTTGGTGAGTGGTCGGGGTTTTACTGTCCGCCGGCGGCAGCAACGCTACGCGGCTCCATCGGCATTTCACGCGGAGGCCGCCCGATCACGTCGCGCAGGTCTTCCAGTTCGATAAAGTTATCGGCCTGACGACGCAGCTCGTCCGAAATCATCGGCGGCTGACTGCGAATGGTCGATACGACCGACACGCGCACGCCCTGACGCTGCAGGCTGGCAATCAGCGGGCGGAAATCCCCATCGCCCGAGAACAGCACGATATGATCGACGCGCGGCGCCAGTTCCATGGCATCGACGGTCAGTTCGATATCCATGTTTCCTTTGACTTTCCGACGCCCCATGCTGTCGGTGTATTCTTTTGCCGGTTTTGTCACCATGGTGAAGCCGTTGTAATGCAGCCAGTCAACCAGAGGACGGATCGGCGAATACTCGTCATTTTCAAGCAGCGCTGTGTAATAGAAGGCACGAAGCATCTTGCCGCGGCGCATGAACTCCTGGCGCAGCAATTTGTAGTCGATGTCAAATCCCAGTGCTTTAGCGGCCGCATAAAGATTCGAGCCGTCGATGAACAGCGCTAGCCGTTCGTCTTTATAAAACATAAATAGTTCCTTCCGGTACAAACCAGCGACACCGAGTGGTAGGTGAGTGAGCTAGAATAAATGCGGCACGCTGATACACCTATAATTAGGGCATTTGATGTGTATCGCAAGCATGCAATTCGCCGGATATTGGGAGTCTTATGAGCATTTTTTCAACTGAAGCGGTTATTGCGCTGGGTGGAAATCTCAGTTTGAGAGAATTAGAGCCCAACGTGACACTTAAAAAGGGAATTGACGCGATCTCGCGTCATGGCGTGGTGATTCGCACTGTCAGCCGCTTTTTTGAGACCCCGTGTTTCCCACCTGGCGCAGGGCCGGATTACGTGAACGCAGCCGCCCTGATCGAGACCGACAAGACCCCGAGCGAACTGTTACAGGTGCTGCATGAGGTCGAGCATGAATTCGGCCGCGAGCGGGTGCAGCGTTGGGGAATGCGCACGCTGGATTTGGATCTGGTCTGCTACGGCGATTTGATTCTGCCGGATCTCACCGTGTTTGACCGGTGGCGTGCGCTGCCGCCCGAGGCGCAGACACAGCAAACTCCCGATCAACTCATTCTGCCGCATCCACGCTTGCAGGATCGCGCCTTCGTGTT
Organism: Ruegeria sp. YTSC199; assembly: GCF_059609725.1. Classification (NCBI taxonomy): domain Bacteria; kingdom Pseudomonadati; phylum Pseudomonadota; class Alphaproteobacteria; order Rhodobacterales; family Roseobacteraceae; genus Ruegeria; species Ruegeria sp. YTSC199. The sequence continues at coordinate 83,727 of NZ_JBXWMF010000017.1, forward strand.
GGTTCCTATGGCGGATGTGACCCCTGACTGGCGTCATCCGGTGCTGGGGCTGACCGTCACCGAGATGCTGGCAGAGCTGCGTGCCGAGGATATTGCGGCGGTGACGCCCCTGTGAATGATGCATTTGCGGCATTTCTTGCTTGTCAAGGCAGGGATTCGCGCTTAGATAAACGTCTTCCTGACATGGATTCAGTAACGGAGAGCGCCCCATGGCCCGCGTGACGGTTGAAGATTGCGTAGACAAGGTTCCGAACCGGTTCGAGCTAGTAATGCTTGCCGCCCATCGTGCGCGCGAGATTTCCGCCGGTGCATCGATCACCGTCGACCGTGACAACGACAAGAATCCTGTTGTGTCGCTGCGCGAGATCGCCGATGAAACCCAGAGCGCCGATGAACTGCGCGAGCGGCTGATCGAGGCGAACCAGACTCAGATCGAGGTGGACGAGCCCGAAGAAGATCAGATGGCTCTGCTGATGGGCGCAGAATCGGACAAGCCAGCCGAGGACGACATGTCGGAAGAGAAGCTGCTGCGCGCTCTGATGGAGGCTCAAGGCCAGGGGTAATCCCCAAAGACAAAGGTGCGGACCGGATGATTTCTGCTGACGACCTGATTGCGCTGGTCCGCAACTACAACCCCAAAACCAATGCTGACCGCATCGCCCGAGCCTATGAGTTCGGGCAGCAGATGCACGAAGGGCAGTTTCGCCATTCCGGCGAGCCCTATTTTTCCCATCCCGTAGCCGTTGCCGCCATCCTGACCGAACAGCGTCTGGATGATGCGACCATAATTACAGCGCTGCTGCACGACACAATCGAGGACACCAAGGCCAACTACAGCAAGGTGTCCGAGTTGTTCGGCGATGAGGTTGCCAAGCTGGTAGATGGCGTCACCAAACTGACCAATCTGCAACTCTCCAGCCGCGAAACCAAGCAGGCCGAGAACTTCCGCAAGCTGTTCATGGCCATGTCCAAGGACTTGCGGGTTATTTTGGTCAAACTGGCCGACCGTCTGCACAATATGCGTACGATCAAGGCGATGCGCCCCGAAAAACAGATCGTCAAAGCGCGCGAGACGATGGATATCTACGCGCCGCTTGCGGGCCGGATGGGGATGCAGTGGATGCGTGAGGAGTTGGAAGACCTCGCCTTTCGTGTTCTGAACCCCGAAGGCCGCCAATCGATCATTCGTCGCTTTATCACTCTGCAGCGCGAAACGGGCGACGTGATCCACCGGATCACCGGTGACATGCGCCACGAATTGGAAAAAGCGGGTATCGATGCCGAAGTGTTTGGCCGCGCCAAGAAACCCTATTCGATCTGGCGCAAGATGCAGGAAAAGGATCAGGGCTTCTCGCGCCTGTCCGATATCTACGGTTTCCGTATCATTACCCAGACCGAGGAAGACTGCTATCGCACCCTTGGCGCGATCCACCAGCGCTGGCGCGCGGTGCCGGGGCGGTTCAAGGATTACATCAGTCAGCCGAAATCGAACGGGTATCGCTCTATCCACACAACGGTTTCTGGCCGTGACGGTAAACGGGTCGAGGTTCAAATCCGCACCCGCCAGATGCATGACGTGGCCGAAACCGGGGTTGCGGCGCATTGGTCCTATCGCGATGGTGTGCGCTCAGAAAACCCGTTTGCGGTCGATCCGGCGAAGTGGATCGCCAATCTGACCGAACAATTCGACAGCGAGGAGGATCACGAGGATTTCCTCGAAGCCGTCAAGCTCGAGATGTATTCGGACCAGGTGTTCTGCTTCACACCCAAAGGCGATGTGGTGAAGCTGCCGCGTGGTGCAACACCGATTGATTTTGCCTATGCCATCCACACCCGGATCGGCCACGCCTGCGTGGGCGCCAAGGTCGATGGCATCCGTGTGCCGCTTTGGACCCGGATCAAGAATGGGCAATCTGTGGACATCATCACCGCAGATGGCCAGACCCCTCAAGTCACGTGGCTTGAGATCGCGGTCACAGGCAAGGCTCGCACATCCATTCGCCGCGCCTTGCGAGAGGTCGACCGCGAACGGTTCATCAAGCTGGGCAAGGAACTGGCGCGTTCGGGTTTTGACCACGTGGGTCGCAAGGCCACAGACAAGGCGCTGGACACTGCGGCGAAACACCTGCGCCTGAAAGACCGGCACGAGCTGCTGGCCCGTCTCGGCAGTGCCGAGCTAACGGCACATGATGTGGTCAGTGCGGTCTATCCGGAACTGACGCAGGACGAGGGCGACGCAATCTCGCCGCGTCGCGCGGTGATTGGTCTGGAGCCGGGGCAAAAATTCGAACGTGCGCCGTGCTGTCAGCCTCTGCCGGGTGAACGCATCGTCGGTATCACCTACCGCGGCAGGGGCGTGGTCGTGCATGCCATCGATTGCGACCGCCTGTCCGAATTCGAAAGCGAGCCCGACCGTTGGGTCGACCTGCACTGGCACTCTGGAACGCACCCGGCCGTCTATGGCGTGACGCTGGATCTGACCATCGGCAATGACGCAGGGGTTTTGGGGCGCATTTGCACATTGATCGGCGAGAAAAAGGCCAATATCTCGAACCTCGAATTCGTTGATCGCAAACCGGATTTTTATCGTCTGCTGATCAGTGCCGAACTGCGCGACCTAGAGCAGCTGCATTCGCTGATGCTGATGCTTGAGGCTGAAAGCGACGTTGCCTCGGTCGAACGGCATCGGGATCGGGAAAAAACCGCGGTTGCGGCTGGTTGAGAAGGGGTGATCAGGAGTGGTTTTCAAGCGCCGAGACCGACGCTCGCCCATTCAGATCGCCTCGGAGTTCGTCTATCCGCGCGGTGGGTGGACCCGGGCCTTTCACTATGTCAAACACCGCATAAGGCGCCTGCCGGATTCGCCTGAACGTATCGCGCGCGGTGTTGGTGCGGGCGTGTTCACCGCGTTCACGCCGTTTTATGGCTTCCACTTCGTTATCGCGGCCCTGATCAGCCGTCTGATCAACGGCAACTTTCTGGCTTCGCTCAGCGGCACATTCTTCGGTAACCCTCTGACCTATGTGCCCATCGGGGTCGTTTGTCTGCAGACCGGAAACTACCTGCTGGGCGACGATTTTGACGAAGGCGAGACCCACGGCCTGATGGATAGCTTTTTTAAGGCGCTAGGCGACCTTAAGAACAACTTCATGGCGATGTTCACAGACCGAGTTGCCGACTGGCGCGGCCTTGCCGTGTTTTACGACGAAGTGTTCTTTCCCTATCTGATCGGGGGCATCTTGCCGGGGCTTCTGGCAGGGTTCATCTGTTACTACCTCAGCCTGCCGGTGGTTCGGACGTATCAGCAGCGCCGCCGCGCCCGGATCAAGGCGAAGTTCGATGAAATCAAACGGCTGGCCGAAACTGAGCTGGCCGCGCCGATTGCAACTCCTGTAGGCTCGGACCGGAGCACGGAAAAGGATACAAACGATGTCTGAAAACAACCTGCGCCTAGGTGTGAATATCGACCACGTAGCCACAGTGCGCAACGCCCGCGGCGGTGCTTATCCCGACCCGCTGCGCGCCGCCAAACTGGCCGAAGAAGCTGGAGCGGACGGCATTACCGCCCACCTGCGTGAGGACCGCCGTCATATCTCGGACGCTGATATTGATGGGCTGATGGAGATTCTGTCGGTACCGCTGAACTTTGAAATGGCCGCTACGCCCGAGATGCAACAGATCGCCCTGCGTCATAAACCGCACGCAGTCTGCATCGTTCCCGAAAAGCGCGAGGAACGCACTACAGAAGGCGGGCTTGAGGTCGCACGCGAGGAAAACAAGCTGGCCCACTATATCGCACCTCTGCGCAAGGCGGGGTGTCGTGTGTCCATTTTCATCGCCGCTGATCAGCGCCAGATCGAAGCCGCCCATCGTATCGGCGCCGAGGTGATCGAATTGCACACCGGTGCCTATTGCGATGCCCATGCCGAGGGTCGCATGGACGAGGCCGCGCGCGAACTTGAAAGCCTGCGTGAAATGTCAGTCTTTGCTCACTCGCTGGGGCTTGAGGTCCACGCCGGCCACGGCCTGACTTATGACACGGTACAACCCGTTGCAGCCTTTCCCGAGGTGCGTGAGCTGAATATCGGTCACTTTCTTATCGGCGAGTCGATATTTCGCGGCCTCACTCCGGCAATTGCCGAGATGCGCCGATTGATGGATGAGGCGCGGGCATAATGGCTCGAGAGATTCCTGCTCCCACGACAGAAACTACTGTAAGGCTTGACCACGTTACTTACGTGGCTCTCGTCTTTGCGGTTTTGATAGCCTTTTCCATCGTCAGGCGCGTGCTGGAATTCGATTTGCCGTTTCCGCTCATGCCCATGAGCTTCGCACTCGTAGCGGCAGCGTTCTTTTATGGGGTGTGGTCCGGTCGGAGTGGCAAGCACTGCGACCCGTCCTTCAAAAGCTGGGTCATTGCCAGAAAAATGGTTCTGACCGGGCTGTGCATCGTTCTGGGACTTTTCCTGTTCCAGGTTTTCGTGTTGGGTCTGTGGACTCTGATGGCTGACGAAACAGGGCTGATACGATATGCCGTGCAGATCGTTGTTGTCGGTTTCGCCTCATTCGTTCTGTGCCGATTTGCCTTCATGCTTGGCGTCAAAAAGGGTTTTGCGAAGTATTTGAAGAAGAAACAAAGCGCATGATTTTGGGTATCGGCACGGACCTTGCGAATATTGACCGCATTCAGGGCACACTCGACCGGTTCGGCGACAGGTTCCGCAATCGCGTTTTCACCGACACCGAACAGGGCAAGGCCGAGCGTCGCGCCGACACTGCAGGGACCTATGCCAAACGCTGGGCCGCGAAAGAGGCCTGTTCCAAGGCGCTGGGCACCGGTCTGCGCATGGGAATCGCGTGGAAGGATATGGCGGTCACCAACCTGCGTACGGGACAGCCGGTCATGCACGTCACCGGCTGGGCCGCCGAACGGCTGAAAGAGATGACACCCGAAGGGCATGAGGCGATCATCCACGTTACCCTGACTGATGATCATCCCTGGGCGCAGGCCTTCGTGGTGATCGAAGCGCGGCCGCTTCAAGATCATGGCGCGCAGCCTTGACTTGCCCCCTTTGGCCCCGCATGTAGCACCCAACAACACAAGGACCGGAGAGCAGTATGGCCGAGGAAGTCAAAACCGGAAATCCCGTATGGGAGACGATTAAAACCATCGTCTACGCCCTGCTGATTGCAGGCGTTTTCCGCACTCTGTTCTTCCAGCCGTTCTGGATTCCCTCGGGGTCAATGAAGCAGACCCTGCTGATCGGGGACTTCCTGTTCGTCAACAAGATGGCCTATGGGTATTCTTACGCGTCCTGCCCCAGTCTGATCATCCCTCGAATCGGCCTGAATATCGACGCCGAGGATATCTGTGGTTGGATGCAGGGTGACGAGAATTCCCGAATTCTGGGCGGAGAGCCCGAGCGTGGTGATGTTATCGTTTTTCGCCACCCTGCCACCGGCCGCGACTATATCAAACGCCTGATCGGCCTGCCGGGTGACCGTATCCAGATCCGTGACGGCCAGATCATTCTGAACGGCACGCCGGTTCCGCAAAAACCCGATGGCGTCTTCACCGAAACCGCCGCTCCGCAAGGTCCGCAACGCCTGCGCCCGCGCTGTGAAAACGGACCGGTGGGCGTTGGCGGCGATTGCGAAAAGTCCCGTTCGATTGAAACCCTCCCCAACGGCGTCACTTATGATGTGTTGAATATCGGTAATCAGGCGTCCGACAATACCGGCATCTATACCGTGCCCGAAGAACACTATTTCTTCATGGGCGACAACCGCGACAATTCCAGCGACAGCCGGCTGCCGCTTTCTGCCGGCGGGGTGGGCTATGTGCCGTATGAAAACTTGATCGGTCGGGCCGACCGGATCATGTTCTCGTCCGCAGGCCGGTCGATGCTGTTTTTCTGGACATGGCGCGGCGACCGGTTCTTCAAGGCGGTCAATTGAAGCTTTCGGCCGAAATAAAAGCGTTTCAGCAGCGTTTGGGGTATGAATTCACCAATCCCGAATTGCTGGTGCGTGCGTTGACGCATGGATCCGTTTCCTCGACCACCCGGCCCGACAACCAGCGGCTGGAGTTCCTGGGCGACCGGGTTCTGGGTCTGGTCATGGCCACCGCGCTGCTTGAGGCCGACAAGAAAGCGACTGAAGGCCAACTCGCCCCCCGTTTCAACGCTCTGGTCCGTAAAGAGGCTTGCGCCGACGTCGCCCGTCAAATTGATCTGGGCGGGGTGCTGAAACTGGGCCGGTCCGAGATGCTGTCCGGCGGACGCCGCAAACAGGCCCTGCTGGGCGATGCGATGGAGGCCGTCATCGCTGCGATCTACCGCGACGCTGGGTTTGAGGCCGCGCGAGATGTGATCCTGGCGCTTTGGGGGGATCGCATTCACACGGTCGAGGCGGATGCCCGTGATGCCAAGACCTCACTGCAGGAATGGGCGCAGGCGCGGGGGCAGAAACCGCCCAGCTATGTCGAGATAAAACGCAGCGGGCCGGACCACGCACCCGTATTTACCATCGCCGCCCGCTTGCAGGACGGGACCGAGGCACAGGCAACCGCGGGATCAAAACGTCAGGCCGAACAGGCCGCGGCAAAGACCTTGCTTGAAAGCCTGTCGAAGTAACCGCCCCAGTATGCCACAGGGTCTTTCTTCATCTGGCTAAACATGCCTGGGAGGTGAGCTCGGACGAAAACCGAGCGAGCGGGCTGGCCCCTTGCCGGTCGGATTGGCGCAGCCAATTTGAGACTCAGACCACCCGAATGAACCCGGTCAGCCCGGTTTTCTGATGCTCAATCACATGACAATGGAACGCCCAGTCCCCGGGGTTGTCCGCAACCAGAGCGATATCCACGACCTCATCCTTCAGCAGCAACATTGTGTCTGTCTTCAGCGGCGGTAAGCTGCGCAGGTTTGACTTGATGGGCACAAAGACCAGCCCGTGCAAATGGATCGGGTGTAGGTTCGGCGACTCGTTACGCAGACGCAGGACATAGCTTTTACCCATCTCCAGCGTCGCCAGCGGGCCAACCCCCTGCGCCGCGTCACCGGGCCATGGTTTCCGGTTGATCGACCAGAAATTATAGCCCAGCGAACCACAGAACCCGTTGGTTGGTTCACCACCCTCGGGCGTCCAGCCGAAGACGAATTCGTGCAGCTCAGCCTTGCTCAGGTCGGGTTTGGCCACCGGGTTGACGGGCAAGGGGCGTAACTCGTTCAGATCGCGTGCCGCGGACGCCCCGACTGCCCTCAAATGGGTCATCGCCCTATGCTGTTGGCCCGGGAATTTCGCCATCAGGTCAACGGTCTGTCCTTCACCCATCGGCATCTGCACCGCAAAATCCACTCTCTGTCCGGGGCCAACCAGCAGAGGGGCTTCGGCGTTGGGCATTGGCACCACAACCTCGACCGGATGACCGTCCCAAGCGATGATCCGGGCCTCTGCACCGTCCAGATGCACCTTGTAGATGCGGGTCGTGTCCGTGTTGACCACCCGCAGCCGTACCAGACCGCCAGCCGTGTGGTCATAGACCGGGCTGTTCAGCCAATTCGCTGTTTGTACATTGCCGAATGTACCGGCCCGCGCCGCCCCACGCGCCGTGTAAGCAGGCAGGAAGGAGCCGTCATCATCCAGCCTGAAATCGCGCAGGTTGACCACCTGCTCGCTGTCGAACCCGGGGTTTTCGGCCTCGGCAATTACCATCACGCCGGTCAATCCATGAGCCATTTGTTCCATCGTCATGCAATGGGGGTGGTACCAATAGGTGCCCGCGTCCGGAGGTGTGAATTCATAGTCGAACAGTTCACCCGGCCCGATCGGCATCTGGGTCAGATACGGCACCCCGTCCATGCTGTTGGGAATACGTAAACCATGCCAGTGCATCGCCGTGTAATCGGGCAGAGAATTGCGCACCGGCAGGCGCATCGCCTCACCCTGTTTGCCGTAGAGAACAGGAGGCGGTGCGTCCGCCGACAGGCTGATCATGCCCGTGGTCACGTGATCACTCAGAAGAAAGCTGGCGGGTTGGACAACCAGTTCCTGCGCGCCCGCGGCCAGTCCGAAGCCACCCAAGCCCAACGCACCGGCGGCGGCTCCGCTGCCGAAAAGAAACTCGCGACGTTTCATTGTTGCCTCTCAGAAGAAGAATTGCCTGGCTGGATCTGGCGCGGCGTGATGTGGTCCTGCCACCTTAGCTGCATGACCGCAATGCGACAAATCCCTCTGGTCCAAAGGACCTTTCTGCTATAGGGGTGCGCACTTGCAAACAGGATCGCATAACACATGACCACACGCGCCGGATTTATCGCCCTGATCGGAGAGCCCAACGCAGGCAAATCCACCCTTCTGAACCGCATGGTCGGAGCCAAGGTCTCGATCGTGACGCATAAGGTGCAGACCACCCGCGCCCGTATTCGCGGCGTGGCGATGGAGGGCGACGCGCAGCTGGTCTTCGTCGACACGCCCGGCCTGTTCAAACCGCGCCGCCGACTGGACCGCGCCATGGTTGCCGCCGCCTGGGGTGGTGCCGCGGATGCTGATATCGTTGTGTTGATGGTCGAAGCGCATCGCGGCATCACCGAAGGGGTGGAACGTATCCTCGAAGGTCTGGAAGAGATCGGGCAGGGCCGAACCGTCGCACTGGCGATCAACAAGATCGACAAGGTACCCTCCGAAAAACTGCTGGCGCTGACAAGCGATCTGAACGCGCGCTACCCCTTTGCCGAGACCTTCATGATCTCAGCCGAAAAGGGCCACGGCGTCGACGATTTGCGCAAATGGCTCGCCTCGAAGCTGCCCGAAGGTCCCTGGCTCTACCCCGAAGACCAGATCGCCGATCTGCCCCTGCGGATGATTGCGGCTGAAATGACGCGTGAGAAACTTACCCTGCGCCTGCATCAGGAACTGCCTTATCAGCTGACCGTCGAAACCGAGAGTTGGGAAGAACGCAAGGATGGCTCGGCCAAGATTGATCAGATAATCTATGTCATGCGCGATGGCCACAAGGGCATCGTTCTGGGCAAACGCGGTGAGACGATCAAAGCCGTGAGCCAGTCTGCACGGGCTGAGTTGGAAGAGTTCCTCGACCGCAAGGTTCACCTGTTCCTGCAGGTCAAAGTCCGGCCCAACTGGTTGGAGGAATCCGAGCGTTACTCGGAAATGGGTCTGGATTTCAAAGACGGCAACGCATGACACGCCTGACGGCTGACTTCTGGGTCCATGCCTATCTGGCACGACTTCGCTTTCAGGAGATACCGGCCTTTGTCGTGGCCCATGGCGACGACACGGCGGGCGCGGTACTAGTCAAGCTGAACACGCTGGACGGTCAGGCGGTCGCGTTCCAACGCAGTTTTGACCTGATGAGCGGTGAGCGGAAATGGGTGGAACTGTCCTCTGGCTCCGAGGCGGATGTGGACACCGCCATCGGGCGCCAGCGCAGCTTCGACCCCGACCTTTGGGTTATCGAGGTCGAGGACCGGCAAGGGCGGCATTTGCTGGGTGAAGACGGGTTGGAGTGAGGTACACGGCAGCCGGGTTCACTTACACCTGACCGTTTTCACCAAGAAAAACAAAACTCATTTTGTTTCCGCCAGGGTCGCGGGCGTATGCACCATAGAAGTTTGGGCCATATTGGGGGCGAGGCCCTGGGTCGCCTTCGTTTGTACCGCCATTGGCAAGTGCAGTTGCATGCGCGTCTCGAACTTCGGCTTCGCTCTGGCACAACAAACCAACCATGTTACCGTTTCCGACTGTTGCGGCTTCTTGATTGAATGGCGTTGCGACCCACATGCTTCCGCCGCCGCGCAGTTCATAACAGACTGCGTGTGGCATGTATTCAGCAATGACTTTGCCGCCGATTTGGGGCACGACCGCGTCATAGTAGGCGCGGGCGTTAGTGACATCGTTTGAACCGATCATTACGTAGTTCAGTGACATTTTTAGAATCCTAAAATTGAGAACATAAGGGGAACATTATTGTGTGTCTTAGTCGCATGCAATGTGTTTCTGCCGTGTTGCATGAACGTCCTTCAAACGCAAATGAGCTCGGTGTTCGGCAAATTGCCGTTAGTGTTTGTGCACCTCAGCCGGTTTGTATCTTGCGCGCGCAACTGCCTTAAGATTTTCTGCACACTGATCTAATGACTCAACGGAGCCAAATTTGGACTGGCGCGATCACGGGATACTTCTGACCTCTCGCCGCCATGGTGAGACGGCTGCGATCATCGAGGTCTTTACGGAAGGCCACGGCCGCCATGCCGGGGTCGTGCGCGGCGGAACCAGCCGTAAGATTGCGCCAATCCTGCAGCCCGGCGCGCAGCTGGATGTGCTGTGGCGCGCGCGGCTTGAAGAGCATATCGGTACATTCCAGGTCGAACCCCTGCGGTCGCGAGCGGCGGCGGCGTTTTCAGGGCGGTTGGCGCTGGCCGGGTTGAATGCAGTGGTGTCATTGTTGTCCTTCTGCTTGCCCGAACGGGAACCGCACCCGGCGTTTTACAAGCAGAGCGAACAACTGATGGACCTGTTGGGTCAGGACGAAATCTGGCCTCTGGCTTATCTGCGCTGGGAACTAGCGCTGCTTGAGGAATTGGGCTTCGGTCTGGACCTGTCCTCCTGCGCGGCGACAGGGGCAACTGACGGGTTGGTTTATGTCTCACCCAAAACCGGTCGTGCCGTCAGTGCCGACGGGGCCGGGGAATGGGCGGACAGGTTGTTACCCTTGCCACCCTGCTTAAACGGGCAAGGAGCCGCGCCGGATACCGAAATCGCCGAGGCGTTGCGGACGACCGGGTATTTTTTGGAACACAGGGTTGCGCCCTCGCTGGGTCACCATCCGCTGCCCGAGGCGCGGGCGCGGTTTGTGGATCAGTTTACTCGACGGCTGTGAACACCATCTCGTGCCCATCTTCGTTGCTCAGGATCAGCACATCACCTGATACCTCGGATTGAGTCATGGCCATGAGGGCGGCGAAGTAGAAGCCCTCGTCCTCAAGCCCGGCGCATGCGGCGCGGGTGGCGGCCAAATCCGCGATCTCGAACCAGGGGTAGGGCGCGTTCAGTGTGCCGCTGTAGCTATTACAGGGCGCGTTGCCTTCGATCCTGCCTTTCTCGGGAAAGCGCAGCAGGGCGCTGGCCTCGAATGGTTTACCGTCAATCTCTTGCAGCGCCCATGTGCGGTCCGCCGCGCCATAGGCGGCAACCGTCTCATCCTTGTCGCATTGGAACAGGGCGAGCAGGGGCAGGGTCAGGATCAGGCGTGTCATGGGTCGGTCTTAGCTCAACAGGACAGCCGACGAAACCGCTAGTAAGGGAGTTCGCCGCTTATCAACTCCTCCCGTACGTCCAGACGGGGTCGCCAGTTGTACCTGGTGTCCTCTCGCACGGGTGCCCAGGTCAGCGCGCCACTTGCGCGCCACGGATCAAGGATGATCCCGTCATACATCGAGTCCCCTTTGGCGCTGATCAGACCCGAGTGGTGGATGATCCGAAATTCTGTCGGCGGAGATGTGGCCCAGTGCAGGTCCAATGTACGGAAGTTTTCCTGCTGCAGGCGCGTGGTCATGGCTTGCGCCCAGTCATTGCACAGACCCTTTTCGCGAAAGCCGTTGATGACTTTGGCGTTGTGAATGATGGCCGCGTCGGTGACGTTCCACTCCTGCTTCAACTGTTGCGAGTAGGTATAAGCGATTGTGGCGGCCTGTTGCGCCTCGGCCGGGTCGACCTTTGGGTCGAGGGATTGAATGGCCTGTGCAAGATCGTCGATATCGTTTTGTGTGGTGGTCGGCTGTGTCTTGGCGCAGCCGCCCAGAGCGAGGGCTGCAAGGACCGCCCAAAGTGCGAAGAATCGTCTGGTCATACCGAGTGCCGTTCTTTTTGAAACGCAGAGTGCTCTAACCGGGTTGCCGCCTGAGATCAAAGGGGAAGTTCATGCGTCGGCGGATCACAACCGCCGCCAAACAGAAAAAGACCCGGCGCAAAGGCCGGGCCAGTTGGGGAAACAGGAATGCCGAGAAAGATCAGCCCAGCAAACGCCGCGCGATGACCTGTGCCTGAATTTCGGCAGCCCCTTCGAAAATGTTCAGAATGCGCGCATCGCACAGGACGCGGCTGATCTTGTATTCCAGCGCAAAGCCATTGCCGCCGTGGATCTGCAGACCGTTATCCGCAGCCGCCCATGCCACGCGCGCGCCCAGCAGCTTGGCCATCCCGGCCTCAAGGTCGCAACGCTGGCCGTGATCCTTCTCCCAGGCCGAGAAATAGGTCAGTTGTCGCGCGATCATGATCTCAACCGCCATCATCGCCAGTTTGCCAGAGACGCGGGGGAAGTTGATCAGAGATTTGCCGAACTGCTTACGATCCTGCGCGTACTGCATGGCGATATCCAGCGCGCTTTGCGCCACACCGATGGCGCGGGCGGCGGTCTGGATGCGGGCGCTCTCGAAGGTTTCCATAAGCTGTTTGAAGCCTTTGCCTTCTTCACCACCCAACAGGTTCTCGCCCTTGACCTTGAAGCCATCAAAGCCCAGCTCGTATTCCTTCATGCCGCGATAGCCCAGAACCTCAATCTCGCCGCCGGTCATACCGGGGGTGGGGAAAGGGTTCTCGTCCGTGCCGGGTGTCTTTTTGGCCAAAAACATGGACAGGCCGCGGTGGTCGGTGGTGTCGGGGTTGGTGCGGGCCAGCAAAGTCATCACGTGGGTCCGAGCCGCGTGGGTGATCCATGTCTTGTTACCGGTGATCTCGTAATCGCCTTCCGCGTTTTTGACCGCGCGGGTGCGCAGGCTGCCAAGGTCCGATCCGGTGTTCGGTTCGGTGAACACTGCGGTCGGCAGGATTTCCGCGCTGGCCAGTTTCGGCAGCCAGTTGGCTTTCTGCTCGTCAGTGCCGCCTGCGATGATCAACTCGGCCGCGATCTCGGAGCGGGTGCCAAGCGAGCCGACGCCGATATAGCCGCGCGACAACTCTTCCGAAACCACGCACATCGACGCCTTCGACAGGCCAAACCCGCCGAATTCCTCGGGGATGGTCAGGCCGAATACACCCATCTCGGCCAGTTCCTCGATGATTTCGATCGGGATCAGTTCGTCCTTGAGGTGCCAGTCATGGGCGTTCGGCTCGACCTTTTCCTGCGCATAACGGCGGAACTGATCGCGGATCATTTCCAGTTCCTCGTCCAGACCGGATGCGCCGAACATTGTGGCGCCGGCCTGGTCTTCCATCAGCGCGACCAGACGCGTACGGGCGGCCTGGGAGTTTGCCTTCGCCATCAACGTCTGCACTTCGGTGCACTGGAAACCGGACAGCGCGTCCCAGCCAAGGCCCATATCCTGCAGGCGCACAACCTCGCCCTGGTTCATAGGGATGCCGCCTGCGACCTGATGCAGGTATTCACCAAAGGCGATCTGGTGCAGCAGCTGCTCCATCTCACCGAACTTGCCGTCCGCTTCCAGCGCCTCGGCCCAGCGTTGCATCTGTTGCAGAGACTGGTTGTACGTCGCGAGCCAGGCCAGACCATGCGCGGCGGTCTGGTTCGCCTCGATCAGCGCGCCAGAGACACGGCCATCTTGGATGACCATCTCACGAACCGTTTCGCGGGCGCGCTCAAACACGGTTTCAACCGCAGGCAGGGCCGCACGGGTCAGCGTCAGAAGCTCGGGCAAAATCGCGGATGTTGTCATCTGGGTCATATCCTGTCCGTCATGGGCCATGAATCAGGTCCTTTTTTGGTGTCGTCCGGTCATATCATGCTGCACGTGCAGCGCAACAAAAATACGTGAAGTGCGGCTAAAAAGTTCGAAAATTGCTTTGACGATTTTGCAGTGCAGCACACGCCAAGAGTGATATCACGGGCGTATGACCCTGTTTTCGTTGCTCACTCCGCAAGATCTGATGTTGGCCCTGGTCGTCGCCTTTGTAGCGGGGTGGGTCAAGGGCATGGTCGGGTTTGCCATGCCAATGGTTCTGGTGTCCGGGCTCAGCATGTTCCTGCCGCCCGATCTGGCAATTGCCGGGCTGATCCTGCCGACGCTGGTGACCAACAGCGTTCAGGCCCTGCGCGAGGGCGTGCCTGCCGCTGTCTCGGCAATCAAACAATTCCGGTTCTTTCTGGTGGCCGGGCTTGTGTTCCTGCTGCTCGGCGCTCAGTTGGTCAGCGCCGTGCCCGCCCGAACCTTTTTGCTCATGATCGGCATTCCGGTCACGTTCTTCGCGCTGATTCAGGTGCTGGGGGTAAAACTGTCCCTGGGTAAACCGTCTGCGCGGATCGAGGTTGGGATCGGCGCGGTTGCCGGGTTTGTCGGCGGGATGTCGGGCATCTGGGGGCCGCCGACCGTTGCCTATTTGACTGCACTGAACACACCCAAAGTAATGCAGATGCGCGTGCAGGGGGTGATCTACGGTTTAGGGGCGGTGGCGCTGATGCTGGCGCATCTGGGCTCCGGCATTCTGCGGGCCGAGACGGTGCCGTTTTCGGCAGTGCTGATCCTCCCGGCGTTAATCGGGATGTGGATCGGGTTGGGGTTGCAGTCGCGCATCGATCAGGCGGTGTTTCGCAAGGTGACTCTGCTGGTTTTGCTGGTCGCGGGCGTAAATCTTTTGCGGCGCGGACTGCTCGGCTAGCTGTGGCGGTCGGCAAACCGGAAGGTGAAGTACAAACCCAGCATCAGGAAAAACAGACCCGAGATATCTCCGATCAGAAAGGCGACGTATTCTACGCGCGCGCTGCCAAAGGCCAGGTTGGTCAAGCCGGAGACAAGGAAGGACGTGACAATCCCGACACCCATGACGCAGGACCAGCAGGGATTGCGGTCTGGCCGGGGAAACAAATCCCATCCGACCCATTTGAACAGGTAAAACACCGCTGGCACCGTTGTGACGGCAATTACGATTGCCATCAACCGGCTTGGGAGAAACACATCACTGCCGCCGAGAAAGGCGAAGACCAGAAAGACGCCGGGCAGCAGGGCAAAGATCGCCCGCCAACCCAATAGCCACGCCGACAGAACCCGCACCCCGTGTGGAAGGAAAAGCAAACTGGCCCGACTTGGGTATTCCGGAAAGAACACATTCTGAAGCGGCATCAGAACCTGGAATGTAAGGTACGAAGCCACGATATATGCCAGCGAGGCACAGAATGTGTCCGTCGCCCACCTGCGCACGTCGATCATCAGCTACCTGTGCGCAGGTTTAAGGCATCACTTGGGGGCATGAACGATATACCGGCCCCGGTTGGCGCTGCCGCTTTGAGACAGGTAACCTTTTTGCACCAAGGATTTCAGCGCACGAAAGAACGTCGGGCGCGAGACGCTTTGAACAAGAGTGTGCTCGATCAATCCGAAGGTGCGCACCTCTTCGTCGGATTTGGACAGCTCTTCGGCGGCGTAGTAAATGTCGCGCTCAACCGGAGACAGTTGCTCTAGCCCCAGTGTCCGTTCCATGCTTTGCATCAGCTTGCGCAATTCGGTCAGTTTCGAGATTTCAGTCATATTCTACCCATCGTTTAAAGTGCCATCAGCCGCAGTTCCGCGACACCGTTTTACAAGCTGAGTTGAGTGAATTCAGCGCGTCTCACCTTGACACTTTTCCCCTTTGTAATACAGTACGTATCTGATTAGGTTGCTCAATTTGCTGATGTGATCGTCTGCTCGAGCCACCCCAAGGTCTTTTCAAGTTAGGTCCGGTGCAGAATTGCGCCGGGCTTTTTCGTCATAATGACTTCATCAATTACCTCATGAAACGTTCTCGGGCAACGCATTTGCAACCGTGTTGTGCATAATGCAACCTAAGGGAGATATCATCTTAGCGGGGTGTCCAAAGAAAAGGGGGCGAAACCGCCCCCTTTTCTGGATTAGCCGATTGCGACGGCTTTGATATCTTCGTCGATGAAGGGCAGGTACTGTTCGAAATTCTCGGCGAACATCTGCACCAGCTTTTCCGCCTGTTTGTCGAAAGCGGCCTGATCGTCCCAAGTGCGGCGTGGGTCCAGCAGAACCTCGGCCACGCCAGGCACCGATACAGGCACGTCAAAGCCGAAATTGGCGTCCTTGCGGAATTCGGCGTCGCGCAGCGACCCGTCCAGCGCCGCAGTCAGGAGGGCACGGGTTGCCTTGATCGGCATCCGCGAGCCAACGCCATAAGCGCCGCCGGTCCAGCCAGTGTTCACCAGCCAGCAGGTTGCGCCATGCTGGGCGATCTTGTCGCGTAGCAGGTTGCCATACGCCTCAGGCCGACGTGGCATGAAGGGCGCGCCGAAGCAGGTCGAGAAGGTGGGCTGCGGTTCGGTGACGCCCCGCTCGGTTCCGGCGACCTTCGAAGTGAAGCCCGACAGGAAGTGGTACATCGCCTGCGCCGGGGTCAGCCGTGCGATCGGAGGCAGAACACCAAATGCATCACAGGTCAGCATGATGATGTTCTTGGGGTGACCGCCAAGAGCGCTGCTTGAGGCGTTCGAGATGTATTCCAACGGATAGGCGCATCGCATGTTCGCGGTCAGCGAGTCATCGTCGAAATCCAATTCCTTGGTTTCGGGATCGAAGACCATGTTCTCGATCACTGTGCCGAACTTGCTGGTGGTCGCGTAGATTTCCGGCTCGGCCTCGGCGTTCAGGTTGATCGTCTTGGCATAGCAGCCGCCTTCGAAGTTGAAGGTACCGCGATCCGACCAGCCATGTTCGTCGTCGCCGATCAGGGTGCGCGACGGATCGGCCGACAGGGTGGTCTTACCGGTGCCCGAAAGACCAAAGAACACCGCAGTGTCGACCGGATTGCCAACGGCGTGGTTGGCCGAGCAGTGCATCGGCATCACGCCTTTTTCCGGCAGCATGTAGTTCAGCAGGGTAAATACGGACTTCTTGTTCTCACCCGCGTATTCGGTGCCGCCGATCAGGATCATCTTGCGGTCAAAGTTCAGCGCGATCACTGTCTCGCTGCGGCAGTTGTGCTTGGCCGGGTCGGCCTGAAAACTGGGGCAGTTGATGATGGTGAAATCGGCGATAAAATCGTTCAGATCTTCACG
The DNA here is from genome assembly GCF_059609725.1 of Ruegeria sp. YTSC199. Taxonomy (NCBI): domain Bacteria; kingdom Pseudomonadati; phylum Pseudomonadota; class Alphaproteobacteria; order Rhodobacterales; family Roseobacteraceae; genus Ruegeria; species Ruegeria sp. YTSC199. The sequence goes on from NZ_JBXWMF010000017.1 coordinate 100,747, forward strand.
ATCCGGACGGCGCAACAGGTGGCGAATGAACAGGTTGTGCCAGGCCAACTCGGTGACCATGCGCACGTTAATCGAATAGGCCGGGTCGGCGCCGCCAACGAGGTCTTGCACAAAGTAGTCGCGGCCTTTCATGTGGGCCAGCATGTCTTCGTACAGCGCGTCAAAGCCCTCGGTGCTCATCGCGGCGTTGTTTTCCCACCAGATGCTGTCGGCGATGCTGTCGGTCTTGACGACGTGCTTGTCCTTGGGAGAGCGGCCGGTGAACTTGCCGGTTGTGACCAGAAAGGCCCCGCCATTGCCAAGTGTGCCTTCGCCGCGCTTCAGTGCCTCTTCGATCAGCGCCGGTTCCATGAAGTTGTAATAGACATTTCCCAGACCCTCGATGCCCTGATCTTCGAGGCGGAATTGCGGGTTAACCCGTCCAGATGTCATGTGTGTCTTCTCCTGTGGCGGCGCTGCGACGGTTGGGCCACGTGCGCTCTTGGGGCAGTGTGCCGGCAAAGTCCGGCGGCTGGGCGCCTCTTATCACGGTCATTTGGGGCATGAACAGGTAGGTTTGGCGTAGTTAGCGCAACCAAGCAAAGGTTTAGCGCCATCACGATTTTTCTGTCCAATGACAAGGCGCTTTTCTGAGCGGTTTAACGGCTTTTTTGCCGCAACTGTGTGACAAGAAACGAGCGATTCGCAGATACGGATTGATTCGCGGCCGCAAAATCGACAAAGATGCCTTACTAATAAGCGAAATATTGCGTGAGTGAGCAGGAATAGGGGTAATCCCGATGTCAAAGATTGCACTAGTGGACGACGACAGGAACATTCTGACGTCCGTGTCCATGACACTTGAAGCCGAAGGATTCGAGGTCGAAACCTATAATGACGGGCAAGCGGCCCTGGATGCATTCAATAAAAAACTGCCCGATATGGCCGTGCTGGATATAAAGATGCCACGGATGGATGGCATGGACCTGCTGCAACGGCTGCGGCAGAAAACCCAGATGCCAGTTATTTTTCTGACCTCGAAAGATGATGAGATCGACGAGGTACTGGGTTTGCGCATGGGCGCAGATGACTATGTGAAAAAGCCGTTCTCACAGCGTTTGCTAGTCGAACGCATTCGCGCGCTGCTGCGCCGACAAGAGGCGAATTCAGGCGATATCACCAATGCCAATACTGGCGACACTAAGGTGATGGAGCGGGGTGAACTGCGAATGGATCCGTTGCGCCATGCGGTCAGTTGGAAGGGAGCGGAAGTCTCTCTGACTGTGACCGAGTTCCTGCTGCTTCAGGCGCTTGCGCAGCGTCCGGGTTTCGTCAAGAGCCGCGATCAGTTGATGGACGTTGCCTATGACGATCAGGTTTATGTAGATGACCGGACCATCGACAGTCATATCAAACGGCTGCGTAAAAAGATGCGGGCGGCGGACCCCGAGTTTTCGGCCATCGAAACGCTGTATGGCATCGGGTACAGGTATAACGAAGAATAAGCGTAGCCGCTGAAAAAGGGTAACCGGATCTGGTGCGCGATACGGAACAAGCCATCGAAGTAAGGGACGGTGATGTCGTTCTGGGGGATGATTGGGTCATCCCGCAGGATCCGGAGTCGGCCGAGCTGCGCGCCTCGCGTCGTCGGCGCAACCTGTTTTCGTTGCGCGGCTCTCCGCTGGCACGGAAGATCATCACCTTAAACCTGATCGCGTTGGTGATCCTTGTCACCGGGTTGCTTTATCTTGACGATTCCCGTGAGGAGCAGGTTCAGCAGACCGCGCGCAACCTGATTGGGGATGCGCAACTGGTCAGCAACGTGTTCGAGGCCCAGTTGCGTCAGAATCAGGCCGCGGGCTCTTCGGAAACGGCGGCGCTGAACGTGAAAGACACGCTTGCGGGCCTCAGCCTTCCTGACGGGGGGGAGGTCTTTGTCTATGACAGTGGTGGCACCCTGATCGGCTGGACTCGGGGGGCATCGGCCTCATCGCAAATGCCGGTTCTTCTCAGGTCTGAATCTGAGGTTCAGACCGGCAGCACACTGATCAGCGACGCGCTGAATGCGGTCTGGACCGGTTTGTCACGGGTTTTTGCGGGCGGGGTCGACACTGATGCACCGACCCTTGCTCAAAGGGTGCAGGAAATCATTCCACAAGCGCTGCAGGGTCAGATGCAGGTGCAGGCCGTGCAGGACGATATGGGTAAAACCGTCATCGTTGGCGCTGCACCAATCCTGCTGGACGCAGAGCCGGTAGGAGCTGTAGCCATGGCTGGCCCTGCTGGTGAGATCGACGCGCTGGCTCGTCGCGAACAGGAACGCATTCTTCAGATGTTTGTCGTGGCGCTGCTGGTGTCTATCGGGCTTAGCCTAGTGCTGGCCTCGACCATCGCCAACCCGCTGGCCGATCTGGCCGCCGCTGCCGAAATGGGCAAGGACCGAGGCGCCGGGGTCAATCCGGGCCGCATCCGCATCCCCGATCTCAGTGCACGCCCGGATGAGATCGGACGCCTCAGCCGCGCACTGCGAGGAATGGTGACGGCCCTTTACAATCGTATTGATGCTAACGAACAGTTCGCGGCTGATGTGGCACACGAGATCAAGAACCCGCTGGCCAGTCTGCAATCGGCGGTGGGTACTCTGCGCATGGTCAAGCGCGACGATCAGCGCGACAAGCTGCTGGGCGTGATCGAACATGACGTGCGGCGGCTAGACCGTCTGGTCAGTGATATCTCGAACGCGTCCCGGCTGGATGCCGAACTTGTCAAGGAAGAGGAGCAGTCTTTTGATCTGCTCAAACTGTTGGGCAATATCAGCCAGTTTCTCGGGGAGGACGCCCGCGCCAAAGGCATCGACTATATCACCGACCTGCCGTCCAAGCCGATCACAATCAACGGGCTCGAAGCGCGCCTTGCGCAGGTTTTTGTAAACCTGATCACCAACGCGATTTCCTTCTGCGAAGAAAGCGACGCTATCCGGGTGTGGGTGCGGCGGCGTGAAAACCGCGTTCTGATCGTGGTCGAGGATACTGGCCCTGGCATTCCGGAGCAGGCGCTGACCAAAATTTTCAAGCGGTTCTATTCGCAGCGCCCGGCCGAGCATTTCGGCAACAACTCGGGTCTTGGGCTGGCGATCTCGAAACAGATTGTCGAGGCGCATGGCGGCGTGATCTGGGCCGAGAACATCCGCCCGACCGAAGCGGACATCACGTCGGATCCGCAAGGCGCGCGTTTCGTCGTGGGTCTGCCTGTGTAAGCGTATGTGCTGCCAGGCCCTCGAGGGCATCCAGCATCAGGACACTGCCATACTCCACGCCACATGTGTTGCCGTAGAAGGGCGGGGCGCGCTGATCTTGGGGCGATCGGGGGCAGGGAAATCGGCGTTGGCACTGCAGATGCTGGGGCTTGGGGCTTCGTTGGTTGGCGACGACCGGATAGACCTGCGTATGGTCGGTGAGGGGGTCATGGCTGATGCGGCCCCGAATCTGCGCGGGTTGATTGAGGCGCGCGGCATTGGCTTGCTTCGCGCGCAGTCTGCGGGGGAGGTGTCGGTCAGTTATGTGGTGGACCTTGATCAGAGCGAACTGGCACGTCTGCCGGAACCGGCAAAAACCGTAGTGCTTAGGCAAACTGTCCCCTTGCTTCGGGCGGCGGGTGTGCCCAATTTGGCCGCAGCACTTATGCAATTGTTGAAGATGGGGCGCGTGGACCCGGAATGGCCCAGCACATGACAACGCAACGGCGCATCGTCCTGGTGACCGGCCCCTCGGGCGCGGGCCGTTCGACAGCGATACGTGTTCTTGAAGATCTGGGCTTTGAGGCCATCGATAACTTGCCGATGGGTCTTTTGATGCGCCTGCTGGACGGTCCGCAAAGCGACCGTCCGATGGCGCTGGGCATCGACGCCCGCAACCGTGATTTCTCGACCACCGGCTTTATCGAACTGGCCGTCAGATTGCGGCGGATGGAGCAGGTTGATCTGACGACGCTATATCTGGATTGCAGCGACGACGTGTTGCTGCGGCGGTTCTCGGAAACCCGCCGTCGCCACCCGGTTGCGACCGATGCCAGCCCGGAGACAGGTGTGCGGCAGGAAAAGGAATTGCTGGCCCCGATCCGTGAAATAGCCGATATCCTGATCGACACCAGTCCTTTGAATGTCCACCAACTGCGCGAAGAGGTCGAGCGCTGGTTCGCCCCGCAGGGCGGACGGCATCTGGCGGTGGCTATCGAGTCCTTCTCGTACAAGCGCGGCCTGCCGCGGGGATTGGACATGGTGTTCGACTGTCGGTTTCTGGCCAACCCCTACTGGCGGCCTGAGTTGCGGGCAGAAGATGGTCGAAACCCGGATGTGGCGCGCTATGTTCAGTCGGATACAAACTACGCACCGTTTTATGACCGGGTGGTTGACCTGCTTAAACTCTTGTTGCCGACCTTCAGGGCCGAAGGCAAAGCGCACCTGTCCGTGGCTTTTGGATGTACCGGAGGGCAACACAGATCGGTGGCCATGGCCGAAGCAGTTGCAAAGGCCCTTGCAGAGGAGGGGCAGCAAGTGGCAATTAGGCACCGCGAAATGGAACGTCGATCGTTGAATGTGAGGCCGGATTGATCGGGATTGTACTCGTAGCACATGGTGGACTGGCGCAGGAGTACCTGGCCGCCATGCAGCATGTGGTCGGAAAACAACCTGGCCTCGTTGCCATATCGATCGAACCCGATCACGATCGCGAGGCCAAGCAGGCCGAAATTTGTGCGGCCGCCGACAGCGTGGATGCCGGAGATGGCGTTGTTGTCGTGACCGATCTGTTCGGAGGCAGCCCATCGAATTTGAGTCTGCGAGCCTGTGCGCCGCAGGATCGCCGAATTCTCTACGGTGCAAATCTGCCTATGTTGATAAAACTGGCCAAAACCCGCCACCTGCCCATCGCGGATGCCGTGCGGCAGGCGATGGAGGCTGGACGCAAGTATATCAATGCGCAAAATGTGACGTTGGAAGAAGACCGGATTGATTAAGAATGACCAATCGAAGCTTGAAAATCATCAATGAAAAAGGTCTGCACGCCCGCGCTTCGGCCAAGCTGGTTGAGGTGGTCGAGGGCTTTGACGCACAGGCTGAAGTGTCCAAGGACGGTTTTTCTGCATCGGGCGACAGCATTATGGGCCTTTTGATGTTGGCAGCCTCGCGCGGAACGACTATTGACGTCGAGACGTCCGGACCGGATGCTGAGGCGTTGGCTGATGCTTTGGAAACCCTGGTGAACGACAAGTTCGGGGAAGGGTTCTGATCCCATCGGCCGGGCTACGAAGAACGGGAAGACCAGGAATTGGCGGAAACGACGCACGAGACCAAGACAGGCCCGATTGTGGATGGGACAGCGGATCAGGGCGAAATCTACGACCGTAGAACCCTGACCTATGCGAACTCGTTCGATGATGCCTGGACGTCAACAGCCATTCGCACCATCGAATGGTGCACGGGCAAGCTGACCATCCTGCGCATGGTCAACAAGTTTGAGAAAAAGAACGAATACTATCGCGGCCAGCGGTTCTGGGGCGGTGCGCTCGAGGTCATGGGCATCAACCTGACCACGCCGCAGGAGCAGTTTGCGCGTATCCCGAAAGAAGGCCCCGTGGTCGTAGTGGCAAACCATCCCCACGGTATGGTCGACGGCATGATTCTGGCTGAACTGATCGGTCGCGTGCGCAGCGACTATCGTATTCTGACCCGCTCGGTCCTGACGGGCCTGGACGAAGCCGCCACCTCTTTCATGATCCCGGTGCCCTTCCCCCACGACCCCGAGGCGCAAACCAAGATGCTGGAAATGCGCGGCAAGGCGATGGACCACCTGAAAGAGGGTGGCGTTGTGGCCTTGTTCCCATCGGGGGTGGTGATGTCATCGGATGACTGGTTCGGCCCGGCGCAAGAGCGGGAGTGGAACGTGTTCACCGCCAAGATGATCCGCCGGTCCGGAGCCCGCGTGGTGCCGATCTATTTCCCCGGCAGTAACTCGCGCGCCTATCAGATCGCGAACAAGCTGTCTGCGATCCTGCGGCAGGGGCTTTTGCTGCATGAAATCGTGCGTTCCTGCAACAAACCGCAATCCCCTGTCATCGGTGAACCGATCTCGGACGAGGATATGCAGCTGTTAGAGCGCGACCCGCGCGGCTTCATGGCATGGCTCAGAAAGCACACATTGTCGCTGGGCGAGTCGTTCAAACGCTGAGCCGCTTCATTGTCTAGCTAAAAAGTGCCCGGGGGTGCGCCCGGATGGTAATCGGGCGGGCTGCCCCCCTGCCTTAACGCGTCGGAACCGGAACCTCGCCCCGGTAATCATAGAACCCGCGTTCGGTCTTGCGGCCCAGCCACCCGGCTTCGACATATTTAGTCAGCAGCGGGCAAGGGCGGTACTTGGTGTCGGCCAACCCGTCGTGCAAAACGTTCATGATCGCCAGACAAGTGTCCAGGCCAATAAAATCGGCCAGCTCCAACGGCCCCATCGGGTGGTTCGCACCCAGCTTCATCGACTGGTCGATCGACTGTACATTTCCGACACCTTCGTACAGAGTATAGACCGCCTCGTTGATCATCGGCATCAGGATGCGGTTCACGATAAAGGCGGGGAAATCCTCGGCGCTGGCCGCAGTCTTGCCCAAACGGTCCACCACGGCCTTGCAGGTGCCAAAGGTCTCTTCATCCGTGGCGATGCCGCGGATCAGTTCGACAAGTTGCATCACCGGCACCGGGTTCATGAAATGGAAGCCCATGAACTTTTCCGGCCGGTCCGTACGGCTGGCTAGACGCGTGATCGAGATGGACGAGGTGTTCGAGGTCAGAATCGTGTGCGGTTGCAGATGCGGCTGCAAGTCTTCGAAAATTGCCTGTTTGATCGTCTCACGCTCGGTGGCGGCTTCGATCACCAGATCCGTTTGACCCAGTTCCGGCAGTTGCAGCGTTGTCTTAATCCGCCCCATCGCGGCCTGCATCGCGTCATCCGTGATTTTCCCGCGCGAAGCCTGGCGCGCCATGTTGCCTTCGATCGTCGCCACGGCAGCGTTCAGCGCGTCCTGGTTCACATCCGTGAGCAGGACATCATAGTCCGCCAGCGCAAGAACATGGGCGATACCGTTGCCCATCTGGCCTGCGCCGATCACTCCGACTGATTTTACATCCATTTTCTGATGCCTCTGTGTCTCGGGAATGAAAGGACAGTACCGGCAGATCGGTAGGGGCGGCAAGGGGATCGAACCCATTCAATTTGCTTCAAATGCGCACATTAGCACTTTCTAAAGACATAGGGCTGCAGGATGGCAATCGGGTGAAAATGGGTGAGTGTTATGAGCTATCATCAAGCAGGTCCGGCGGGGGCCGGGCATGACGTATGCCAATACGGTGAATCGCGTCTTTGGTACCGTGGGCCAGAGCGGTCATTGGACACGGCCTACATGGTTTGCGCTGGCGGGGATGAGACCTATGGACGGTTTGTCGAACGCCCCTTTGCGGCGCTTCTCGAAGACAGGCTAGACCGTCGGTGTTTGAATCTGGGCAGTCTGTTCTGCGGGCTGGATGCGCTATGCGGTGACGCGGGCCTATTTTCGCTGCTGAACGGAGCCGAACTGTGCATTCTTCAGGCCCCGGGCGCCCTAAGCCAGTCGAATCATTTCTACCGCGTCCACCCCCGGCGCAATGACCGGGTTCTGGCGCCAACGCGGGATCTGATCGATCTGTACCCCGAGGTGGATTTTGCCGATGTCCATTTCGTGTGCCACCTGATGGGCCTGCTGCAGGGATATCAGGACGCCCGCTTCGAAATTGTCGCCGAAGAGTTGCGCCGAAATTGGGTTCGAAAAGTCAGCGATCTTCTTAGTAGGCTTGAGGCACCGGTCATTCTATTGGGTCTTCGCGTCTTGCAGGATAACGACATTCAGAGGGTTCCGGTCACGGTAACGGCTGAGATGTTGGAGGCCGTTCGACCGCACACTGCCGACTGTGTCGAGGTTGCAGCCTATGTGTCCGGTCAATCTGATGAGCTTGAGGATATGCTGTTCGGTACGCTGCAACAGCCGATGGCCGAGCATATGATTGGCCCGGCAGCGCACAAATCAATCGCCGATGCGCTGGTAGGTCCAATTCGGAACCTGAACTGAAAAAGGCCCGCCAATTGGCGGGCCTTCTAAAATTTTTCACAGAAAACCTAATTCCGTGGTCAACCGAGCTTCTCGGTGAGTTCCGGCACGGCCTGGAACAGGTCTGCGACTAGACCGAAATCGGCGACCTGGAAGATCGGTGCTTCTTCGTCCTTGTTGATCGCAACGATGACCTTCGAGTCTTTCATCCCGGCCAGGTGCTGGATCGCGCCCGAGATGCCGACTGCGACATACAGATCGGGGGCAACAACCTTACCGGTCTGACCCACTTGCCAATCGTTCGGGGCATAGCCCGAGTCGACCGCCGCGCGTGAGGCGCCAACTGCCGCACCCAGCTTGTCGGCCAGGGTTTCGATCAGTTTGAAGTCCTCTTCCGAGCCAACACCGCGGCCGCCGGAGACCACAACGCCAGCCGAGGTCAGCTCCGGACGATCGCTTTCGGCAACCTTGTCCTCGACCCACGACGACAGGCCTTCGGAGCCCGGAACCGAGATGGTCTCAACCGGGGCCGAACCGCCTTCGCCCGCCGCGTCAAAGCTGGCGGTCCGCAGGGTGACAACCTTCTTGGCGTCGTTCGATTTCACCGTCTGGATCGCGTTGCCCGCGTAGATCGGACGTTCGAAGGTCGAACCGTCGACCACGCCGGAGGCATCCGAGATCACCATAACGTCCAGCAGCGCGGCCACGCGCGGCATCACGTTCTTGGCGTCGGTGGTGGCGGGAGCGACGATATGCTCATAGCCATCGGCCAGTGACACGATCAGTGCTGCGGTCGATTCCGCAAGGCGGTGACCCAGCGAGGCGTCTTCGGCGACCAGAACCTTGGATACACCGTCGATCTTGGCAGCGGCCTCACCGGCAGCCGCGGCAGAACCACCTGCGGCCAATACGGTCACGTCGCCCAGTGCCTTCGCGGCGTTTACCGCCTTGGCGGTGGCGTCCAGCGACAGCTCACCATTGTTTACTTCGGCGAGAAGAAGAACAGCCATTACACAGCCCCCGCTTCTTTGAGTTTCCCGACCAGCTCGTCGACCGAGCCCACGATGATGCCTGCGGCGCGTGCCGGCGGCTCTTCGGTTTTGACGATCTCCAGACGCGGCGTGACGTCGACGCCGTAATCGGCGGCGGTTTTCTCATCCAGCGGCTTTTTCTTCGCCTTCATGATGTTGGGCAGCGACGCATAGCGCGGCTCGTTCAGGCGCAGGTCAACGGTGACGATGGTCGGCATCTTGACGCTGATGGTCTGCAGACCGCCGTCCACCTCGCGGGTGATCTTGGCGCTGTCGCCTTCGATGTCCAGCTCGGACGCGAAAGTGCCTTGCGACCAGCCCAGCAGGGCCGACAGCATCTGGCCGGTGGCGTTCATGTCGTTGTCGATCGCCTGCTTGCCCGCCAGAACGATGCCCGGCTGCTCTTCCTCGACCACTTTGGCCAGGATCTTGGCAACGGTCAGCGGCTCGATATCGGTGTGTACGTCATCAGCCGCAACAACCAGGATCGCGCGGTCAGCGCCCATAGCCAGCGCGGTGCGCAGCGTTTCCTGCGCCTGCTTCACGCCGATCGAAACGGCAACAACCTCATCAGCTTTGCCCGCTTCTTTCAGGCGGATCGCTTCTTCCACCGCGATCTCGTCGAACGGGTTCATCGACATTTTGACATTGGCGAGATCGACACCGCTACCGTCCGCTTTCACGCGGACCTTCACATTATAGTCAATCACGCGTTTGACAGGCACGAGTACCTTCATTTTGCGCTTGCTCCTCACAAATAACGGTAAGCCGCGTCGCGACTCCACCAATGCTCTCGGACGTTTCAATAGCGTCTGAATTCGCCCTGCAACAGAGCAAAATCGTCACGTCATGGGCTTGGGACGTCGCGTTTCGTGTTTTTTGACGTTGCGGCCCGAAACTTAGCGGTTTGCGCCCGGAACCCACAGAACGTCTTGTGTGCCGTTTTCATTGGCGCAGCGAGCGGCCACGAAGAACCAGTCGCTCAGGCGGTTGAGGTATTTCACCGCGACTTCGTTCACCGGCTCCATGTTGGTCAGTTCCACTGCCAGCCGCTCGGCCCGGCGTGACACGGTCCGGCACACATGCAGCTGCGCCGCTAGCCGCGATCCACCGGGCAGGATGAAGCTGCGCAACGGTTCCAGTGATTCGTTCATGGTGTCGATTTCAGCCTCAAGCCGATCGATCTGAGAGGCAACGACGCGCAGGGGGGGATAATCAGCCTCGGCGTCCTTTTCCATGTCGGGACGGCAGAAATCGGCACCCAGATCGAACAGATCGTTCTGGATGCGCGACAGGGCGGCATCGACCTCTCCCGCTGCCTCGGTGCGGGCTACGCCAACAAAGGCGTTCAACTCGTCCACGGTGCCATAGGCGGCCACGCGGCCGGAGTATTTCGCAACCCGCTCTCCATTGCCGAGCGCCGTCTTCCCGTCATCGCCGGTGCGGGTGTAAATCTTGTTCAGAACGACCATTTACTGTGCTCCTTGTCCACGCAGCCAGACGTAGAGCACGATCAGCAACACGGCAATGAACTGAAACAGGATGCGCAGTTGCATCATCCTGTTGCTTTTCATCGCGGCGCTTTTGCCGCTTTTGCCGAAGTTCGATATGCCAATCGCCAGCACGACGACCACTGCCGCCATGGCCAACAGCAAAATGACCATCAAAAGGTCCATGGGTGCACCGTCCGCGTTTCTTGTTTCGTTGGTCTATCATCTAGACCCACAGGGCTGAAAAGCGAACGGTTAATTTTGCCTCATACGTCCGAGAGGATGCGGTCGATGGTGCGGGTGGGTAGGATGCGGCGCAGATATCCGGCGATATAGGTGGGCGTTGTCACATAGTACCGCGCCCGGGGGCGTTTCGACCCGACTGCATGGGCCAGCTTGTCAGTGACCGCCGAGGCTGGCAGCTCGAACCGGTCTGGCCCCGAAGATTCGTACAGTCTTTTCAACACGGATGCCTCGTACCGGTCCCGCAGGGCCGAGTTCTGCCAGTTGATGAACCGTTCGAAAAACGGGATTGAGTTTTCGCGGATTTTCGAGGTGATCGGGCCGGGTTCGATCAGGATGACTTTGATGTCAGTGTCGGCCAGTTCAAGACGCAGCGTGTCTGTCAGGCCTTCGACCGCATATTTTGTCGCCACGTAGGCCCCGCGCCATGGGTAAGCCACAAGGCCCAGCACCGAGGAGTTCTGAACGATTCGCCCATGTCCCTGCGCCCGCATGGCCGGGATCACCTGACGGGTCAACTCGTGCCAGCCAAAGAAGTTGGCCTCGAAAATCTGGCGCAGACCCTCTGTCGGCAAGTCCTCGACCGCGCCCGGAAGGCCATGCGCACCGTTGTTGAACAGTGCATCCAGTGTTCCATCCGTAGCCTCGAAAACCTCAGCCAGGCCCGAGGCAATGCTGTCTGCGTCTGTGTAATCTATCCGCGGGCTTTCAAACCCCTGCGCCCGCAGACGGTCGCAATCCCGCTGCTGGCGGCAGGATGCAAACACCCGCCATCCACGTGTGCGCATGCCATGGGCCGCGTCCAGGCCAATGCCCGAAGAACAACCGGTGATAAGAATGGTCTTTTGCATGATCTTCCTGACTTTGAACCTGTCCTTAAGCTATTGCGAGGTTCGGGTCAGGACAATGACAGCACGACGTCAGTTCGAAGTTTTTCGCACCAGCGAGGCAGAAACCCATCCAACCTGTTGCTGCGGCAACACGCGCAGACGCAGCCAGCCGGTGCCGGATTCGCTCAGCACCTCGACCTGCTGGCCGATGGTGGCCTTGCCGATGATCGGATAGATCGTGCCCGGCCCGTCGCGCATGTTCACCCGGGTGCCAGAGATTTCGCGCATGTCCTTCTCCGGTTCGGGCAGGGCAGGTGTTGTCGCCACGTCTTCTTGCGCCTCGTCGGTGATCTGTGTCAGACCGACCACGCCGTCCTCAAGCGAGGCCAGCGTGATGTTGGCGCTTTGATCCTCGAACACCGACAGGGTCGAGAAGGATTCGAGGGTGGCGTCATCCGCCACGAACTCGACCACTTCCTCCACCTCTGATTCCGACTGAATACGCACGGTTGGGATGCGGGCCGCGACATTGGTCACAAGCTCTTCGGCCCTGGTAGGGACTACAGATGGGCTCGGAACTGAGGCGATGCGAACGGGTTGTTCGGCACGCAGGCCGCGCGGTTCGAAATCCGGTCCACCACTCATTACATAAAAGCACCATCCAAGTGCGGCGAAAGTCATAACAATCAGGCGCGTCATGGCGCATCCCCCGGTAATCGTAAGAAACAACAAATAGTCAGCAGTCCAATTTGTTCAGGGTACCATAGTTTCTACCCTGAGTCGAAAAATGGGGGAAATCCGGGGGTTGGCTCCCCTTGTTGCAAAAAGCGCCACTTGTCCCCAGTTAATTATGTGTTGCTTGCTTTACCAAGACGCTCTTGCGGCGTATCACATCATATATGAACGATACGATCGACGACCCCAACATGGAGGCCCCCGACAATGGGGGAGAGATAGCTGAGCCGCTGCGCCGCGCGATTGGTGAACGCTATCTGACCTATGCGCTCAGCACCATCATGCACCGGGCACTGCCGGATGCACGGGATGGTTTGAAGCCTGTGCACCGGCGAATCCTCTACGCGATGCGCGAGCTGCGACTCAGTGCAACCGGAGGTTTCAGGAAGTCTGCGAAGATTTCTGGCGACGTGATGGGCAACTATCACCCACACGGCGACGCCGCAATTTATGACGCGATGGCGCGTCTGGCGCAGGATTTCAATGTCCGCTACCCGTTGGTCGACGGGCAGGGGAACTTTGGCAATATCGACGGCGACAACCCGGCGGCCTCGCGATACACCGAAGCGCGAATGACCATTGTAGCCGAAGCGTTGCTGGAAGGCCTGAACGAAGACGCCGTTGATTTCCGCGACAATTACGACGGCACTCTGAGCGAGCCGGTGGTGCTGCCCGCGCAGTTCCCGAATCTGTTGGCCAACGGCTCCAGCGGCATCGCGGTCGGCATGGCGACGAATATCCCGCCGCACAATATCTCGGAGCTGTGTGACGCTTGCCTGCATCTGATCAAAACGCCCGATGCGCGCGACGACACTCTGCTGAACTACGTGCCGGGCCCGGACTTCCCGACCGGTGGCGTGATTGTTGAGCCGCCCGAGAACATCGCGCAGGCCTATCGTACTGGGCGGGGGTCGTTCCGCCTGCGCTGTAAGTTCGAGGTCGAGGATCTGGGCCGCGGTCAGTGGCAGATCGTGGTCACCGAGATCCCTTATCAGGTTCAGAAATCCAAGCTGATCGAAAAGATCGCGGAACTGATCCAGACCAAGAAAATCCCGATTCTCGCCGATGTCCGGGACGAATCCGCCGATGACATCCGGCTGATCCTCGAGCCGCGGTCAAAGAATGTGGACCCCGAGGTGCTGATGGGCATGCTCTACCGCAACTCGGACCTTGAAGTGCGGTTCAGCCTGAACATGAACGTGCTGATCGACGGCGTGACGCCCAAGGTCTGTTCGATGAAGGAAGTGCTGCGCGCCTTCCTCGATCACCGGCAAGAGGTGCTGCTGCGTCGTTCGCGTCACCGCATGGCAAAGATCGATCATCGGCTAGAGGTGTTGGAGGGCTTTATCGTCGCTTTCCTGAACCTCGACCGTGTCATCGACATCATCCGCTATGACGACGACCCGAAAGCCGCGCTGATGCGCGAGGATTGGGGGATCGACCACATCCGGGCCACAAATGAGGCCGACTACGTCTCGCCCAAGCCGGGTGAGGGCGAGTTGTCCGGGGTTCAGGTCGACGCGATCCTCAACATGCGTCTGCGGTCCTTGCGCCGTCTGGAAGAGATGGAACTGGTTCGTGAGCGCGACGCGCTGATGGAAGAACGTGCCAACCTCGAAGACCTGCTGGCTGATCCGGCCTTGCAATGGGCAAAAATTTCGGAGCAATTGAAAGAGACCAAGAAAACCTTTGGCAAGGATTACGAAGGCGGCGCTCGTCGTACGCAATTTGCAGAAGCTGGTCAGGTTGAGGAAGTTCCGCTTGAGGCGATGATCGACAAGGAGCCGATCACGGTCGTTTGCTCTCAGATGGGGTGGATTCGCGCCATGACCGGCCATATCGACCTGAAACGTGAGTTGAAGTTCAAGGACGGCGACGGCCCGCGTTTCATCTTCCACGCAGAAACTACGGACCGGCTGCTGGTTTTCGCTTCCAATGGGCGGTTTTACACCGTCAGCGCCGCCAACCTGCCGGGCGGGCGTGGCATGGGCGAACCTCTGCGCCTGATGGTCGATTTGCCAAACGAGGCGCAGATCATCGACATCCTGATCCACAAGCCGGGGCGCAAGCTGTTGGTGGCCTCGGATGCGGGTAACGGCTTCACTGTGCCCGAGGATGAAGTGCTGGCCCAGACCCGCAACGGCAAACAGGTGCTGAACGTCAAGGGTGACGAGATGGCGATGATCTGCAAGCCGGTTTCAGGTGACCACGTGGCCGTGGTGTCTCAGAACGGCAAGTTCCTTGTGTTCCCGACAGAAGAATTACCAGAGATGACTCGCGGCAAGGGCGTGCGTTTGCAGAAATACAATATGGCACGCGGACGGCAGGGGACGCTGGAACTGGATGGCGGGTTGTCCGACATCACCACCTTTAATTGGGAAGAGGGCCTGAAATGGTCCATGGGTGGTGACAAAACGCGCCACGAGGCCGATATGACCCAATGGCTGGCAAAGCGTGCCAGCGTCGGGAAAAAACCGCCCTACGGGTTCCCGCGCGACTATAAGTTTTCGTGATCGCGCGCGGGCGTCAGGTAGAAATCTGCCGATATGGCTTGGCACAGGCCGTATCGGTGCGCTAGATCAAAGAAAACAAGCCTATCGAGACGAGACATGTTGCGCATTCTGACCTTGATTACCGGACTGGCCCTGATGGGCGCTTGCACGCAGACGCAGGTATACGAAGAACCTGAGTCGTTGGGCGAGTTCAAGCTGCGCGTCAACTATGCTTTTGCTGACAAGGCGGTTCAGGGCCCGGTGTCGCGCGATGCCACGCCGGATGAATGGACTGAGGCCATTCAGAAAGCCGTCGATATTCGATTGGGTCGTTACGCGGGTGCTCAGGAATACGACGTCGGAATCAGCCTCGAAGGGTATATGCTGGCGCCTCCGGGCATCCCGGTGATCTATAACCCCAAAAGCACGGCGATTGTTCTGGTCAACGTCTATGACGTGAACAAGAAAGAGTTCCTGGCCAAGGGGAAGCAGTTCCAGGTGCTGGAAGACACAACTGGCGGCAGCGCCCTGAAGGGATCGGGTCACGAGCGTACCAAAGAGGAACAAATGAGCGGTCTGGCTCTTAAAGTCGCTGACCGGGTAGAAGAGTGGTTGGCCGAGGAACATGAAGAGAACGGCTGGTTCGACCGGCGTCCAGACCTGATCCAACCGCTCGAATCCGACGTGGTGACGCAAAATCCGGCGTCTTAACCTGCTTTCCACGCAGGATGTGCTTGATTTTCCCCTTTGAACCAAATATCTCGCGCGCGCAGATGTAACCACGGGACCAAGGGTCCCCCAAATCGCAAAAGGGCGCCTGAGGAATGGCAAAGGAAAAGTTTGAGCGTAATAAGCCGCACGTCAACATCGGCACGATTGGCCACGTTGACCACGGCAAGAC